>SLCE01000049.1 GCA_007125985.1 Ectothiorhodospiraceae bacterium | reverse complement strand
TGAGAGGAAATCCTTGACCAGCCGCTGACTCTTTTCGGTGATCTCCGCAAGGGTGCGTTTGACCTGCTCGTGATCGACTTCCTGGGCTGTTCTGGATTTGTCCGTCATGGCGTCCACCTTATGTTGCACCCCGGCCGGGGTGAATCGAACCTTACCGGCTGCACCTTGCCGTTCCCGACGTTCTGCAGCATGCTCGGTATTCCATGAGCATACTTCACAGCCCGCCGGGCCGCCAAAGCGAAGCGACGTACCGCAATTGTCAATGCCACATGAACCCGCATCTGGCCCGGCCTGCGCCATCTGTTACGACCACGAAGCGCTGCTCCACGCGGCTCACGGACTCGCCAGCCGGCTTGGGCTGCCCCTGCTCGCCCCGCAGGATAACGGCCCGGTGTTACGCCTTGCGGTCACAACGGATGGGTTGGAACTGCGCCGCGTGGAGATGCGCCCCGGCCAGGGGGTTCGCATCCAGTGGCTGGGAAACCGCCGACTGCGTCAGGCCAGCGCTGCAACCGAGGGCCTGATCCGCGCCGTGGGTGCGCGCCGCGGACAGCGGCCCACGGTGCTGGACGCCACGGCCGGCCTGGGGCGCGACGCCGCGCTGTTGGCCGAACGCGGTTGCGTCGTGTGGATGGCGGAGCGATCGCCGGTGCTTGCCGCCATGCTGGCCGATGCGCTGGAGCGCCTGGACCAGTCACCTGACGGTGCAGGGCTGGCGGCCCACCTTCACCTGTACCCCGGTGATGCGATCGCCTTCATGCGGGAACGCGCCGGGCCGGAACGCCCGGACGTGGTCTACCTGGATCCCATGTACCCGGAAACCGGCAAGGCGGCCAAGTCCCGCAAGGACATGCAGCTGTTACAGCAACTCCTGGGCACCGATCCGGACCCGCCCGGACTGCTGGAAACCGCGCTTCGCACGGCGCGTCAACGCGTTGTGGTGAAACGCCCGCGCAAGGCGCCGGCACTGGCCGGGCCGGAGCCCAGCCACCGCATCACCGGCAAGAGCACCCGCTTCGACGTCTACGTGTTGGGCTGACGCCGTTCTAGCCACGCACGCCAGGACCCCAGCTCCGTGATCTCGGTCGCGCCCTCGGCGCCCGCCGCCTCGCAGATAAAGCCCGGCACCTCGCCACCGTCAGCCAGCCGCACCTTGCCGATACCCAGGGGCGCGGGGATACCCGCCACGAAGGAGCCAAACCGGTCGGCAGGCACCTCCCAGATCTCCAGTTCGACACTGGCGCCGCCGGCCCCCACATGCACCATGCCCGGCCGTTCCGGTGGGCCACCCGGCAAAACGAAAAACCGGTATTCCGGAGCAGACCGGGTGGAGGCCACCTGTCTGGCCTTGCGCCCGCTCAGTTGGTGGTTGAGCGGAAGGCCCGACATGTGGGCACCGCATACCGCCACTGGGATCACGTGGGTGTGATGCGCCTGCACCGGCTCATCCTGCGGGAGATCACGCTCGGCGGTGGCGAGCCGGTCCACGCCCGCCCGTTGCAGCCTGTCGCCGACGGCAAGCAGGTCCTGGTCGTAAAATGCGGGCGCGAACAGGGTGACCCCGAACGGCAGTCCGCTGGGCAGGAAGCCCGCCGGCACGGCCAACGCGCTGTAGTCCAGCAGGTTCATGAAGTTGGTGTAGTACCCCAGGTTGCTGTTCAACTGCACCGGGTCCGCATTGACCTGCTCGATGGTATAGATAGTGCCGGCGGACGGCGTGATCATCAGATCCACCGAATCCCAGACTGCTTCCGTGCGCCGCCGCAGGGCCTGGAGCCGGTACTGGGCGGAAAAGGCATCGGCCGCTGTGGGCGCCGCGCCGCTGCCGATGATCTGCCGGGTCACCGGAAACAGAGCCTCCGGCTCGGTTTCAATGAACTTCCGAATGGCCGTGAACCGCTCCGACACCCAGGGCCCTTCGTAGAGCAGCCGGGCCGCCTCCAGAAAGGGCTGGAAATCCACGGTCACCGCCTCGCCACCAAGGCCCTCCAGCCGCTTGACCGCCTGCTGGAACAGGGCCTGGGCATCGCCGTCGCCGAAGAACTCCAACTGTTCCGGGCGCGGCACGCCGAAGCGGAAGGACTCGGGGCGTATTCGCCCGTGACCGAGTGCAGGCACGTCATCCGGCCGCGCGTAGGCATCCTCGGCATCGTACACGGCGACCGCATCCAGCACCTGTTGGGCGTCGGCTGTCGTCATGGCGAACACGGAGATGGTATCCAGTGTGCGGCAGGCGGGCACCACACCGGATGCACTCAGCAGGCCACGGGTGGGCTTCACCCCCACCAGGTTGTTGAATGCCGCCGGCACGCGGCCGGAGCCCGCGGTATCGGTGCCGAGGGAAAACGCCACCTGACCCAGCGCCACAGCCACCGCGGAGCCGGAACTGGAGCCACCGGAGACGTAGGCGGGGTCAAACGCGTTGCCGCAGGCGCCGAAGGGTGAGCGGGTGCCCACCAGGCCAGTGGCGAACTGGTCCAGGTTGGTCTTCCCCACTGGCACGGCACCGGCGTCTATCAGGCGCTGGACCACAAAGGCGGAGCGCTCCGGCGTGTAGGCATACTGCGGACAGGCGGCCGTGGTGGGCACGCCGGCCAGGTCGATGTTGTCCTTGATGGCAAAGGGGATGCCGTACAGAGGCAGCTCAGCCGGGTTCGCCTGCTCAAGCCGCCGCAGGTACGGCTCCAGCTGATCATCGCTCAGCGTGGTGATCCAGATGTTGCGGTCATCACCGGTGCGGACCGCGTTCATGACCTCGCCGAGATGGGCACGAGCGGAGCGCTCCCCGGCGCGGTAGGCCTGGAGCAGTTCAGTAATCGTTTGCATCGTCATCAATCATCCTCACTGTGCGGTCGTGCGACATGGCGCCGTAGAGTGCCCAGAGCCGAAGGCCATGCGCACCGATGGGTGTCTTCGATTCGGCCGGCATCGGGAAGGACGGGTCCGGACACGCCGTGAATACGTCCCTGTAGGCTTGTCGGCCGCGTCCATGCGGCCGACAGTCCGGACCCGTCCTTCCCGACCCCGGCCTTGGTTCGGGGGCGTTCTGGCGCACCTCGCCTTCGGCTCTGGGCACCCAACCTGGGCCGCTATGGCGTGTTTCATTCCAGTTCCTCCAGCACGAGCAGGGCCTGTCCGGGCATGACCTGGCCGCCTTCCTTGCAGAGCACGCGCTTCACGATGCCCGCGGTGTCGCTGACCACGGGGATCTCCATCTTCATGGATTCCAGGACCAACAGTTGTTGGCCCGGTTCCACACGGTCGCCTTCCTGCACGTCCAACGCCCAGAGGCTGCCGTGGACATGACCCTCCACCGCTGTCTCGCCGTCGGCCAGTTGCACCCCCTCCGGCTCCGGCGGTGGTGGTTCGGCGTCTGCCTCGTAGTTGGCCTGACCGGTTTCGATCCAGTGCTGGCGCTCCGCCTCGAAGGCGGCCTGCTGGCGCCGCTTGAACGCCTGGATGCTGTCCCGGTTGTCTTCCAGGAAACGGTTGTAGCGGGCCAGCGAAAAGGTGGTTTCCTCGATATCCAGCCGCACGCCGCCTTTCGGGAAGGCATCGCGCATGGCCAGCAGCTCGTCTTCCGACACCTCGTAGAAGCGGATCTGGTCAAAGAAGCGCAGCAGCCAGGGCTGCTGGAATTCGGGCGTGCGGTTGTAGCGGTTCCATATCTGCAGGGTGCGGCCCACAAACTGATAGCCGCCCGGCCCTTCCATACCGTAGATGCACATGTAGGAGCCGCCGATGCCCACGGCATTCTCCGGCGTCCAGGTGCGGGCCGGGTTGTACTTGGTGGTGACCAGCCGGTGGCGCGGATCCACCGGCGTGGCCAGCGGCGCGGACAGGTAGACATCCCCCAGCCCCATCACCAGGTAGGAGGCGTCATAGACGATGCGCTTGACCTCCTCCTCGCTGTCCAGGCCGTTGATGCGACGGATGAACTCGATATTGCGCGGACACCAGGGGGCGTCCTTGCGCACCGACTGCATGTATTTCTGCGTGGCAAGACGGGTCTGGCTGTCATCCCAGGCCAGCGGCAGGTGGATGATGCGTGACGGCAGTTCGGCGTCGGACAGGTCTTTCAATTCCGCCTCGGCCTGCTCCAGCAACTGCATCAGCCGCTCCAGCGGCAGCTGCTTCGGCTCGTAGTGAATCTGCAGACTGCGGACGCCGGGGGTCATCTCCACGATGCCGGTGATGCCCTGCTGCTGCAGCCAGTCCAGCAAGGCCTGGACACGGAAACGCAGATTCAGGTCGAGCACGATGGGACCGTATTCCACCAGCAGATACTTGTCGCCGGCCGGGCGGTAGGTGACACCCACCGGGTGGCCATTACCCGTGTCCTCTTTCAGCACCGGCGTGGTGATGGGGGCCGCTTGCGAGACCTGCTCCACCGGCCGCAATCCCTCGATGGCCGCATCCTGCTCCCGCTCCAGGCGGTTGGCCTCATCCAGACCGACCGGCAGGAAACGCACCGTATCCCCGGGTTTGAGCTGGCCCAGCTTCCACAAATCGGCGGTGACCACCGTGGCCGGGCAGACAAAGCCGCCCAGGCTGGGACCGTCCGGCCCCAGGATCACGGGCATATCACCGGTGAAGTCGATGGTGCCGATCGCATAGGCGTTGTCGTGGATGTTGGACGGGTGCAGCCCGGCTTCACCACCGTCCTCCCGCGCCCACTCGGGCTTGGGCCCGATCAGACGCACACCGGTGCGGCTGGAGTTGTAGTGCACCTCCCAATCCGTGGCAAAAAAGGTGGCAACATCCTGGTCGGTGAAGAAGTCGGGCGCCCCATGGGGGCCATAGACCGTGCGTAACTCCCAGTGATGGACATAGGCCGGAACGGATTCTGCCGGCAACCCCACCGGCTCACCGGCCGCCTCAAGGGCGAGATGCAGCACATCGCCCGGGCGCAGAACCCGCCCGCCATGGCCGCCGAACTGCCCCAGCGTAAAGGTGGCGCGGCTACCCATGTGCAGCGGCGCATCCAGCCCACCGCGGAACAGCAGGTAGGCGCGCGAACCCGCCCCTTCCACCGCCCCGATCTTGAGGATCTGGCCCGGCCGAACGGTCACGGCTTGCCACAGGGGCACCGGTTCGCCGTCCAGGCGCGCCGTCATGGCCGCACCGGTCAACGCGATCACGGCTTCAGTATTGAATTTCAGGCTCGGACCATTGACGGTCAGCTCCAGGCTCGCCGCCGCCTCCGCGTTGCCAAGCAGGCGGTTGCCGAGCCGGAACGCAAGCATGTCCATGGGTCCGGACGGCGGCACACCGATATCCCAATAACCGACTCGGCCGGGATAATCCTGAATCGTGGTCTGGGTGCCCGGGCTGATCACTTCCACCGTAGGCACGACATAGGCGAACTCGTTGAGGTAACGGGTGGTCTGGCGCCCCTGATCAAACACCGCATCCGCCACCACCTGTCGCAGGTACTGCAGATTGGTTTCCAGGCCATGCAGCGCAGTGGCGTCCAGCGCCCTCCGCAGGCGGGCGATGGCCGTGGGGCGATCCGCCGCGTGGACGATGATTTTTGCAATCATCGGATCGTAATACGGTGAGATCTCGCTGCCCCGCTCCACCCAGGTATCCACACGGGCATCGTCCGGAAAGCGGGCCTCGGTGAGCAGACCGGTGGACGGCTGGAAGTTCCGGCCCGGGTCCTCGGCATACAGCCGCACCTGGATGGAGTGGCCGTTGGGGGCGCCGGGCCGCAGGCTCTCCAGGTCAGGCAGATCGCCAGCCGCCCCGCGCACCATCCACTCCACCAGATCCACGCCGGTGACTTCCTCGGTGACCCCGTGCTCCACCTGCAGCCGGGTGTTCACCTCGAGGAAGTAGAACTCGCCGCTGTCGGCATCGAGGATGTATTCCACCGTCCCCGCCGAGCGGTAGCACACGCCGCGTCCCAGGGTCTCCGCGGCGTCCAGCAATTCCCGGCGCACGGCGTCGTCCAGGTTCGGCGCCGGGGTCTCCTCCACCACCTTCTGGTTACGCCGCTGCAGCGAGCAATCCCGCTCGCCCAGGGCGATGACCTGCCCCTCCCCGTCCCCGAACAGCTGCACTTCGATGTGGCGGGCGTGCTGGACGTACTTTTCCAGAAAGATGCCGCTATTGGAGAAGTTGTTCTGCGACAGCCGCTTGACGGAACCGTAGGCATCCCGCAGCTCGCTGTCGTCATGGCACAGCTGCATGCCGATCCCGCCGCCGCCGGCCGTACTCTTGAGCATCACCGGATAACCGATGCGGGCGGCCTCCTTCAGAGCCTGATCCAGGTTTTCCAGCAGACCGGTGCCCGGCAGCATGGGCACCTGGTTTGCCTCGGCCAGGCTCCGAGCCGTGTGCTTGAGCCCGAAGTCAAGGATCTGCTGCGGCGTGGGGCCGATAAAGGCAATGCCGGCCGCTTCGCAGGCTTCGGCGAACCCGGCATTCTCCGACAGGAAGCCGTAGCCCGGATGAATGGCCTGGGCGCCGGTGTCACCGGCCGCCTGCAGGATGCGCGCGGCATCCAGATAGGACTCGCTGGCCGCGGCGGCGCCGATGCAGACAGCCTCATCCGCCTGACTCACATGCAGTGAGTGACGGTCGGCCTCGCTGTACACGGCCACAGATTTCACGCCGAGCCGCTTCAGCGTGCGGATGATGCGGCAGGCAATGGCGCCGCGGTTGGCAATCAGTACCTTGGTGAACATGACGGTTCCGATTCCTGTCCGCGGGTCGTCCCGCGGGGAAACAGGGCGCACCGGGGTCGTCCCCGGTGGAAACTCAGTCCCACACCAGCATCTCCACCGGCGTGGGGTTGTAGGCGTTGCACGGGTTGTTAAGCTGCGGGCAATTGGAGACCAACACGATCACATCCATCTCCGCCCGCATTTCCACGTACTTTCCGGCGTCCGAGATGCCGTCCTCGAAGGTCAGCCCACCTTCCGGCGTCAGCGGCACGTTCATGAAAAAATTGATATTGGGCACCACGTCGCGCTTGGTGAGTCCGTAATGGCTTTCACCGATGGCAGTGAGAAAGTTGTCCCGGCAGTTGTGCATGGGTTTTTTGTCCAGGGCGTAGCGCACCTGGTTGGATTCCGCCGCACAGGCCCCGCCCAGGGTGTCATGACGGCCGCAGGTGTCCGCGGTGATAGTGAGCATGGGGCGCCCCTCGTTGGAGCGCAGCACGGAACCGGTGGTGAGGTAGGCGTTGCCCTGGGCGCGGATGGTGTGCACCGCACTGTAGTGCTCCTCGGTGGGCCGCTCCAGGCTGTAGAACAGCGTGTCGGCGGCCTGGTTGCCTTCCAGATCCAGAATCCGCAGAGTCTGGCCCTTTTTCAGTTCGTGCATCCAGGGCTCACCGGCGGGTACCACATGGCGGTAAACGGCAGCCTTGGGATCCAGCGTGCTTTCGACCAGGTGCTTTCCGCTCATGGTCAGTCCTCCTGGCAGTTGAGAATGGTGGTATTGGCGTAGGCGCGGGCGTTTTCCGGCCGGAAGTTCACGCAGACGTCGGTTTCCGGATCCACAGGAGGTGTGCGGTAGATGGCCAGCTCCAACGCGCCCGGACAGTACTCGGGAGATGGGTCCATGGGATGCGGTGCGGTATTCAGCACCACCAGCGTGTCCATTTCCGCACGCAGGTCCACATGGGCGCCCGGCTTGCTGTGGTTATGCGCGAACGTCAGCGCGCCGTCCGACCCTGCGCCCACTTTGCTGAAGAAGTTGATATTGGGCACCAGATCCCGCCGGCCCAGGCCCCATTTCTGCAGTTCGATCAGGAACAACTCGCGGCCGCTGCGGTAGAAATCGTTGCGATGCTCCTGGTAACTGTGCTCGCCATACTGCGCGCGGATCATGTCGGCATCGGTGATGCCGCCGATAGTGTCGTGCCAACCCAGGCTGTCCTCGACGATGGAGAGCATCACCCGCCCCATGTCCGAGTACAGCATGTTGCCGCGGGTCAGCTTGGATGTGTGCTGCCCCTTCAGCGTGTCAGGCGCGTTATAGCGTTCCAACAGGTTGTGCGGGCTGTACAACAGCATGGATACATTGGCACGTCCCTCGGTATCCACCAGCCGCAGCGTGAAGCCACGTTTGATCACCAGCGACCAGTAACGGCCTCCGGGCACGGTTTCGGTGTGCACCGTGCGGGTCTCGATATCGCGCAATGAACTCATCGGGCGTTCTCCTTCAGCAATTCCTGCTCCGCCGCACCCACCCGCTCGCGCACTTCGTCATACAACTCGGCGCTCTGGCGTTGCAGCGGAATGTCATAGGTGATGTTGGCGCCATAGGCGCCGGGAGCCTGGGGGTCGTGGCGCACCTTGTCGAATACCAGCAGACGGCTGCCCAGGGTGAAACCCTCCTGCAGATCGTGGGTGACCATGAACACAGTCAGACCACGCCGCTGCCAGAGATCCAGAATCAGGGCATGCATATCCTTGCGGATGCCCGGGTCCAGCGCCCCGAAGGGTTCGTCCAGCAGCAGGACCTTCGGGTCTTTCATCAACGCCTGGGCAATGGCCAGACGTTGCTGCATGCCACCGGAGAGTTCGCTGGGGTACTTGTCGGCGGCGTGATCCAGCCCCACGGCCTGCAGCATCTCCATGGCGCGCTCTCGGGCACGGCGCCGGGCGCCCCCGAACAGCCGGCCGGTGAGGCGTGCACTGGCCAATTCGTCCGCCACCATGACGTTCTTCAGCGCGGTCAGGTGCGGGAACACGGAGTACTTCTGGAACACGACGCCCCGGTCCGGCCCCGGCTCCGACGGCATGGGGGCGTCACCCAGCAGTAGCTGGCCGCGGGTCTGGGTTTCCTCTCCCAGCAGCATGCGCAGGAAGGTACTCTTGCCACAGCCGGAGGCTCCCACGATGGTAACGAACTCCCCGGCCGGCACGTGCAGATTGATGTTCTCCAACACCACGTCGTCGCCGTATTCCTTCCACAGGTTCTTGGCAGTAACAGCACTCATCAGGACCTCCGTCCGCCGTACCAAGGGAAGCAGTAGCGGTTGATCAGCCGCAGCAGGATGTCCACCAGGAAAGCCAACAGGGTGATCCACGCCACGTAGGGCAGGATGGTTTCCATGTCCAGGTAGCGGCGCACCAGGAAGATGCGGTAGCCCAGGCCTTCCGTGGCGGCGATGGCCTCGGAGGCGATCAGGAACAACCAGGCGGACCCCAGTGCCAGCCGCGTCGCATCCAGCAGACGCGGGAAGACCTGGGGCAACACCACGCGGAGCATGATCTGCCAGGTGGAGGCACCCAGGGTCTGGGCCTTCACTAACTGCTCGGTGGGCAGTTCCTCCACCCGTTGCTGCACGTCGCGCATGATGAAGGGGGCAATGCCAAAGATGATCAGCACCACCTTGGCCAGTTCCCCCACGCCGAAGGCGATAAACAGGATGGGCAGCACGGCCAGCGGTGGGATCATGGACAGCACCGTGACGAAGGGGGAAAACGCCCGCCGCACGTAGGGAATGAGTCCAGTGAATATACCCACCACCAGGCCCATGCCCATGCTGATCAGCACGCCTAGCCCCAGGCGCGTGAGGCTGGCAGCGGTATCCACCCACAGCACCAGTTCTCCGGTTCGGCGGCTGGGCTCCGTCGCCAGGCGCTGGAAGGCCTCGGCCATGGCGGAAAGAGACGGCAGCAACGGGTCATTTGGGTTTTCCGCCAGACGCGCGGCGGAGGCCACCATGTAAACCAGCAGCACCAGCACGAAGGGCAGCAAGCCCAGTGCGAGGCCGGTGGGGCGGTTCGGCGTTTGGTTGATGATTCGCTTCATGGGCAACCAATATCGTGTTAGCCGCTCCCGGGCGGGATGGATCACCCGGGACACGCCGTGAACCCTTCCATGGGGGCACGACAGCGGCATCCCTGCCGCTGACGGTCCCGGGTGATCCATCCCGCCCGGGACCGACCAACGGTCACTTAAAGCTCTCCGTCCCGCGCCATGCGCATGTAGTCTGCGTTGAAGCGGAATTTCACATTGGCTTCGCTGCCAAGCATGGAGCCGTCGGCGAACTGGATACCTACGAAATCCGGGCTCGGTGCCCGTTCGCCCAACAGCCCGTGCTCGAAGGCGAACTGGCGGACGTTTTCCATGGTTTCCAGCGGCTGGCCGCTTTCCACAAACCCCACGGCATCGGCCGGGTCGTAGAACATGGTTGTGGAGGCGAGTTGGGCCTCATAGCCTTCCAGATCGGTGCCCGCCGCATCGCCCATAATGGTGCGGGCTTCCACGGCAATGGCGTCATCACCGCTCATGCGCTCCATGATTTCGTACCAGGCCCCGGTCAGCGCCTTGCCCAAGGCGGGGTTGGCCTCGAGCACCTCGGTGTTCACCACCAGGAGGTCCATGATCTCGCCGGGGATCTGGGAGGAATCGAAAACCACGTTCGCATCAGGCATGCGGCGCAACTCGCCCAGCTGCGGGTTCCATGCCACGGCTGCTTCCACATCCCGGGAGTTGAAGGCGGCCACGATGTCCGCATCGGCGGTGTTCACAACACGGATGTCGCGCTCGCTCAAACCCACGGTTTCCAGGGCGCGGGCCAGCAGGTAGTGGGATACGGACAACTCGACGAGGTGGACGCGCTTGCCCTCGATGTCCGCCAGATCATCGGTGCCCTTGAGCACCACACCGTCGTTGCCGTCGGAGAAGTCGCCCACGATCAGCGCCGTGGTATCGACACCGCCGGCGGCTGGGATGGTCAGGGCATCCATATTGGTGACCGTCACTCCGTCGAAGGAGCCGGCGGTGTAAAGATTGATGGACTCGATGTAGTCATTGATCTGCACGACGTCGATTTCGATGTCGTACTTGTCCGCCCATTTCTGGACGATGCCCTCGGCGTCGCCATAGCCCCAGGGCATCCAGCCCACATAAATGCTCCAGGCGATGCGGAAGCTGTCGCGCTCCTGCGCGGACACAGTGGATACGGCCGTGACTACGCCTAGACACAGGGTCAGGGCGATAAGGCGGGTATGGACGGAGAATCTGGATATCGACATGGCTCTCTCCCAACGGAATTACCGACGAACAGGCACAGGAGCATCACTTCGGACCTCCCGGGCTTTTGTCCCGCCGTGTAACCCCTTTCAGGAGAGGTCGGTGACTCTCGGACCAGCCATCCGCTACCGCGGACCGGAACCCTAGTCACCCATTGGTGTTCCACATTGTTGGCAACGCCAGCCCTGAAGGGCCGTGACACACCTGCGTGCTGCCTGACTCCTTGCAAACAGCGGGCCAACCAAAACAAAACTGCCGATAATCCGCGGATTACAGAGGATGAGACACGGTGCGCGGCAGCACCAAAAACGATCACGCGCACCATATCCGTGCAACGCGCACAGTGAACGCACCAGTTCAGTGCGCGCGCCCTGACAAAGTGCAGATCAGGGGACGCGCAGGATCTTCATCGCATTGGTGCCGCCAGGTACTCCACTGAAGTCACCCTTGGTGACCACGACCACATCACCCGAGGCCACCGCACCCAGAGAGCCCAGCGTCGTCACCGCGTCCTGCAGGATATGGATGGGATCGGTATGCACCACGTCAAAGGCAACCGGATACACGCCGCGGTACAGCTTCACCCGCCGCCGCGTGCGCTCATGTTGGGTGAGCGCATAGATGGGGATACCGGAACTGATGCGGGACATCCACAGCGCGGTGGAGCCCGACTCGGTCAGCGACACAATGGCACGCACGTCCAGATGGTTGGCAGTGTACATGGTGGCCATGGCAATGGCCTCGTCAATCCGCTCGAAATGGCTGTCGATGCGGTGAGTGGAACGTTGCACGGAACGCTGGCGCTCGGCACCCTCGCACACCCGCGCCATGGCCTCGACAGTGCGGAGCGGATAGCTTCCAGCAGCGGTTTCCGCGGAGAGCATCACAGCGTCGGTGCCGTCCAGCACCGCATTCGCCACGTCCAGCACCTCCGCCCGCGTCGGACTGGGATTGCTGATCATGGATTCCATCATCTGCGTGGCGGTGATCACAGCGCGATTCAATTCGCGGGCCCGGGCAATGATGTGCTTTTGCACGCCCGGCAGTTCCGCATCACCGATTTCCACGGCCAGATCGCCGCGGGCCACCATAACCGCATCCGAGGCGACGATGATCTCATCGATAGCCGTCACGGCCTCTGCCCGCTCGATCTTCGCCACCAGACCTGCCTCGCCACCGGCCTCGGTCAACAGCCGACGGGCCAGGTGGATATCCTCCGCGGTACGCGGAAAGGACACCGCCAGATAATCCACGCCCAGTTCTGCGGCGGCGCGGATATCTACATGATCCTTGTCGGTGAGGGCACCGGCCGAAAGCCCGCCACCCTGACGGTTGATGCCCTTGCTATCGGACAGGGTGCCGCCCTGCTCCACCCGGCAACGGATGCGCGGGCCATCCACCGATACGACGCTCAACACCAGCAGGCCGTCATTAAGCAACAGCACATCGCCGGGATGCACGTCCCGGGGAAGCCCCTTGTACGTGATACCGACCCGGTCCTGATCACCATCCCGCTCACCCAACTCTGCGTCCAGCATGAAGTCGGCGCCTTCCCGCAACTCCACCGGACCGTCCCGGAACCGCTCGATGCGGATCTTCGGCCCCTGCAGATCACCGAGGACGGCGACATCCATGCCGAGCCGCGCGGAGGTGGCGCGCACGGCCTCGACGCGTCGCCGATGGCCGACGGGGTCGCCATGGGAGAAATTCAGCCGCACCACGTCCACGCCGGCGCGGATGATGCCTTCCAGCACGGCAGGATCATCGGTGGCAGGTCCGAGTGTGGCGACGATTTTCGTTCGGCGTGGCATGGTAAGACTCCATTGGAATTTGCAGTCGATTGCTGAATAGCGCGCGCAGCGCAATCCGTCCCACTACCGGGCCAGAACCACGCCCTAGGTTGCTCAGAGCGCAGCGATGCGCACCAGAGTAACCACCAGAACCAAGGACGGTGCCGGGAG
>SLCE01000218.1 GCA_007125985.1 Ectothiorhodospiraceae bacterium | reverse complement strand
GGAGCGGACGACGGTCTCGGTGTGCAGCGGCGCCTTGATACTGGGCCAGGCCGGCCTGCTCGATGGCCTGAACGTCACCACCCATCATGGCGCCCTCGATGAGCTGCGCCGGATTGCCCCAGCGGCAACGGTGCACGACGACAAACGCTATATCTGGAACGACTCCCTGGTGGTCGCCGCGGGCGTCTCGTCCGGTATCGATGCCTCGCTGGACGTCATCAGCCGATTCTGCGGTGAGGCCACTGCAAGCTCTACCGCCAAATACATGGAGTACGAGTGGCGCAAAGCATAATCGAGCCTTGCGGGCCCGGCGCAGGATGCGCTGCACCGGGCCCATCGACGCCTTCCAGCAACGACTCACCGCCCTCGCTCCATCAAGCACCTTGTCATTTCACTGTCCCCTTGTAGCAACGCGCAACGCGCCTCCGAGCGCGCGGGCGTCGCCTGCCGGAGACGGTTAGAATTCTTCAAATTCAACATGTTAGATTCCTTCCCGTTCCGTGACGCAGGGCACAGTTCGCGGCCGGAACACGTCGTATGTTTTGGCCCAGCGAGTGCGTGTTGGGTTCCACCGCAAGCACGCGCCCCACGCCCTGCTCGGCCAGGCGCCGGGTGATCAGCGCCGCCGGGCTTTCGCGCAGATCATCGATATCCTCCTTGTAGGCAAGACCGAGACAGGCAATCACCGGATCCCGGAGGCGCCCGGCGCGCGCCGCGGTGCGCTCAACCACGAAGGCGGGCTTGGCGTCGTTGGTTTCCCGGGCCAGACGGATCAGTCTGGCCGTCTCGGGCGCGGAGTCGACGATGAACCAGGGGTCAACCGCAATGCAATGGCCGCCGACACCAGGGCCTGGCCGCAGCAGGTTGACCCGCGGATGGCGGTTGGCGAGTTCGATGAGTTCCCAGACATCCACGTCCAGCCGATCGCATATCAGCGATAGCTCATTGGCCAGCGCGATGTTCACATCGCGGAAGGTGTTCTCAGTCAGTTTGACCAGTTCAGCGGTACGGCTGTTGGTGCAGAACACCTCACCGGAGACGAACTCATGGTAGAACTCCGCCGCCGCTTCCGTGGACGCCTCATCCACGCCGCCCACAATCCGGTCGTTGCCCACCAACTCGCGCAGGATCTGCCCCGGCAGCACCCGCTCCGGGCAATGCGCCACCAGCACATCCGCAACGCTGTCACTGAGGGCATAGGCCTCCGGCTGCGGCATGCGCAGATCGGGGCGTTCCTCACCAAGCCACTGAGCCACGCGTTCCGTCGTACCCACCGGGCTGGTGGATTCCAGAATCACCAAATTGCCCTGCTGCAGATGTGGGGCAATGCTGCGCGTGGCCTCCTCCACAAAATGCATATCCGGCCGGTGGCCGTCGGCGAAGGGCGTGGGCACGGCGAGAATGAACAAGTCCGCCGGCATGGCCTCGGAGGAGACCGTGAGGCGGCCACTTTGCACCGCAGACTTCACCAGCACGTCCAGTTCCGGTTCGGTAATGTGAATACCACCGGCCCCCACCGTCTCAACCACTCTCGGGTTCACGTCCATGCCATGGACATCAAACCCCTTGGTGGCAAGCAGGCTGGCCGTGGGGAGACCGATATATCCCAGCCCCATCACGCAGATCGTCCGTCGGGTCATCGCGCCACATCTCCTTCCGGGCAGGTGCCAACATCCGCAGCCTGGAAGTCGGTACCGGGCAGACAGGACGGAACTGCGCGCTCTCGGGCGTGTGGAGCCTGACGCTGTTCCTACCTAGGAATGTAGTTCATTGCGCGATGCAGCGAAGGCTGCTAGGGAAATCCTGCCCTGAAGCGCAGGGCCAGCAGGAACAGTGGCAGCCAGGCGATCAGCAGCAGCCCCGGCCCCCAGTGGGGTTGCCAGACCGCTGCCCAGGCCAGGGGAAACAGCCAGAGCAGATTGATGGCGGCCGTGGCCAGAGTGACCGGTAAATGGCTGCCCAACTCACGCGAGGCATGCTGGTACGCATGGTGACGGTGAGCCCGGTACCATTGCTCCCCCCGCAACATGCGATGGAGCAGCGTCACCGTGGCATCGACAATAAACACCCCCAGCAGAATCAGCCATGTCCAGACAGGAAACCCGGCTTCCACGAATGTGACCAACATGAGCGCACCGAAGGAGAAGCCGAGAAAGCCGCTACCGCCATCGCCCATGAAGATCCGTGCCGGTGGCCAGTTCCAGGGGATAAACCCGAGCGTCGCGGCAGCGAACAGCGCCGTGACCCCCGCCCAGACCGGCTGGCCGTCAATCAGCAGCAGCAAAGCGGCGCATCCATACACCGTGACACCCTCGATGCCGGCGATGCCGTCGATACCATCCATGAAGTTGTAGAGATTCAGCCCCCAGACCACCACCGGCACCGCCAACACACTTGCCACCAACCCCAGGCTCAGCTCCATGCCGAAAAATGGCAACGGCGGCAGCGGGCCCACACAGGCCACGAGCAACGCGGCCGCCAGGAAATGAACCAGCAGCCGTCTGCCCGCTGGAATTTCGCGCCGATCGTCCAGGTAGCCAATCCCGGCAATGAGCAGGCCACCGCCCAGCAGTCCGATCATGGCGGAGACCGGCAAGCCCTCCCACGCCCAGAGCAGAACCAGACCGACCACCGTGCTCAGCACCACGGCCATGCCGCCGCCGGTGGGCGTGGGCACCATATGCGAACTGCGTTCGTTCGGAAAATCAATCAGGTTACGGCGCAGCGCATGCTTTCGCATCACGCCGGTGAGCACGATGACAGCCAGACACACCCCGCCAAGCAGCAGCAGAATCATCCAATCCCCAAAATGCATACGGGCCTGATTTCAGCCCATTTCTTATCGGTCTGTCCCTGCGTCCATTTTCATATAGTCGGCCACAGCGCGACGCACGCCCTCTTCCACGCTGAGTGGCGCGCACCATTCCAGCAACTCGCGTGTGCGGCGGGTATCCACCCGTAGCGAACTGCATAGCCGGTCGATCTCCGCACTGCGTCCGGTGAGCCGCCCGGCAAGCCGCAGTGCCGTTTCGGGTACAGGCAGCAACCGTGCCGGCCGTCCCATGGCCGCGGCAATCAGACGAACCAGTGCCGGTGTGGACAGGTCATACCCATCCGAAACCAGCACGGGTTCGTTGATAACCGTTGGCACCTTTAGACAGCGAAGCAGCAAATCCACCAGATTGTCCAGCGCCACCATGCTGCGCTGGTTACGTATGGCCCCCAGCGGGAGAGGAAGCCCACGACGCACCAACGCCATCAGGCGCTGGAAATTGGCGCCGACACCAGGCCCATAGACCAACGGCGGCCGAACCACGATGACTTCCAGCCCGGTTTCCGCGGCGACCTGTTGCAGCGCCTGTTCCGCCTCCCACTTGCTTTGTGCATAGGCATCGGCCGGATTGACAGGGCTCGCTGCCGTGAACGGCGCCTGCGGCGTTCGCTCGCCAAGCACCTTGATGCTGCTGACGAAGACGAACCGCCTGACACCGCACGCTACAGCTGCCCGCGCCAGACGGCATGTGGCGTCCACATTGGCAGCTCGGTAAAGCGTGCCCACGTCAGCGCCCGGCGCTTCCTTCAACACGTGCGCACGCGCCGCCAGGTGTACCACGCTGTCGACGCCATGCAGCGCATCCTCCAACCCATCCGCCCGCTCCAGATCGCCCAGCGGGTAAACCTCAGCGCCCGGAAGATTTGCCGGTTGGCGGGTCAGAGCGACCACCCCATGACTGGTCGCTAGCAGGCGGGCTGCAAGCGCACGCCCGACAAAGCCCGTGGCGCCGCTGACCGCAATGCAGCCTGGAGCGCTCTGATCTGTCACACCATCCATTAATCAACAGCCCCCGATGGACGGCCATTGGCGGCTGGCGAGCGCCGCGCGGGGGCCTGCCACCATGAAGCAGTAACGGAATCACATATCATTTTACATGGCGGCACAGATGATGCGGCCTGGCACACCGCCTTCAGCGATGCACACCTTACAGGTTGAAGCCAACGAATCAAGCCTTTGGCGGCATGTTGAGGCCCGCTGGTTCCTGGCGCGTCACCAGGCCGGGCATGGCTGATGCGGACACACGCTGCGCGCCGGCCCATGTGGCGTCAAGACCGGCCAGAGTCCGGAGTATACGTTCACAGGCCTTACCGTCTCCGTAGGGGTTATGGGATCGGGACATGCGCTCATACGCGGCATGATCCGTCAGCAGCAAGGTGATCTGCCCGATGATCGCGTTCACATCGGTTCCCACCAGCCGCACGGTTCCCGCTTCCACCGCTTCCGGGCGTTCGGTCGCTTCCCGCATTACCAGTACCGGCTTGCCCAGCGAGGGCGCCTCCTCCTGGATGCCGCCGGAATCGGTGAGTACCAGATAGGCACGGCTCATCAGGTAGACAAAGGGCAGATAATCCAATGGATCAATCAGATGCACGTTGTCGATGCCGCCGAGTAGACGACTGACCGGTTCATGCACATTGGGATTGAGGTGTACCGGATACACAATCTGCACGTCGGGATGCTGCCGCGCGACGGCTTTCAGCGCCTGACAGATGCGCTCAAACCCCGCACCGAAGCTCTCGCGCCGATGGCCGGTGACCAGGATAAGTCGCGTTTCGGGCGTGAGGAACGCAAAGCGCGCGGCCAGCCCCATGCTTTGCTGAGGATTGCCGCGCAGCCAATCCACGATCAGTAGTAGCGCGTCGATCACCGTATTGCCGGTGACATGAATCCGGTTTTCGGCAACACCTTCGGCCAGCAAGTTCTTCCGCGCCCCCTCGGTTGGCGCGAAGTGTAGCGCGGCCAGGACGCCGGTGAGCTTGCGGTTCGCCTCCTCCGGCCACGGCGCATAGAGGTTGCCGGTGCGCAGCCCGGCCTCGATATGTGCAACGGGGATTCGCTGGTAATACGCCGCCAAACTTGCCGCCAGTGTTGTGGTGGTATCGCCGTGGACCAGCAACACATCGGGCCGCGCCTCGGCCAGGACGTGTTCCATACCCTGCAGGATGGCCGTGGTCATCCCGGCAAGACTCTGCCCGGGTTGCATGATGTTGAGGTCATGTGCGGGATTCAGGCCGAACAGGTGAAGCACCTGATCCAGCATCTCCCGATGCTGGCCGGTGACACAGAGCTGATGATGAAAACGGGGGTCGACCTCAAGGGCAAGCACCAGCGGTGCCATCTTGATGGCCTCCGGCCGTGTACCGAATACGCTCAGCACACGCAACGGACCATAGGGCAGCATGAATACCAACCTCTCTCCCGGTGGCTTACCTCACAGTGTAGGCGCCCGGTTGCCCACCGGTAGCGATCGGCACACGTCTTCCCGCAAATGCCCGGAGCATGTCGGTCGGACGCAGTAAAATGTGTGCCTTTGATTGATTGCATACCTAAAAGCGTCGGCTATAGCCAGCCCAGGCGCGGGGTTCGATGGTGTCGCTGCCGGTGCGGGGCCGGATGTAGTCGGCGCCGGCGGACCAGGTAATGCTGTTCTGCCCCCGGTGGAGGGTGTGGTAGAGCTCCGCGCCGGTGATGATGGCCCTCTCCTCCACCCCGACAGCCCGGTTATCCTGGCCGTCACGGTTCTGTTCGGTATGGCGTAGCAAGAGATGCCAGAAATCGCCGTTGGGGCGGATAAGCTGGGCCCCCACTGAAACCATGAGCCCTTCCCCGTCCATGGCATGCCCGAGCACCCGACCGCGATAGCGGTACCCATCCCGGTAAAAGGAGTGCACATAGCCGCTGGAGCCCCGCCGACGGTCGCCGCGATGGAATTCCGGCGTGGTGTCGGCCACTTCCAGATTCACGCGCACCTGGTTCCGGCCCTGCTGCCACCAGATCTCACCGCCCAGCAACCCCATGTACTGGTAGGGCAGATAGCCGGCCTCATCAATGCCGATCAGTTGCCCATAGATGGCATAGGGACGATTGCCGATGGGTGATGCCCAGCGGAAGTCGTAGCCGCCGAACTGGTTGGCGTCGCCGCCGCGCAGGTCCGGATCATCATCACCTTGGTTGCTGCGGCCGGTGAACATGTTCCAGAAGGAGCGCGCGGTTTCGGGGCGGTCTTTCCCGCCCCATTGCGCTGTCCGTGAAAGGCCGATTTCCAGACCATCCAGCGGACGGAAAGCCAGCCGCATGCCAAAGAGCTTGGCCCGCGGCGCGTCGTTGCGATCCGACTCGTGCTGCCCGAGGAAGGTGGTGAGATTCCAGGCACCCAGCCAGCGAATCACGGGCGCGTCCGTGGGCCGCGCATCATCGCGCTCGAACGACACCATGGGCATGGGGCGGGCGTTATCCCCGAGAATCAGGCTACCTTCCCACCCCGGCCCCCACCAGCGGTCCTGCGCACCGGCGCTGAGCAGCCAGTTGCCCAGGCGCAGCGTGCCGTAACTGCCGTCCAGGTGACTCCGCGTCTTATCCTCATCCGCGTCGTGAACCACGTTTCCCTGAACACGGCCACCGTGGTGCTCCGCGTTCCAGCCCCAGGCGGCGGCCGCGTCATACCGGTGGTCGGGCTGATCGCCGAAATGGGTGCGCGGGTTCGGATCATTGGATGTGCGCAGGCGCACACTGCCGCCGCTGCACTCCAGTTCCCGGATCACGCGGCGGTACGCCGCACGCACCGGGGCAGGATGATCGCGCAGGTCGGCACCACGGATCGAAGCCAGCGATGCGGCGGGAATCGGCCAAGTGGTGACCGGGCGATCGAGAATGCCGGCATCGGCAAGCAGCTGCACATCGTTGCGAAGCTGGCGATCCGGGGCGAGGTAGGGTTCGGCCTGAGCCTCAACAGACATGGCCGTGAGGGTGATAAAGAGAATGAAACTTGAAAGTGCTACACGGAGTGCTGTGCCTTTTAGAGTACCTGACAACCAACAGGAGGCCTTAACAGACATGAAACAATCCCGTGAAACCCAGTGGTGCTCTCTATTCCCTGACACCTAGCCATGCACAGTAGGCGTTCTCTGTTGCCGAACGCGGAACCGCTCGCCGCGAGAGTCCGCAACCGATCCGAGGAAGGGCGCGATGATTTCATGGGGGTTTCACATCGTCAACACGAGCAGCCGTGAACCGTGGCGCGCGTCTCAAGGCCAGGGTTCACGGCTGACTTGTTTTAACGCAACTCGACCTTGGTGCAGGTGCAGGGCCTAACGGTTGCGCTAGACGGCCCCCAGGTCATCGTGGGACCGACATCCTCTGCCCTGTATTGATAGGTGCCGGCAGGTATATCCCTGAAGGTGATTATGCCACCCGACAAATCGCAGGAAGGTGCGCTCGAGAAGACCCGAAACAGTGTCCGCGATGGATAGCCGGTGACGTCTATGGTGATGGCCTGATTGGCATCAGTGACTGACGCCCAGAACATTAATGTCCCTGTCTGGTTTTGTTCGCAGGGTGCACTGCTTCCTGAGCCTGTGCCTGAACCCGATCCGGAGCCACTATTCAGTTCATTGATGCGGAACGACCCTCTGTAGATGACTCGCACTCCCGTATTCAGTCTCTGATCGCTCTCATACCGTCCAAAAGATTCACTACTGAAGGTCAGCCGATCAGTCGTTGAACCTTGCGAATAATTCAAAATAACGCGCCCGCCATTGCTACCCTCGCGGCTGTATGACCAACTGGTCGTTGGTATCGTAGTCAGGCCCTCGCCAAGAATCGTGTTCTGATCAATGAACTGGTAGGTCAGTGTATCGCCGGGGCGCAAAAACGTTACACCTGGCCCATCCTGAACGACTTCCACCTGTTCCACGGTCTGAACCATTCGCTTGCCAATTACAGAACTCGGCGCGGAGCTGCCGCTTCCGCTACTGCTGCCACTTCCGCTGTCATCCAAGCACCCAGCAAGCAGGCCTACCGATGCAAGCAAAACTGCGAGCCTCAGCCGGTGCCAAACGAATTCCCGAAACGCCCGGTTAATCATTGTCTTCACCACCCTTTCACCCGTCCATCACAAGGTTTTTTTCTTACCAAACCATTACGCTCAAAAACCCGGCTCAACGTTTCTACGGTCAGCAAGCGCATTCGTTTCGCCGATGGCAACCGACATGGCCGCGACATATTCCAAGCCTTCGCCTGCGTCGTAGACTTCAAGACGGTATGAACCTGCTTCAACATCTGGAGCAGGCCTCGCGGTAAACCGCTGGCTGCCGGCCAGCCCATCGAATTCGATGAACTCCAACCCAACAACCTGACCGTTCTCGGTATCAATCCAACGGACGATGACGTGCTCAAGGTATCGGTGTGAAGGCAGAGCCAATTCCACACCTAATGCCGCTGGTAAAACTGGGAAATGCGTTTGATCCACGAATTCAGTGCCCGTCGATGGTGCGTACCTGCCTATGCGCAACTTCACTGGCTGATAATCGCGTTTACTCCAGTTCGTGCCGAATTCAGTACTTTCGAATTGAAAGCGATGAAGCGCCTGCAGGCGCTGCACGTACGAGGCTGGATCCCGCAAGCTGTTATAAAGTTGTTGGTATGCCGCATCCTGCCCACGGATGATCTGCCCAAGCTTGCGGACAAACGCTGCGTATTCCATACGCGCATCCGGTGACGAATGCGGCGTTTGGGCCAACGTGGTGGCGGTATGCTCGTGGGAAGGAAGGGATGGTCTTGCCAGTTCTGTGGTTGACGCCGAAGGCACGGCGCTGACGGGCAGCGTGCCCTCAGCACGTCCTCCAGGGCGTTCGGTGGTGGCATAAAAGACAGCACCGAACGCAAGGATGCACAAAACCCCGACGACCCCGAAGGTTCTGGCCTTGCTGCGATTCCACCGAATGCCCCCCATGAACTGCCACCCCATACGCCTCGGTCAAGCATTTCTTATTGCTTGCAGGCTATCAGGGCGCTTATCGGCGCGAATCACCCATATGGGGTATAAGCAGCAAAAAAAACGGCGCTCGAAGGCGCCGTCAATCCCAGGTGTTGACCTGGCCGGGGATTCAGGAAGGGTGATTCAGGCAGCCCGCCGACGGCTGCTGGCGCGCTGTTGCAGGCGGGCCAGGTTATTAAGGGAGTGCACGTGGGCGTAGATCCAGGCGAGCCAGCCCTGCTCGTGGAGCTCACCGGCGGTGGCGGCATCAAGGGCGGCGAGCTTTTCCTCGTCCACCATGTGAAAGCCGCGCAGGCGGTAGACCTGATTATCGGGGCCGGCGATCTGGAGATCCTGCTGGCGCAGCAGTTCCAGCTCATTCAAGCGCTTCATGAACTCGCGGGTGCGCTCCATCTCGGCGGTGTACTGCTGCAGGAACTGGACGCGGGTCTTGAGCAGTTCCGTTTCCTCGCCGTCTTCGCCGAACAGCGGTTCACCGCTCTCTTCGGACAGACCCTTGGCCGTGGTATCCACGCACACGGTGTAACCGCCGTCCTTGCCCTCGGCCAGGACCAGCGGGTAGCGTCGCAGGAAGGCGGGCACATAGGCGCCATGCACCCACTGGCCGTCGCTGTCGACAAAGACGTTCTCACCCTGGTTCAGCCCGGTAATGGCAAACGGCACCATGTCCTCGCCATCACCGGAGAACAGGAGCGGGTAGTCGCGGGCGGCAATAGGCATCTCCTGCCCCACCACCGGTACGTAGTGGGTTTCGGCCGCGAAGGCGAAGCCGGTATCGGCCTGCAGACGCAGGCTACGGTGCTTCTCACGGTTCAGTGGAACGATTTCCTTGTAGATGAGCATCTGGGCCATAGCGTTGTGTCCTCTCGAAAAAGCTCAGGGCCGGAACCCCTGCAGGGTAATGCGGAAGTGGATCTGATAGTCGTCCTGATCCGGAATGATGTCGTTGTCCAGCGCATGCCCGTAGGTGAGTTCCGTACTCAGCCAGCGGCCGCGCTGCCAGCGGAAGCCGCCGCCCACGCCGGTGATGCTCTCACTGGACTCGGCCACCTGTTTGACATGGCCATGGTCGACGAACACGAAGGGATCAATCCAGCGGGCGCCAGGCCAGTGGATTTCACCGCTGACATGGTAGCCATGGGGGCCTGACGCAATGCCCTGCTGGTAGCCGCGCACACTGCGCGCTCCACCCACCTGGAACTCGCCTGCCGGCGGCACGGACTGGGACTGATCGGCGAATTGCCAGCGCCCCATCACCACGCTGTAGAAGTTGTCGCTGATGCGTTGCAGCCAGGTACCCGTGCCGGTGAACACGGCCACGCCTGTCTTGTCATCCAGGATGTTGTCCTCGGTGCGCATGGTACCCACCATGGGCTGGAGCGTCACCTGGTAGCCGGGTTCCAGGAATTCCCAGCGCAGGCCGGCATCGTACTGGCGGATGCGCTGATCCCGGTAATCAACGCCGAGGATTTCCCCCTCAGAGTCCACCTGGCTGGCGCGGGCGACGAGATCCATGCCGAAACCGTAGGTGCGGATCCAGGGCTGATCGAATTGCACCGCCATGGTGGTGGACTTGCCTTCCAGGTCCAGGTCGTCGAACGGCCCGTCCACCACCTCGGTGGTGCTGATGGAGTAGCGCAGACTCATCACGCCGCCGTGGCGATTGACCGGGAAGGCGTAGCTCAAGTCTGCGAAACGGGCGCCTTCGGCATACGTGGCATAGAAGCTCGCCCGGTCCATGGAGCCCAGAATGCCGCGATGGCTGAGCAGTACGCCCGCCTGCTCCTGCCCGGTGCTTTCGTTGCCGGAGTTGTCGACGAAGAACTGATAGACCGTGCGCGGCGGCTCGGCGGCACGCAGGATCACATCAGTCTCACCGAACTCCTCACCCGCGGCCAATGACGCGGAGAGCCTGATGTCCTCCCGCGCATTGAACCGCTCCAGCTGACCCTGCAGCACGTCGATGCGCAGCACGTCGCCCAGGGGCACATTGGTGCGGTTGAGGATGTAGTCATCCGCCACGTAGGTGTTGCCGTCGATGCGCACCTGGCCCACCCGGCCTTCCACCAGCAGGATGGTGAGCACGCCGTCGCGGATTTCCTGCGGCGGCAGGAACGCCTGGGCGGTGATATAGCCTTCCAGCCGGTATAGGCGGTTGACATCCTCGATCAGCCGCTGAATATCGCGGAAGGTCACGTCACGACCCACATAGCGCTCGGCCACCTCGGCCAGGGCCGCGTCTTCCAGCAGTTCCGACTCGGTGAAACGCACGCCCTGCAGGGTGAAATCCAGATCCGGTTCCGTATCGGGTGTCACCGCTTCCGGAATCTCGATGACCGCCTCTTCGGTATCACGCCGTTCCCGGCGCTGCTGCTCTTCCAGACGCTCCAGCTGCCGGCGCTGCTCCTGCTGGAGCTGGCCCGGATCGAGCTGGCTGGGCGGGACGGGGGTCTCGCTGCCCTGCCCATGGGCCAACCCCATGGGCAGCGCGATTCCGAGCACTGCAAAAAAGTAGCCGCGCTGCATGCGAAGGCTCATCGGGCTTCCTCCGCATCCTCAGCCACCTCGGCAAACAGGTCCTCGTCTTCCTCGTCGTCCCGCGTGCGGTCCAGCCCCTGGGGAGGGAACAGGCCATTGCCGTTATTCAGCACCTCCTGGTGCCGCAGCTGGAAGGCACTGATCGGCCGCTGCGGGAACATGCCATGGGTCACCACCGGTGAGAGTTCCTCCACTTGTGCGTCAGTCACGCGGTCTTCACCGTCCGCATTATCGCCGTGGCCAAAGCGCTCGACGCTGCGGCCTTCGACTTCCAGCTCGGTGATTTGGCGATCCTCGATGTAGTTGGGCAACCGCACCTGGTAGCCGGGCTCGTAACCGATGACCACGGCGTTGGTGTAGGTTTCCATGCCGGTCTGCTCCAGGAACAGGGTCCATTCCGGCTGGAACAGCTGCACATCCACCGGCACCCGGCTGATGTCCTCATTGGCCAGCCAGACCAGCGCCTGATCGGTTTCCAGACGCAGGCTGCGCTGCACCCAGGCATCCGCGAAGTGCGCCATGGCCCCGGTTGTGGTGACCTCACCCCACTGACTGTGGAAGCGGTCAAAGTCCGGGCCGTGGCCATCGATGAACAGCTGCACCCGTTCGGCGTAGTCCTGCGCCTCGCCGGTGAGGTCCATGGTGAGCGGCATGCCGTTATGGTCGCGGTGCAGCACGTGCATCTCGATATCCGCGCCGGCAATCATCAGCGCGTCATCCACCACCACGCGGTCCACATGCACCCGACCCGGCGCGCGCACGGCGATTTCCGCACCGCTATCGATGAGGTCTGCGTCCAGGTGGCCGTTGCCGTTGGCATTGCGGCCGGCCCGGATGTCCACGTTATCGTGCGCCAGCACATCACCCGCCGTGAAGTCATCCCCCGCGCGGGCCGTGATGGTGGATTGCTCGCTCTGGGCGAGTTCCGAGATGCGGATGTCACCCTCGGCGTGCATCTCGAAGGTATCCACCGCGCGGGCGGACCGGCCGATCAGGTCGCGGGCGCTGCGCAGTTCCAGCCAGGCACTGGAGTAGAGCTGATCGAACTCCAGCGAGTCGCGGCGGGTCTGCAGCAGTGCGCCGTGGGCGATCAGTTCCTGCAGGCGAATGCCGCCGGCGACGAGCCGGGTTTCCCCGTCACTGTGGATCAGGCGGCCATCCGCCAGGCCGTAGACGTCCATGGTGATGTCGCCGCCGGAGCGCAGGCGATCCCATTCCATATCGCCTTCGGTGACCAGCCAGTCCTGGTCACCGTCGGAGACCGCTTCGTCCAGGCGAATCAAATCCCGGGCCATGCCGGTGATCTGCCCGGCGGCGTGGATAACACCGCCCAGCAGGGCGCCGCGGGCCGCGCTCAGCGCCACGTCGGCACCGCTGTCGAGACGCTCCCAGCGGATATCACCGTTGGTGGCCGTGAGCTGCTGCTCGGCACCGCTGGTGATGGTCTCCACTGTGAGATCGGCCACGTCCATCACCACGTCATCCGACGCGGTCACGTCCGTGCCGCTGGCCGCGCCACCTGCGTTCACCGCAATGCGGGCCCCGGAGTCCAGCACATCCCAGTCGAAGCTGTCATCCAGCGTCCAGTGCTGGGCACCGCCGGTGCGCGCGTCATTGAGCGCCGCCGCCCGGGCCGTGGC
>SLCE01000096.1 GCA_007125985.1 Ectothiorhodospiraceae bacterium | reverse complement strand
TGAGCCGGGGGCATGAACGGACCGGCGACCTGGAACTCCTTGAGGCGGTGGAGCGTACGGCCCTGTTCGGCCGCTACACCTTCAGGGAACTGGACCCCACCGGAGACGCCGACGACGACGAAGCGTGGGCCGACATCTGACACGACAGGCGGCTCCTGTGCCGCCCGCCATGCTAAGGACACCATGACCCAGGATGACGTTTTACGGCTGCTGATCGCGGAGCCATCGCTCAACGATGCGGAAATGTATATCAGCGTGCTGCGTAACGCCGGACACGCGGTCCGCGCCGTGCGCATCGAGGACGAAGAAGACCTTCGTGAAGCGCTGGACGAAAAATCCTTCGACCTGTTCCTCTGTAGCGATGGGCTGGAGGGGTTGGCACTGACACAGGCTCTGCAAGCCGTGCAACGCAGTGGTCGCGACCTTCCCCTGCTCGGCATCAGTGATGAGCACCGGGACGAACTGCGCCGAACGATCATGGCCCAGGGTGCTGCGGACCTGCTGAACAAGGCCGATCTGGAGCATCTGAAACTGGCCGTGGAACGGGAGTTCCAGCGCCTGTTGCAGCGCCGGCGCCTTCGCCAGCTGGAAAAGGCGCTGAAGGAAACCGAGCGGCGCTGCAACGCGCTGCTGGACAGCTCCCGCGACGCCATCGCCTACGTGCATGAAGGCATGCACCTGTACGCCAACCGGGCCTACCTGGAAAAATTTGGCGTGGACGCTTTCGAGGATATCGAGGGCATGCCTTTGCTGGACATGATCGCACCCGACTACCAGGGTGAGTTCAAGAGCTGTTTGCGGCAGTTCAGCAAGGGCGACTACAACGTGGACGACATGAAGCTGGAGATCGTCACCGATGCAGGCAATCTGCCCATGGTGGCCACCTTCTCGGCCGCGAGTATCGACGGCGAACCCTGCACCCAGATCCTGCTTCGCGACCAGTCCTCCAGCCAGGAACTGGAACAGCAACTGGAGTCCCTGAGCAAGCAAGACCTGGTGACCGGCCTGCTGAACCGCGTCCACTTCCAGGAACAGCTGAGCGACGCTCTGACCTCCAAACTCCCCGAGGAGGATGACCCGGCGCACGGGCTGCTGTATATCCAGGTGGACAACCTGGCCGGTGGGTCGCAAACCCTCGGCGTCACCATGGTCGATTCCGTGATGACCGATCTGGCGGAGATCGTGCGGGAGCAACTGACGCAGGACGCCCTTGCGGCTCGTTTCGCTGACGATGTGATCACCGTATTCCTGCCCTATAGCGGTGTTCATGAAACCGTGGCCGTCGCCGAAGCCATCCGGCAGAAGCTGGAAGACCATATTCTGGAAGTCGGGGACCGCTCGACCACAGTGACCTGCAGCATCGGCGCCGTGACCCTGGGCGAGCGTGGCGCTGATATGCACCAGGCGCTGTCAGACGCCGCCCTGGCCTGCGAAACGGCCCACAGCGGCGGCGGCAACCGCCTGCACCTGCACTCTGCCGGCGCCGGTGAAGGGGATTCCGAAGAGAATGCGGCCTGGAAAGACCGGCTCGAGGACGCCTTGGCCGAGGACCGCTTCTTCCTGATGTACATGCCCGTGGTCAGCCTTCAGGGCGGCAGCGAAGAGCGTTACGAGGCACGCATCCGGCTGCGGGAAGGCAGCGAGAAGCACCCCGCGGACTTCATTCCCGCGGCAGAACAACTACAGATGATGGACCGGATCGACTGCTGGGTGATCTGCACGGCCCTGAAGATGCTGGGCGAGCGACTTCGGAAGGACAACATTGAAACCCGTCTGCATCTGAAGCTCTCGGAACAGAGTGTCACCAGCCCTGATTTCATCGACTTCCTGAGCCGGGAACTCAAGGCCAGCGGAGTGCCAGGGCACCAGCTCATCTTCCAGGTCAATGAACCCATCGCGCAAACGCACCTCAACGAGGCGCGCCAGCTGTTCCGCGGGCTGAAAGAGTTGGGCTGCAGCTTCTGTCTGGATCACTTCGGCAGCGGCCTGAACTCGTTCCAGCTCGTGAAACACCTGCCGGCAGACCTGTTGAAACTCGACAGGACACTGATCGCAGAGATCAACGCGGCGGGCGAGGAAGGTGCGGAGCGGGTCAAGGCGATCGTGGATCATGCCCACGAATTGCGCAAACAGGTGGTAGCCGGCCATGTGGAGGACGTCATGTGCATGGCCATGCTCTGGCAGCAGGAGGTGGACTATGCCCAGGGCGATTTCCTGCAAAGCCCCTCGGAAACACTGGATTACGATTTCTCGGGCACCGTGATGTGACAGGTGCTACCGAGCCCCCACAAACCAACAGGGCGGCCCCGGGGGCCGCCCTGTTGGTTCTACAGCGGGCGCATCAGCCCTGGCGCATACCCTTCAACGCCGCAATACGCTCTTCCAACGGCGGGTGGGACATGAACAGCCGGGACAGGCCACCCTTGCCGCCATTGATGCCCATGGCACGCATTTCGTCGGGCAGATGGGAATCATCACTGCCTCGGCGCAGCCGCTCCAGCGCCGCGATCATCTTGTCGCGGCCGGCAAATTTGGCCCCACCCACGTCGGCACGGAATTCACGCTGGCGCGAGAACCACATGACGATGGTCGACGCCAGGATGCCCAGCACCATCTGCGCCAGGAAGTAGGTGATGAAAAAGCCCGGGCCATGGCCGCTTTCCGACTTGAACACGGCTTTGTCCACAAAGCGGCCGATCACGTGCGCGATGAACACCACAAAGGTGTTGACCACCCCCTGGATCAGGGTCAGCGTGACCATATCCCCATTGGCCACATGCGCCACCTCATGCCCGATCACGGCCTCCGCCTCGTCCCGGGTCATTTTGCGGAGCAGGCCGGTGCTCACGGCAACCAGCGCGTTATCGCGCCGCGCACCGGTGGCAAAGGCGTTGATCTCCGGGGCATCGTAAATGGCCACTTCCGGCATGCCGATACCTGCCTGCTTGGCAAACCGGGACACTGTTCCCACCAGCCACTGCTCGATCTCGGTGCGCGGCTGGGTAATGACCTGGGCTCCCGTCATCCGCTTCGCCATCCCCTTGGACATGACCAGGGAGATGAACGAGCCACCGAAACCCACCACCGCGGCCACGATCAACAGGCCGAGGTAATCGATACCGCCGGTAGCCTCATCCACGGTGGAGACGCCAAACACGGAATACAAAATCATCAGAACGATACCCAGCACCGCCATGATGGCCAGGTTCGTCAGCAGAAACAGTCCAACTCGCTTCATGCTCGCTACTCTCGTCTATTCAGTTCGTGGGCTTGGTGCGCGCGTCAGCGCCATGTCAATCCGCTGTCTTAGATGGGGACAAAGACAAAAAGTTTAAAGCGACACCTCCGGCCGTTACTCGGCCGCCTCGATGGCATCCACCCGCTGGAATCCTCTCGGCAACATGCCGCCACGGCGCCCCCGGGCCCCGGCATAGTTCTCAAGATCACTGAATTTCAGGGTCAGGGTGCGCTTGCCTGCGGTGAGCACCACACTCCCGCCGTCGGCCACGGAAGCCAACCCGAGCAGGCGCTCCTCGCCGGTTTTGATCCTGTCCGCCGGAATGCCCATGATCTTGTTGCCCTTGCCTTTCGCCAAGCGCGGCAATTCGGCAGCCGGGAAAGCCAGCACACGACCGGCGGTGGAAACCGCCACCAGCCAATCACTATCCGGTTTGTAGACGCGCACCGGGCGCAGCATGGAGGCGCCCTTGGGCAGCGTGAGCACCGCCTTGCCGGCACGGTTCTTCGCCTGCAGGTCACCGATACTGGTGACAAAACCATAGCCGTGGTCCGAGGCCATGATCAGTGCATCACTGTCCGCTCCGGCCACCACGTAAAGAAAACGCGCGCCGGACGGTGGCGTCAGCCTCCCGGTCAGCGGTTCGCCCTGGCTACGCGCCGACGGCAGGCTATGGGCCGGCAGCGAGTAGCTACGGCCCGTGCTGTCCAGAAAAATGGCCTGCCGGTTGCTACGGCCGGGCGCGTGATCCAGATAACCATCGCCGGATTTGAAGTTCAGGCCGGACGCGTCCACATCATGACCCTTGGCCGCCCGCACCCAGCCCTGCCGTGACAGCACGATGGTCACCGGTTCGCTAGGCACCAGCGCCGATTCATCCAAGGCCCGGGCAACCTGGCGCTCCACCAACGGCGAGCGGCGGTCGTCACCGTAGCTTTCCGCATCGGCCCGCAGTTCATCACTGATCAGGCCTCGCAGTTTGTCCGGCGAACCGAGAATGTCCTGCAGCTGTTCGCGCTCTTTCTGCAACTCGTCCTGCTCGCCACGGATCTTTATTTCTTCCAGCTTCGCCAGGTGGCGCAGCTTGAGTTCCAGAATCGCCTCTGCCTGGGTATCGCTGAGCCCGAAGCGCTCCATCAGCACCGGCTTGGGCTTATCCTCCTCGCGGATGATGGCGATCACCTCGTCGATATTGAGGTAGGCGATCAGCAGGCCCTCGAGGATGTGCAGTCGCGCCTCCACCTTGTCCAGCCGCCACTGCAGGCGCCTGCGAACCGTTGTGCTGCGAAATTCCAGCCATTCCAGTAGCATTTCCCGCAGGTTGCGCACCCGGGGACGGCCATCCAGGCCGATCACGTTGAAGTTCACCCGGTAGGACTTCTCCAGATCCGTGGTGGCGAACAGGTGCGTCATCACCTCGTTCACGTCCACCCGGTTGGAGCGCGGCGTGATTACCAGCCGGGTGGGGCTCTCATGGTCGGATTCGTCGCGCAGATCCTCGATCATCGGCAGTTTCTTCGCCTGCATCTGCCCTGCGATCTGCTCCAGCACCTTGCTGCCCGACACCTGGAAGGGCAGTGCGGTGACGATAATGTCGCCGTTCTCCTTCTCCCAGCGGGCACGCATGCGCACGCTACCGTGGCCCTTCTCGTAGACCTTGCGCAGTTCCTCCCGCGGCGTAATGATCTCGGCCTCGGTGGGGAAATCCGGCCCCTGCACGTGTTCACACAGACCCTCCACCGTGGTCTCGGGGGCCTCCAGCAGGCGGATGCAGGCGCTGGCCACCTCGCGCAGATTGTGTGGAGGGATGTCCGTTGCCATACCCACGGCAATCCCGGTGCCGCCGTTCAGCAGCACATTGGGCAGGCGCGCCGGCAATATTGCGGGTTCGTCCATGGTGCCGTCGAAGTTCGGCACCCAGTCCACGGTGCCCTGCCCCAGTTCCGAGAGCAGCACTTCCGAGTACTTTGCCAGGCGCGATTCCGTGTAGCGCATGGCGGCGAAAGACTTGGGATCATCCGGGGACCCCCAGTTCCCCTGACCGTCCACCAGGGGATAACGGTAGGAAAAGGGCTGTGCCATCAGCACCATGGCCTCGTAGCAGGCGGAATCGCCATGCGGATGGAATTTGCCCAGCACGTCACCAACGGTGCGCGCCGATTTCTTGTACTTGGCCAGAGCGCTCAGCCCCAGCTCGGACATGGCGTAGACGATGCGCCGCTGCACGGGTTTGAGCCCGTCGCCCAGATTGGGGAGGGCCCGGTCGAGAATCACGTACATGGAATAATCCAGATACGCCTTCTCTGTGAAATCCCGCAGCGGGCGGGTTTCGAAATCGGAGTAGCTGTCCGGCGTGGTCTCGTCTGTCATCGTGTAAACCTTTCCTCAGAGCAGCACTTCGGCCAGGTTGCCCTTGCTCTCCAGCCAGACCTTGCGGTCGCTGGCGGCGCGCTTGCCCAGCAGCATGTTCATCAGGCGCTCGGTTTCCTCCTCGGAATCCACTGTCAGCTGCACCAGTCGCCGGGTGTCGGGCGCCATGGTTGTCTCCCGCAACTGCAACGGATTCATCTCGCCCAGGCCCTTGAAACGGGTGGTGCTGACCTTGCCGCGGATCTTCTCCGCCGCAATCCGGTCCAGCACCCCCTGGCGCTCGTGTTCGTCCAGGGCATAGAAGGTCTGCTTGCCCACATCGATACGGTATAGCGGCGGCATGGCCACGAACACATGGCCCGCCCGCACCAGAGCCGGGAAATGCTTGAGGAACAGGGCGCACAGCAGGGTGGCGATATGGGCGCCGTCCGGGTCCGCGTCCGCCAGAATGCAGATCTTGTTGTAGCGCAGCCTGGAGAGATCGTCTGAGCCGGGCTCGATGCCCAGGGCCACGGCGATGTCGTGCACCTCCTGCGAGGCCATGACCTCGGCCGGGTCCACCTCCCAGGTATTGAGAATCTTGCCCCGCAACGGCATCACGGCCTGGAATTCCCGCTCCCGCGCCTGCTTGGCTGAGCCACCGGCGGAATCCCCCTCCACCAGGAACAGTTCGGTGCGCGCCGGATCCTGGGAACTACAGTCGGCCAGCTTACCGGGCAACGCCGGGCCGCTGGTCACACGCTTGCGGGCCACCTTCTTCGCGCTGCGCATACGCCGCTGGGCGGCGCTCAGTATCAGCTGCACGATGGCCTCGGCCTCGGTCACATGCTGGTTCAGCCACAGGCTGAAGGCATCCTTCACCACGCCGGAAACGAAGGTGGCACATTCGCGGGAGGACAGGCGCTCCTTGGTCTGGCCGGAGAACTGCGGATCCTGCAGTTTCACGGAAAGCACGTAGCTGACATGCTCCCACACGTCTTCCGGCGCGATGCGCACCCCCCGCGGGAGCAGACTGCGGAATTCGCAGAACTCGCGGATGGCATCGGTCAGTCCCGTACGCAGGCCGTTGACATGGGTGCCGCCCTGCGTCGTGGGAATCAGGTTCACATAGCTTTCCTGGATCGCCTCGCCGCCCTCCGGCAGCCACAGCACCGCCCATTCGGCCGCTTCGGTGCTTCCCTGCATGCGTCCGGTGAACGGCTCCTGCGGTAGCCGGGGCAGATCCACCAGCGCGCTCACCATATAGTCGCGCAGACCGTCCTCATAGCACCAGACCGTCTCCTCGCCATTGGCCTCCTCGCGGAAGATAACCTCCAGACCGGGGCAGAGTACGGCCTTGGCCCGCAACACGTGACGCAGCCGCGGCACGGAGAAGCGGGCCGCATCGAAATACCCTGCATCGGGCCAGAAGCGGAGCGTGGTGCCGGTGTTTTTCTTACCCACCGTGCCGATGACTTCGAGGTCCGACACCTTCTCACCATGTTCGAAGACAATCTGGTATTCCTGGCCGTCACGCCGCACGCGCACTTCCAGACGCCGGGAGAGCGCATTCACCACGGACACGCCCACACCATGCAGACCACCGGAGAACTGGTAGTTCTTGTGAGAGAACTTGCCGCCGGCATGCAACCGGCTGAGGATGACCTCGACCCCCGGCGCACCTTCCTCGGGATGGATATCCACCGGCATACCGCGGCCGTTGTCCTGGACTTCCAGAGAGCCATCCACATACAGCGTGACGATAATCTGCCGCGCGTGCCCGGCAATGGCTTCGTCTACGCTGTTATCAATGACTTCCTGCGCCAGGTGATTGGGCCGGCTGGTATCGGTGTACATTCCCGGGCGCTTTCGGACCGGGTCCAGCCCCGTGAGGACCTCGATGGACGCTGAATCGTACGTGTTCGCCATGATTTATCGCGTGTTCCGGCTTGCTCTGATTCCCCTTAAGCCGCCACTGCGGCCAGGTGCGTGCCTGAGTCTACAGTGCGTCGTCCCTGGCGGCGAGCCCCGGGCACGCGCCCGATTGACCGCCTTTTCCCCCTGCGTTACCGTTTAGCGCCCTTGTGAACGGCAGAGCAGCCATGGCTGAGAAAGACTCCGGAGCCCTGGACTTCGAGCAGGCCCTGAAAGAACTGGAGGGGCTGGTGGAACGCCTGGAACAGGGCGAACTCACGCTGGAAGAATCCCTGAAATCCTTCGAGCGGGGCATCGAGCTGACCAGACAGTGCCAGCAGGCACTTCAGGCGGCGGAACAGAAAGTTGAAATTCTCACCAGCAAGGATGGCGATACCCGTGTCGAACCGTTCCCGACCGAGCCGGAATCCGACTGAGCGGCTGAACCAGGCTCTCCCCGGTTACCAGCAGCAGGTGGAGGCAGCACTGGATCGCCTGCTGCCTTCAGCGGAAGTACAGCCGGCACGCCTTCATGAAGCCATGCGTTACGCCGTACTGGGTGGCGGAAAACGGCTGCGCCCGGTGCTGGTGTACGCCACCGGCGAAGCGCTTGGGTTGAACCCGAAGCACCTGGACGGTCCCGCTTGCGCGGTGGAACTGATCCACGCCTATTCGCTGGTCCACGATGACCTGCCGGCAATGGACGATGATGATCTGCGCCGCGGCAAGGCCACGTGCCACAAGGCCTACGACGAGGCCACGGCCATTCTGGTGGGCGATGCCCTGCAGGCGCTAGCCTTCCGCTGCCTGGCGGATGCACCTGCCGGACAGGCCGACTCCGATGCACGCCTGAAAATGCTGGCCACGCTGGGGATTGCGGTTGGATCTCGCGGCATGGTGGGCGGCCAGGCCATGGACCTGGCCGCAGAAGGCAAGGCTCTGAATCTGCCGGAGCTGGAAGACCTTCACATTCATAAAACCGGGGCATTGATCCGTGCCAGCGTGATGCTCGGCGCCCTGTGCCATGCCGGCCACCATCAGGAACAACTGGAACGACTGGACCATTACGCGAAATGCATTGGCCTGGCTTTCCAGATCCACGATGACATTCTGGACGTGGAAGGCACCACCGAGGAACTGGGCAAGACAAGCGGCGCCGATACGCGCCTGCAGAAGGCCACCTACCCCGCCCTGCTGGGCCTGCCGGAAGCGCGGGAGCATGCGCGCCACCTGGTCCAGGAAGCACTGACCAGCCTCACCGAATTCGGCCCGGAGGCGGACTGCCTGCGCGGCATCGCCGAGTACATCATCAGCCGTCGGAATTAGAGCCTGGAAGCTTCTCGCCTTCCGTCTGGTGGCTTCGGCGCGCACGGGGGGCGAGGTCCGCGACGGCACCACCGAGCCCGGGCCGATCGAAGCCACGCAGAATGCCGATTACCGAGCGTCAGGGATGTGACACCCGGCTGCGGACCGACTGCACCAGCGCCACCAGCCGCGGACCGATCTCCTTTTCCACACGTTCCCGGGACATGTGGAACGACGGCCCGCCGCAGTTGAAGGCCACCACGTCGGCACCATCATCCAGCACCAGCGGCACACCCACTGCATTAACGTCGCGTTCCCAATCACCCAGCGACATGCAGTAGCCAAGCTCCCGGTAGTCACGCACGGCCTGCTCGATGCCTTCACGGATGTTCAGCCAGTTCTCCGGATCCTTACGCTCCAGGTGCTCCATCAGGTACGCCCGCTCCTTCTCTGGCAAAACCGCCAGAAAAGCCCGCCCCATCGCTGTGGTGGAAATCGGTATGCGCGACCCCACCTGAGGCCGCAACGTCAGTGCCCCACCGCCCTGGCAATTCTCCAGATAGACCATGCTAAGCCGGTCACGACTGCCCAAGGACACCGCCAGCCCCACCTCATCGGCCAGTTGCTGCATCAGGGGCCGGGCCACCTGGCGGATACCCACACTGGCCAGGCAGGAATACCCCAAAGCCAGCACACCGGTGCCCAGCTGGTAGCGCTCTAACCGCTCCGAGTAGGTCAGGTAGCCCAATTTCGTCAAGGTGTATGTCAGGCGGGACACCGTGGGCTTCGGAATACCGGTCCGTTGCGCAATCTCCTGATTGCTCAACATGCCGTCCGTGGCCTGAAACGCACGCAGAATCTCCAGCCCGCGCGCCAGCGCCATGACGAAATTCCGGTCCTTCTTGCTTTCCTGCACGCTGCTCTGGAAATCGATCAGCGCTACCGGCCTTTGTCGCATGCGGTCCTCGTTCTTGCCACCGACGGCCTGCAGGAAAAACCCGCACCGCCCGGCCATGGCATTCTCTCCCCGTGAAACTGCTGTCGCGGCCGTTCCTGATCGAGGTGTCAGGTCGTCGGCCATCTGCCCGAGACTATACACAGCAGGCCTGCAGTTGCGAAACGCCGTTTCACAACCTGGCGGGACGCACCCACGTGTCACCGCCTTCCTAAGCTTAGCCGCTCTTGTTCCGCATTGCGAAATCTTGTTTCTATTTTGAATTCACGGCAGGCTGTAGCGCATCCAGAGACAACAGCTGACCCCCCCCAACCGGAAGAGGAGCCGGTCATGAGTTCCGAATCAAGCGAGCGCATCCCATTTCAGACCCTGATGGCTGAGTCGGCGGCACGCCGCGGCGACAACCCTGCTGTACACACCGTCAACGGCAGCATCCCCTGGTCCGCGTTCTATCAGGAGCTGTGTCGCATCGCCAATGGCCTGCGGGGGCTGGGATTACAGCGCAACGACAAGGTCGCCACCCTGGACTATTCCACGGTGCCCCATCTGTCGCTCTACCTGGGCACCGCACTCGGGGGCGGCGTGTCAGTGCCGCTTTCGGCCATGGCCACCTCGGAGCAGCTACGGGCCATGGTCAAGGACTGCGAAGCGCGGGTGCTGGCGGTATCCCAAGCCATGCTGCCGCTGGTGGAACCCTGGTTGGATGAGATCCGGCCACAGTTGCTGCCGAACGGACTGATCGCCATCGACTTTGACGGAGACGGCTGGACATCAATGGCGGCCTGGGTGTCGGAGCAATCCGATGCGGCACCGGACCTGATCTCGAACCCGGATGACGGCTTCAACATCATCTACAGTTCCGGCACCACCGGCACACCGAAAGGGATTCTGCACGCCCACAGCATGCGCGACTTCCAGATTTCCCGGATGTCGAACTTCGGCCTGGGCGAAGATGCCATCACACTGGTGTCCACACCCCTTTACTCCAATACCACGCTGGTGGCGGTGTTACCGACCATTGCCCAGGGTGGGCAGTTGGTCCTGATGGAAAAATTCAACGAAGCGCAGTTCCTGGAACTGGCGGAAAAATACCGGGTGAGTCATGCCATGCTGGTGCCGGTGCAGTACCAACGACTGCTGGATCACCCGGATTTCGCCCGCCGTGACCTGTCCAGCTTCCGCATGAAGCTGTGCACCAGTGCCCCGCTTCGCCGCCAGGTGAAGGAAGCGGTTCTGGAGCGCTGGCCCGGCGGGCTGTGCGAGGTATACGGCCTCACCGAAGGCGGCGTCAGCACCACCCTGAACTGTGGCGAATTCCCGGACAAACTGCATACCGTGGGACGACCGGCGGAAGGGGTGGACCTGCGCATCATTGATGAGGACGGCAACGAACTGCCCCAAGGCGAAATCGGGGAGATCGTCGGCCGGTCCGGCGCCATGATGCAGGGTTATCATGGCCGCAAGGATCTCACCGAAGCCATGTACTGGCACAGCCCGGACGGCGAGTTGTTCTACCGCAGCGGCGACATGGGCCGAGTGGACGACGACGGCTTCGTGGAACTACTGGACCGGAAGAAGGACATGATCATCTCCGGCGGCTTCAATGTGTATGCAACCGATCTGGAGCAGGTACTGCTCGCGCATCCGCAGGTGCGCGATGCCGCTGTTGTCGGGATCCCCAGCAAACGCTGGGGGGAGACGCCGGTGGGGTTCGTGGTGGGCACGGAACTGGACCCCGAAGCGGTCCGAGCCTGGGCCAACGAACGACTCGGCAAGGGCCAGCGCCTTGCGGCCATCGAGCCCATGGATGAGTTGCCTCGGAGCGTCATCGGCAAGGTGCTCAAGCGGGAACTGCGCGACGACTTCGTCAAGCAACACCCTGATCGGGTGGACTAAAAGCGGGCCCCGGCGTGTTTCGAATAGCGGAACCGGGTTTCTGTTGTCGAAACACGTCGGAGCGGTTAACGTGGCGGGTTCCAAAGACCGGCCACTTTGTCGACAGCCCACGAGCTGACTTCCCACGCTATGACGCGAATATTACTCATTCGACACGGGCAGGCTTCCTTCGGCACCGATGATTATGATCGCCTGAGCGACCTGGGACAGGAGCAGAGCCGCCGGGTCGGGGAGCATCTTGCCGCGCTCCCGCATCACCCGGAAGCCGCTTACAGCGGAACCCTGCGCCGTCAGCAACAAACCGCCCAACTGGCACTGGATCATTACCGCGGTGAAACACCCGCGGTCACAGCCACGCCTGCATTCAACGAATACCACGCCGGCCCGCTGTTCGAAGCCTACCTGCAACGGGTGCTGGAGCGGGATCCGGAACTGGCGGGGCTCGGTGACGCCGTTCTCACCCAACGGCGTGCGTTCCAGCGCGCCTTCGAGGGTGTGATGAAGTGCTGGCTCAATGATCCCGCACCGCCGGACCCGGTTCCCGAGTCCTGGACCGGGTTTCAGAGCCGTGTTGTGGAAGGGCTGGAGCAGATCGCGCAGACCCATGGGAAAAACGACACCATCCATATCTACACGTCCGGCGGCGTCATCGCTGTGGGCGTGGCCGTGGCGCTCGAGCTCTCAGCCCTGCAGACCGTGATGCTGAACTGGCGCGTTTACAACGGCTCTATCACAGAACTGGCCTATGGCCGGCGAGGCTGGTCATTAATGGGTTTCAACGCGGTGGATCATTTCGCCCTGCAGGAACCCGACCGGCTGCTCACCTTCCGTTAAACACAGCATCACGCACACCATAAGCCCGCCCCCGGGCGCAGCGACAGACGTGAGGAGATCAACACCATGACAGGCAGACTGGACCAGCGTATTGCCATTATCACCGGCGCCGGCAGTGGCATCGGCCGTGCAACAGCACAACGTTTCGCGCAGGAGGGCGCCCGACTGATGCTTGCGGACGTGAATGCCGAGGCCTTGTCCGAGACCGTGGCCAGCCTGCAGCTTGGCGAGGACCGCGTCCAATCCATGACCGTGGACGTCTCCCGGGAGGATCAGGTCAAGGCCTTGGTGGACGCGGCCGTGAAAACGTTCGGCGGGCTCGACATCCTGTGCAACAACGCCGGCGTGAGTTGCAGCCGGGCGCCTGCCATGGAACAGGAGGCAGACGAATGGCGGCGTGTGCTGGACATCAATCTGCTCGGGGTGGTGTTCGGCATGAAATACGCGGGCCGCATCATGGCCGAACAGCGCCGTGGCGCCATCGTCAACACGGCATCCGTGGCGGGCATCCGCGCCGGGGCCGGCGGCAACGCCTACAGTGCCTCGAAGGCGG
>SLCE01000181.1 GCA_007125985.1 Ectothiorhodospiraceae bacterium | reverse complement strand
TCCGCCCGGACGTGGGGAAAGAAAGGGCCGGTGTGAAGCCGGCCCCTGCAAACACCAAGTGAACACCACGCCACACCCGGGGCATCCGGCCCCGCCGGGGCAGACAGTGCCGCCCCTGAAAAAAACTTTCTAGAGACTGTCGTGGAGGAAAGCGTCCAGCTCTGTTCACGACAGCGCTCCAACACGCGTACCGACGATTTCGCCATCCTGGAACAGCATCAAGGTCGGGATCCCTCGCACACCGTAACGGTGCAGCAGTTCCCGGTTCTCATCCACATTGACTTTGACCACCGTCAGGCGGTCCGCATAGGCATCAGTTACCTCATCGAGTACCGGCGCCAGCATGCGGCAGGGACCACACCACTCCGCCCAGTAATCCACCAGAACAGGGCCTTCCGCACCGAGCACATCGCTGTCAAAGGAAATCTCATCGGCCTGCAGAATACGAGCATTCATGTCCGCTCTCCTTCAACTGCGCCTAAAACTGGATAGCATGGTACGACTTCGTACAAGGGTCCGTACAATGGAACGTTTCGATGCTGACGATAGACGGCGCGCAGGGGGCACTGGGCAAATGCTGGCCGTTTCCTGCATGCTAGTCCCACGAGAACTCACCACCTCTCCCTGACTGCCCGGGCGAATCAATCAAGGAGGCCGTCGTGGCAAGGACAAGCAGTGACACCATGAACACGCCAGGCGACAGGGTCGCCGTGGTGGCGGGCCTGCGCACACCGTTTGCCAGACAACTCACCACCTATAGTGAGATGAGCGCCATACAACTGGGCGTGCTGGTCACCACCGAGTTGATGGCCCGGCTGGACCTTGACCCGGCATTGGTGGAGCGGTTGGTCTACGGCCAGGTTGGCCTGCAGCCAGAGGCGCCGAATATTGCCCGTGAGGTGGTGCTGGGCGCCGGTTTGCCCCCTTCCACCGACGCTTACAGTGTGTCCCGGGCGTGCGCCACCAGTTTTCAGTCCACCGCGGACATTGCTCAGGCGATCCGGCTCGGCGAGATTGACGTGGGCCTGGCCGGCGGTGCGGATTCCGCCTCGGTGCTGCCAATCCAGGTCGGCCGCAAGCTGGCGCGTGCGCTGATCCATGCGTCCAGAGCGAAATCCCTGGGACAGCGGCTGCGCTTATTCCGGGGAATCCGGCCCAAGGACCTGGTTCCGGTCGCGCCGGCAGTGAAGGATTATTCCACCAACTTGGGCATGGGCGATATCGCCGAACAGATGGCCAAGAGCCACGGCATCAGCCGCGAGGAGCAGGATCAACTGGCGCTGCGTTCCCACCAGCGCGCGCACCAGGCCTGGGAGGATGGAAAACTGGATGGGGAGGTGATGACAGCCATTGTTCCTCCCTACAAAGCACCATTGCAGCGCGACAACAACATCCGCGGCGATTCCACGCTGGAGCAACTGGGCAAGCTGCGTCCCGCCTTCGATCGCCGTCACGGCACGGTGACTGCCGCCAACGCAACACCGCTGACCGATGGCGCGTCCAGCCTGTTGCTGATGCGGGAAAGCCGTGCCCGGGCATTGGGTCATGAGCCCCTGGGCTATATCCGCTCCTGGGCGTTTTCCGCCATTGACCCATTCCACGACGGCCTCATGGGACCCTCCCATGCCAGCCCCATTGCCCTGGACCGGGCGGGCTGCACCCTGAGCGACATGGAGCTGGTGGACATGCACGAGGCGTTTGCGTCGCAGACCCTGGCCAATATCAAGCACTGGCCCTCCCGGAAGTTTGCGCGGGACGTATTAGGCCGGGACGAGCCCATCGGCGCGGTGGATCCCGACCGCTTCAACGTGCTGGGTGGTTCGATTGCCTATGGTCACCCGTTCGCGGCCACCGGCGGGCGGATCATCGTTCAGACACTGAATGAACTGAGTCGACGCGGTGGCGGTCTGGCCCTGACCACAGCCTGCGCCGCAGGGGGACTTGGCGCCGCAATGGTACTGGAGGTGGCGTAATGGCCATGGAGCAGACGAACACGCACACCGATGGTTTTGCCCTGGATCTGCGCGACGACGGCATCGCCGTGATCACCATCGATATCCCGGGCGAGCGCATGAACGTGCTCAAGGCCGAGTATATGGAGCAGGCCAACGCCCTGGCGGAACAGCTGGAACAGGACCGGGACCTGAAGGGCGTGATCTACATCAGCGGCAAACCGGGCAGTTTCATCGCCGGCGCTGACATCAATATGCTGGCAGCCTGCAGGACGGCGGATGAGGTCACGGAACTGTCCCGTGGCGGGCAGCGCTTTTTCGATCGCATCGAGGCGCTCCCTGTACCGGTGGTCGCCGCCATTGACGGCGTCTGCCTCGGCGGCGGTCTGGAACTGGCCATGGCCTGCCACGGCCGCGTGGCCACCGACAGCAACAACACCAAGCTCGGGCTTCCCGAAGTCCAGCTGGGCCTGCTGCCCGGTAGCGGTGGCACGCAGCGCATGCCAAGACTGGTCGGCATTCCTTCAGCACTTGACCTGATGCTCACGGGGAAACAGATCACCGCCCAACGCGCACGCCGCATGGGTCTGGTGGATGATGTGGTGCCTGCATCCATTCTGCTAGCGGCAGCCGTCAAGCGCGTAACGGAATTGGAGGGGAAACGCCGCAGCCGGAAGCCCCGGCGCGGACTGGTGCAGACCTTGCTGGAACGCACCCCACCAGGTCGCAAGCTGATTTTCGACAAGGCCCGCAAAACCGCCGAAGCGAAGAGCAAGGGCAACTATCCCGCCCTGCCCCGCATTATCGAGTGCGTGGAGACCGGTGCGGCCCGGGGAATGAAGCAGGGCCTGGAACTGGAGGCCCGCCACTTCGGCACCCTGGCCATGACACCCGAAGCCCGACAACTCATGGGCATCTACTTCGCCACCGTGGACATGAAAAAGGACCACGGAACGAGCGCGGACGTGGAGCCGCGGCCGGTTCGCCGCGTGGCCGTGCTTGGCGCCGGCCTGATGGGCGCGGGGATCAGCTACGTCACCTCGGCGAAGGCCGAATTACCGGTGCGCCTCAAGGATGTTTCCGCCGAAGGGCTCAACCGCGGTATGCAGCACATTGACGGCGAGATCACCTCCCGGCGCAAACGCGGCGGGCTCGGTGAATTCGAGGCGGGGCGACAATTGCGTCGCGTCACGCCAACGCTGGACTATTCCGGGTTCGGCACGGTGGACGTGGTGATTGAGGCGGTGTTCGAGGATCTGGACCTCAAACACACCATGGTCCAAGATGTGAAGGCCCATTGCGGCGGCCACACCATCTTCGCGAGCAACACCTCGTCCATCCCCATCATCCGCATCGCTGAGGGTGCCAAGCGGCCACAGAATGTTATTGGCATGCATTACTTCTCTCCGGTGGAAAAAATGCCCCTACTGGAAGTCATTGCCACCGAACAGACCGCACCGGAGGTGATCGCGACCACGGTTGACCTGGGTCGACGCCAGGGAAAAACCGTCATCGTGGTCAAGGACGGGGCCGGCTTCTACGTCAACCGCATACTTGCACCCTACATCAATGAGGCCGCCCATCTGCTCCGTGAGGGTGTGGCCATTGATCATATCGACGACACCCTGGTGCGCTTCGGGTTTCCGGTCGGACCGTTCGCGTTGCTGGATGAAGTGGGTCTGGACGTGAGCGGCAAGGTTGCGCCGATTCTGCACGAGGCCTTCGGTGATCGCATGAAGCCGGCGGATGCCACGGAACGCCTGCTGGAGGATGGCCGTTACGGAAAAAAGGCGAAGAAGGGGTTCTACCGCTATGATCAGCGCCGCAAGGGCGGGAAGAAAGTGGACAGCAGCGTCTACAAGCTGCTCGACATTCAGACGGAGGCGAGTCTGAATCCGGAAGAGATCATCGACCGGACGGTGCTGATGATGGTCAACGAAGCCGCCCGATGCCATGAGGAAGGTGTGATTCGTTCGCTGCGGGATGGGGACATCGGCGCCATTTTCGGCATCGGTTTCCCACCGTTTCGCGGCGGGCCATTCCGTTACATGGATGCGCGGGGAATCCCGGAGGTGGTGGAACGGCTACAGCAACTGGAGGCCGAGCACGGTGCGCGTTTCGCACCAGCCGACATCCTCGTTACAATGGCTGAAGAGCAGCGCCGATTCCACGCCGACTGATGTCCGCTAAGCGACGCGCCCGCGGCCGGGCGCGTCGGCGTCAACCCTTGCCGAAAAGCGCCAGTGCAGCCCCGGCGGCAGATAGCACCGCACCGCCGATCAGGTACCACATGGTCTCGTCCGTATAGCGACCCGTAAGGGTCTCACTGATCTGGTCCACGGCGGATTCCCGGGCCGAGAAACCGAAGTAGAGTAGCACCAACCCCGCGACCAGGAGCACCACACCGACCAACCGCATCGCGTTCATTACTAACCCTCCACGGGACAAAGTCATGACAGGATTGATCACCCCACCCCGCAAGCCAAAAATCTGACCCGGCGCGCCGGAGCACGCATGCTTTATGTAGCATAACAGACACCACTTTTGCCGTGCGAACCCCATGGAATCACAACGCTTGCACCGCAACTTTGTTACTCTATAACATCAACACATAGAAACCCCCTGTCACCGGATCCTCATCTTCCGTGCTACAGATAGAAAACCTGCATTATCAGTATGCTGATGGCGCCAACCTGTCCTTCCCGGACTGGTGCTTGGACCGGGGCGAGAACTGCCTGCTGCTCGGTGAGTCCGGAAGCGGGAAATCCACCCTGCTGCACCTGTTGGCGGGGCTGCTGACACCACAGCGCGGCACCATCACAGTGGCAGACCAACAATTGAACACCTTGCAAGGGCGGCAGCTGGACCGCTTCCGCGGCCGGCACATCGGCCTGGTGTATCAACGCCTGCACCTGGTTCCAGCGCTGAGCGTGGAGCAGAACCTTGAACTGGCGCGCTATCTGGCCGGGCTGCCTCAACACCCCTCCCATGTCGCCCGAGTGCTGGAACCGCTGGGCATCATGGAGAAGCGTCGGCGGCGGCCGGCAGAGTTGAGCCAGGGCGAGGCACAACGGGTGGCGATCGCTCGGGCACTGATCAACGAACCCGCGGTCGTGCTGGCGGACGAACCCACCTCGGCGTTGGACGACCGCAACTGCGGCCGGGTCGCAGAGCTGCTGATACAGCAGTGCGCCCAACACAACGCCAGCCTCATTGTGGCCACCCACGACCGCCGACTGACCGACCGTTTCCATCGTCAACAGCGGCTGGAGATGACGGCATGAACATGCTGACCCTCAGCTGGGCCTCTATCCGCCACCAAGGGCTGACCATGCTGCTGAACCTGTTGCTGCTGGCCCTGGGCATCGCCACCGTCACGGTGCTGCTTCTGTTCAGCCAGCAGCTGGAACAGCGCTTGAGTCGTGACGCCCAGGGCATCGATCTGGTGGTGGGCTCCAGCGGCAGTCCGCTGCAGCTGATCCTTTCATCGCTCTACCACATAGACATGCCCACCGGGAACATTCCATTAGGGCAGGTACGCTGGTTAAAAGACCACCCCCTGGTGGAGAAGGCCATGCCGCTGGCGTTGGGGGACAGCTACGGCGGATTCCGCATTGTCGGCACGGAGCCGGAATACATCCGGCATTACGGCGGAACCCTTCGCTTGGGACGCTTGTGGGAACACACAATGGAAGCCGTGCTGGGCGCTCAGGCGGCCGCCCGCACCGGTCTCGCCGTCGGTGACAGTTTCGCCGGGGTTCATGGGATCACCAGCGCCGACAATTCCGGAGGCCATGTCCATGGCGACCGTCCGTACACCGTGGTCGGGGTCATGGAACCCACCGGTACCGTGCTGGACCGATTGATTCTCGCACCGGTGGAAAGTGTCTGGCTGGTCCATGACCACGACGGCCACGATCATGAACGCGACCACAAACACAGCCATGCTCCCGCAGGGGATGAGCGGGAGATTACCGCGCTGCTGGTGCAATACCGGTCGCCACTGGGTGCGGTGAGCCTTCCGCGCATGGTGAACAGCCGTCCTACGCTCCAGGCGGCCGCGCCAGCGAGAGAGACCACCCGCCTGCTCTCCATGCTCGGCATCGGCCTGGACGCACTCAGGTTATTCGGCTGGCTGCTGGTCTTCGCCGCAGCGCTGGGCGTCTTTATTGCCCTGTATAATGCGCTTCAACAGAACCGCTATGATTACGCACTGATGCGCAGCCTGGGCGCCAGTCGCCAACAGTTACTGATCCACACCCTGTTACAGGGCATCCTGCTGGCGCTGACGGGCGCGGTGGTCGGGCTGCTGCTGGGCCATGTTGCGGCGGAGTTGCTGGGTCAGGCCTTCGCCCACACACGCCAACTGGCCATCACGGGCTGGATCTGGCTGCCCCAGGAACTCTGGCTTCTGGCACTCGCCGTGGGTGTCGGCCTGATCGCCGCCGTGATTCCGGCTATTCAGGCGTATCGCACGGATATCGCCACCACCCTCAACCGGGGAGAATGACATGCCGCGCCTGCTGATCGTCCTCCTGCTGGCCATCGCCGGTCTCTGCATCCCGCCCATAGCAGCGGGCAACGCTAATCCGCTGGTGCGCTTTTTCATGACCGGCATGGAGGACATGGGCGAGGTGCGGCAGGTCACCACATCCGCCGACGATGTGTTGCGGCTGACGCTTCACCTGAGTGACGAGGATGGCAACGATCTGACGGGACTGACACTGAACCTGCGCTCCGAGGCCGGTAACGAGGTGTTGACGGACACCCTGCAGACGGACGACGGCGGCCGTGCGTATGTGGAGTACCATCCTGTGATGACCGGCGTTGACCGGCTGTTGGTATCGGTGGATGAAGTGGAAAAGGCGCTGTTCATTCAGGTGACCGACCAGGCCTTTGGTCGGCGCATGGAGTCACCGGAACAGCGCCTGCAGGAACTCCCGGAGCGGGACGACGTGGTCTCGTGGTCGGTCCTGTCCGGAATCGACACACGGGAAGGCCGGTACGGGCTCCTGGTTCCGGAGTTCAACGAGACGGTGCGGGAACTGCACCGCAAGCAGGTGAAAGTACAGGGGTTCATGCTGCCGCTGGAAAACAGTGAACGTCAGCAGCACTTCCTGCTGACCCGCTCACCGCCAAGTTGCTTCTATTGCCTTCCCGACGGCCCGGAACAGGTAGTGGAGGTGCGCAGCAAGCAGCCCATTCGCTTCACCTTCGACCCCATCGTGGTATCCGGCCGGCTGGAACTGCTGGAGGACAGTGACATGGGTCTGTTCTACCGGCTGACCTCGGCGGAACGCCAGTAACAGCACACATCACCGACTGTGCGCCAGCAGACTAGGCGCTAACGCCCCCGCGCCGTAGGGCGGCCGCCAGCGCCCGACCGCTCAGCCAGGCGGCCTCGACCCGGTTTCCCAGACACCAGTCACCACAAACGGCAATACCCGCCTTGGCATCCAGCAAGTAAGGCGCATCGAGGCTGTCAGCCGTGGACGCATAACGCCAACGGTGGGTTCGGTGAATCTGCAACTCGCCGCTCACACCGGTCAAACGCCGGAATGCTGTCAGCAGGGATGCCTCAACATCGGCAGGCTGTGCCTCCAGTTGCGACTGGCTCCACCCCGCATCGGCATGTACCACCCAGGTTTCCCCGGCACGCCCCGGCTTACTCCCATCCCTGGCCACCCAGGAGAGAGGCGGTTCACGGACGAAAGCGGCGTCAAAGGGCAGCGGATCTCCGGATTCAAGCTCAATAATCAGCGTCCAGCAACCGCGCATCCGTGCCTGAGCCGCACGCGCCGCCAACTCGGGCGCGGGCTGCGCCAACAACTCCACGGCCTGAGGCGCCGGCACCGCCAGGACAATCTGCCGGAAACAGCCCAGGCTGCGGCCATCCGCTGCCCCCAGCCGGATACCCTTATCAGTGGGCTGCAGTTGCCCCACCCGTTGGCCGAGGCGCAAGTCAAGACCATCAGCCAGATACCGACTTATGGCGCCCATGCGCGGTGCGCCCACATAGCGCGGCGTATCGTCATCCACCGGCATCCGCCCGCTGCCGTCAAGCCAGACCAGGCGCGGTTGCCATTCGGCGGCGACCCCCGCAGCAATCCAGCGCCGCAGTTCCTGTTGAAAATCCGGATCCCGTACGGTGAAGTACTGAGCTCCCATATCGCCCTGCCAGCCCGGTCCCCGGCTGGTACTGAGCCGCCCGCCCGGGCCGCGACCCTTGTCGAATACTGATACCACATCACCCTGTTCCTGAAGAACCCGGGCACATGCGAGCCCCGCCAGCCCGGCACCGATCACTGCAACCGTCATGAATCCTGGGTACTCCGTCAACCACCGCCGCGCTGGAAACGGCGATCAAAATGGGTCAGGAAGGCGCTCCGCTGCTCCGCAGTGAAGCCGAAAAACTCGATGGTCACCACCGTACTCGGCAACGACAGCAGCGCGATACGCCGGCGTGTTTCAGGCGCGAGGGTGATGACCAGGTGCCGATCCGGCCAGCGGGCGCGCAGCCCGTCGGCGAATACCTCCACCTGAGCGTCCGGGAACAGGCCAGGGCGAATCCGGTGAAAATCCGCATGGGTGATGCCCATATCCTTGGAGACGCGCTCAGGCACCGGAGACACCGACTCACCCTCCGGCCACGGGTGGCCAGACGGAAAAGACATCACCTTCGCTAAAGAGCGGTTGATTACGCCGCGACGGCGGCACGTATTCGCCGTTGATCAAGACCAGATGTGCCAGTCCGTCGGGTATCTTCAGCTGATCGATCAACTGGGCGGGCGTCACATCCCCCTGGATATCCAGTTCAAAACCATCGTGGGGTTTGACGCCGTCAGGAAGGAGATCGCTCAGGCTGGCAAACAGCTTTACTCGAATGCGCATCAATCATCCATCAGTGATAAACGGCGGGGCGGCTTGTCAGTGCCGCCCCGCCGGGACGCATCAGGCCAATACCGGGGCGTTGTGCCCGATTGCCTGCGTTCTGGCGAGGTAGGCCTCCATCAGTCGGGTAGGGTCATCCATCAACTTCTGCTTCCACCCCCGGAGTCGCACCTTGCTCTGGATCAGGCCCCGGATCACACCCACGTGTTCGGTGAGGCCCAGCGCGCTGGCGCCAACCAACAGGTCATCCTGGAACTGCAGATTAAGGTAGCGGAACCGCTCCGGCTCATGCAATTCCACGGAATCGCCGCCCTCCACGCCCATCCATAGCCCGAAAGACGAGGAGATGAGCCCCAGCGTATCCAGCACATTCATGTTGACACTGCCGCGGAACTCCTGGGTGCGGCCGGCCATGTTGCTGGCCGCGATCCGGCCATGGTCTGCCGCCGTGGGCTGCACCGCATGCACCGAGAACTCACCGGTGGAGAAATCCAACCCCTGCGCCACGTCCCCGGCGGCGTAGATACCGCGAACGGAGGATTGCAGGTGCCGGTCCACCAGCACACCCTGGACAGTCTTGACCCCGGTTCCATCCAGGAATTCGGTGTTGGACTGAACGCCCACTGCCACGATCACCAGATCGGCCGGTACATGGGCGCCGTGGTCCAGCTTCACAGACAGGGGGTGTTCACCATTGCCGGCCTCGACGGCTTCGACCTTCGTGGAGGTATGCACCGAAACGCCCTTGGATTCGCACCAGCGCTTGATCAATCCGCCGGCGGTGTCATCCATCATCCGCGGTACCATTCTGTTCTGCTGCTCAACCACCGTGAGTTCGGTCTTCCGCAGTGCCAGCGACTCCAGAATGATGCAGCCGATAAAGCCTGCCCCGATCAGGACCACGTGCGCCCCGGGTTTGGCCCGCTCGACGATCCCCCGGGCATCCTGCAGCGTCCAGCAGGTATGCACGCCGTCCCGGTCCATGCCGGGAATCGGTGGAATCACCGGCCGTGACCCTGTGGCCAGCAACAGCCGGTCGTAGCCGATCTGCTCGCCCCCCTTCAGGTTCAGCCTCCGTCCCTGGGCATCGACGCTCTCCACCCAGGCACTGGTCTTCACTTCAATACCCGAGTTCCGGAAGTGATCCTGCTGCTTGCGCAGATGAGTCCCCTTCTCCTCGATCTGATCGATGAGATAGTAGGGAATCGCCATGCGCGAATACGGCGGTTCCGGCTCCCCGCTCAGCAGCAGCACTTCGGACTGTGGGTCGTACTTGCGCAGATGCTCGGCCGCAACCACACCGGCCGGTCCCGCGCCCACGATCACATGCTTCATGCCTGTTCCTCCGCAATGCCGGGCTGGGCCTCAGAGCCCCAGCCGCTGGCGTGTTTCCGGCTTCAGTTCGCCGGTGGGCGTCCAGCCACGAAGTTCATAGTACTTCGGCAGCATTTCGTCCAACCGGTTAACCTGGCCCTGGGCCGGACCCACGTTGGCTGCGTCCTTAAGCAGCCGTTTCGGCAGCGTGTCATCCTTGCCGGTGAGCCCCGCGCGCAGGTTGAAATCCCGCTCCAGGTTCCAGATCCGCTCCCCCACTTCCAGCAGGTAGTCGGTGGACCAGTCACCTGCACAGGCAGCATCAATCTGCGGGGCGATGTCATCCAGCGTCCAGGCAAAGGTGGTGAACACACAGATGCCGGCGGAATCCACCACCGCAGTTGCATCCTGGAATGCCTTGGTCAACTCCGGCTTACCCTCGGTGCTGAGCGGGTCGGTCTTCTCCGGAATACCAAGCACCTCGGAGGACACGGTATAGCCACGCAGGTGGCAGGCTCCGCGGTTGGACGTGGCGTAGGCCAGACCCATCCCCTGAATGCCGCGCGGATCATAGGCGGGGAACTCCTGCCCTTTCACCGTCATGGACAGTTCCGGATGGCCGTATTTCTCACACAGGCGCTTGGAACCCAGCCCCAGGTCCTTGCCAAAGCCTTCACCTTTCATGGTGGCCTCAGCGGCCCAGCTAAGTGCCTCGGCGGAACCGAACTTCAGCTCCACCCCGCCGGTGTGCTCCTTGGTGATGACGCCCATCTCGTAGAGCTCCATGGCAGCGGCCACGGTTGCCCCGAAGGAGATCGGATCCACACCGTCCTCATTGCAGAGGAAATTCACATACGTCAGGCAATCCAGGTCATCCACCCCGGTATCCGTGCCCAGGGCCCATGCCGCCTCGTACTCCAGGCCACCGGAGGCATGCCAGTACTCCGGCTTGTTCTTCACCGTGAAGTGACCCTTGTCGATGGTGGAGATACGGCCGCAGGCAATGGTGCAGCCGAAGCAGGCGCCATTGGTGGTGAGGTTCGGCTGACCATCACTCTCGCGCGGTTCGTGCATGGCCTCGCCGGAGATCTTGTGGGCGCCCTCGAACTGCACCTCCCGCATATTGCGCGTGGGCAGCGCCCCCATCTCGTTGATGACGTTCATCAACACCTGGGTCCCGTAGGTGGCCATGCCCTGACCGGTGACCGCGTTCTGTTGCAGCACCTGCTTCCGCTTCTCGGTTTCCTGCAGGAAGCGCATGGGATCCTTGATATTGCCCACGCCCTTGGTGCCCCGGCAGGCCACGGCCTTCAGGTTCTTGGACGCCATGACGGTACCTACACCGGAACGGCCGGCAGCACGGTGCAGATCATTGACGATGGCCGCATACAGCGCCCCATGCTCGGCCGCCCGCCCGACGCAGGAGATGCGCACCAGCGGATCCTGTAATTCGTTGTGGATCAGCTTGTCGGCTTCCCATACCGATTTGCCCCACAGATGATCAGCAGAACGCAGCTCCGCGTTGTCGTTCTCCACATAGAGATACACCGGCTTCGGGGACTTGCCCTCGAAGATGATCATGTCCCAACCGGCGTTCTTGATTTCCGCCCCGATAAAGCCACCGGAATTGGAGCAGGCGATGGCTCCGGTCAGCGGGCTCTTGGTCACCACGGAGTAACGGCCACCGGTGGAGGCCATGGTGCCGGTCAGCGGACCGGTGGTCATGATGAGCTTGTTGTCAGGGGACAGTGCATCCACTTTCGGGTCGATTTCCTCGGCCAGGTATTTGGATGCCAGGCCGCGCTGCCCGAGATATTGCCGCGCCCATTCCATGTTCAGCGGCTCTTTCGAGACCGTGCCTTCGGTCAGGTTCACGCGCAGTACATTTCCGGTCCAGGCCATGTCACACCCCTCCCTGACCGCTCAGATACACGTTGATGGGCTTTTCCCGCGGCGGGTTGGTGCGCGGCGGCGCTGTATCCGGCGCCTGCTGCGCCCAGGCACGCATCCGCTCCATCCCGGTTTCATTGGCATCCACATAGGTAATGGCGCCGGTGGGACAGGCCTTGGCACACCACGGATCACCTCCGCAGAGGTCGCATTTGATGACCTTCCCGCTGTCCGCCTCGTAGTTCACGGTGCCGAACGGGCATGCAATGGTGCAGACCTTACAGCCGACACACACATCTTCCAGCACGTTCTTGGCGCCGGTGGCCATATCCACAACGATGGCCTCCACCGGGCAGGAATGCATGCACCAGGCCTCGTCGCATTGCGTACAGGTATAGGGAGCGAAGCGCCCCTCCTCATGGAAGGTGAACACCTTGATCCGGGACTTGGCCGGGTTGAACGCGCCTGTATTCTCGTAGGAACAGGCCATCTCACATTGCAGACAGCCCGTACATTTCTCGGGCTCCAGCTTCAACGCCTTGAGCATCTGAATCTCCTCCAGTCAACAACTCTGATCCTGGCGCGCTTCTATCTTGTTCTGCGAGCGCCGGTATCAGGACCCCTGCCATGCTAAGGGCAGGCGCACAGCAGGCCCTCGATTGAGTGTAGAACGCGCGGCCCGCCGAATCCAAATCATGACATCATATCCACAGCCGGGCGTGCTCCGCAGGCACGGAAAAACACTCAGCGTACGGCCCAGCCCCCACTGACCGGAAACACCTGACCGACGAAACAGTCCGCTGCGTCACTGCACAAGAAAGCTGCGGTCATCGCATCTTCCCGCGGCGAAACCAGACGCCCCAGAGGCACTTCCCGCTTCAACCGCTCCTGAAACCGCGGGTTTTGCTGCACCTCCTCCGGGAAATAGGTCGGATTGTCCACAAAATTCTGGGCAATGGCATTGAGCTGGATATTGTGCGCCGCCAGTTCCACACCGGCAGACTGCACATAGGCC
>SLCE01000030.1 GCA_007125985.1 Ectothiorhodospiraceae bacterium | reverse complement strand
CAACAGTAGCCGCCCGCCGGGGCGCGTTATCAATCTCCCAGGGCGCAGCCATCCTTGCGGTGATCGGATGCGCCAATCAGCGTGCCAGCATCCCAATCCATCCAGATAGCCTGAGACCCGCCGATGGGCCGGGGCGGGCGCACCAGACGGTGGCCAAGCGCCTGCAGGCCATCACACACGGATGTCGGCAGCGTGCCTTCCACCTGCACTGCTCCGGACACCGGGTCGGCGAACATGCGTGGCAGGTCCATGGCTTCCTGCAGATCCATACCATAATCCAGCAGGTTCGACAGGAACCAGGCATGGCCCGACGCCTGGTAATGCCCGCCCATAACCCCGAATGGCATCACCACGCGACTGCCCCGGACCAGCATGCCGGGAATGATCGTGTTGAGCGGGCGCTTGCCGGGGGCGATGGCATTGGGATGGCCAGGCTGCAGCGAAAACCCGCGTCCGCGATTGTGCAGTAGAACCCCGCTGCGCGGTGAGACGATGCCGCTGCCGAAGGGCGAGAATATGGAGTTGATAAAGCTCACCGCATTGCGATCGCGGTCAACGACGGAAACGTAAACCGTATCCTCGTTCACCGGAGCATGGATGGCCGGTAGGGGATCCAGGCGGCGGTCGGGGTCAATCTGAGCCCGCAACTGGTCCGCGTGATCGGTGGACAGCAGCCAGTCCACCGGCACATGGGCTTGTGCCGGGTCTGCCACAAGGGCGTTTCGCACACTGTAAGCGAGGCGACCCGCCTCGATTTCCCGGTGCAGGCGCTCGACGGAGAGGCTGCCGACATCCGCCGAACGGTACCCGGCGAGGATGTTGAGTATCAGCAGCGCGATGATGCCCTGACCGTTTGGAGGGCATTGCACCACCTCGTATCCGCGATACCCGGACCGGATGGGCGTCACGTATTCGCCCCGGGTGTCGGCGAAATCATCCAGCGTGTGCAGGCCACCCAGGCTGTTCAGATGGCCCACCATATCCTCCGCTATAGCGCCGCTATAAAAGGCGGACGCCCCTTGGCTGGCAATCGCCTCCAGGGTGTCGGCCAGCAGCGGCTGACGGTGTAAGGCGCCCACCGGCGGTGCATTGTCGTCCACCAGAAACGTGCGCTTGGCTGTGGGGTCACGACCCAGCAGCTCCACATGATGCTGCCAGTCCAGGCGTGCGCGCGGTGCAACGGGTGCTCCATGGCGGGCGTAATGAATGGCCGGTTGCAGCAGTTCGCCCAGGGGCCGGCTGCCGTGATCCCCGGCCAGGCGGGCCCAGGCCTCGACCGCACCGGGAATGGTCACCGCATGCGGCGAGTGTGGTTCGAGACTGGTGATGCCGCGTTCGGCATACCAGTCCGCACTGGCGGCCGCAGACGCCCGGCCGGAACCGTTGTAGGCCACAATCCGGTCAGCGCCGCCAGGGGCGTACAAGGCGAAGCAGTCGCCGCCGATGCCGGTCGAGCCGGGCTCCACAATACCCTGCACCGCGCATGCCGCGATTGCCGCATCCATGGCATTGCCGCCGGACTGCAGCACTTGCATGGCCACCTGAGTGGAGATCGGGTGGGACGTGGCGGCCATGCCCTCAGCGGCATGCACCGTTGATCGACCCGGAAATTCGAAATCGCGCATGAATTGAGTCTCCTCTTTGCTCCAGTATGCGGATACGCGGTGGCTTCGCACAAACGGTGATCATGATTGACCGGGGCCAGGCCTTGGCCGACGCGCAGCCACAGGCTTGTGAACGGGGCCTGTTCCGGGTGATGCTGGCGGCTAAGCTTTCAGCACAGCGATGGGCAACAGGGTGGAACAGGCATGAGACGAAACCGCAAGCCCGGCCGGTGGTTGCGTATGGCGGCACTGCTGGCGTTGCTGCTTCTGCTCGTGGCCGTCATCCTGGTGGCCGGGGCAGGGCCTGCGCACCGGATGGGGTTGCTGGATCTGAGCGCAGCATTCGACATGCTGCGCAATGGCGCCATGCTGGCATTGGCGGCTGCGGGGCTTGCCCTGATCACCCTGGCCAGTGCCGTGTGGCGGCGGCAGGTGATCGCCGGGTTTATCAGCGTGGCCGTGCTTGCCGGTGTTGCCGGGCTGCTGGCAATCCCGGCGTTGCACTGGCACCAGGCGCGCGACGTGCCGCCCATCCACGACATCACCACCGATGTGGATGACCCGCCGGCGTTCCGTGCACTGGTGGATGAGCGCGAAGCGGCGCCAAATGCGGTTGAGCACCCGGGCGAGCGTGTGGCCGATCTGCAGCAGGACGCCTATCCGGACATCCAGCCGCTGATACTTGATGCCTCCCTGGATGCCGTGCGGGAGGCCGCCATCGCGGAAGTACTCGCTTTTGGCTGGGAACTGGCGGAGGCGGGGGATACCCGCATCGAAGCCACTGCCACCACCACCTGGTTCGGTTTCAAGGATGATGTTGTCATCCGCTTGCAGGAAACCGATGATGGTATTCGTGTGGATGTGCGTTCCGCATCGAGGGTGGGGCGCAGTGATCTAGGCGCCAATGCGGCGCGAATCCGGGATTACCTTGGCGCCCTCGAGCGCGGGCTCGAGTCGGATTGAGGGTCCGCCGTTGCTGATGACGGATCACAAGGCTTTTCTCACCGCCCATGGAAATGGCCAAAGCCTGCCCGCGGGAGGCGAGGCGAACGGACAGTAAAGAGATACCTAGGAGATCACCATGGCCGTCGACACACTGACCAAGATTATTGTGCCCCTGGACGGGTCTGATAACGCGCTGCGAGCACTGAAACATGCCGTTGCGCTGGCCCAGGTCGCAGATATGGAATTGCACTTGTTGCACGCTTACCCGGTCGGATCCACGGTGTTAATGGATCTGATGCATTACCCGGAGATCGCGAAGGCCAAGGCAGAGGGTCAGTTACGCCGGGCACAGGAAGAGGAAGCAACGCGCATTTACCCGGATGCCAGGAAGCTGATACCCGAAGGGCTTAAGGTTGAGGAAGTCTCGGTGAACGGAGACGCGGCCGCAGAAATTCTCGACTATGCCCGGCAACACCCTGAGGCCATGATCGTCATGGGTACCCGGGGGACGTCGGAGTACCGGGATCTGGTGATCGGGAGCGTGACCAACAAAGTCGTGCATCGCGCTACTTGCCCTGTCACGGTTATTCACTAGCACCAGCGAGATGGTTGGGGGTAGCTAGCCGATAGCGGAGAGGAGAGTGGCAGAACCCGTTCCGGCGAACGGCCGGATCCCAGGTGTTAGCGCGGGGCGCTTTCAGCCATAGCTATACTGCCAATGTTTATCCTGACTGTTGGGGGTGAGCATGGGGAGTAGGGTTACGTTACGGGATGCGCTCCTTCGCATGGTAGTTGTTGGCGTGGCGCTGTCAGGCCCATGCAAGCTGATTGCCGGCGAGGTGCGTATCACCGTTCAGGGGGCGGATGGCACCGCTGTGGAGCATGCGGCAGTCGTGCTGCGTGATGCGGACGAGGCATGGGAATCCCCGCCTGGGGAGGGCGAAGCGACCATCGATCAGATCGACCGGGAATTCGTTCCGTCGGCGATCAGTGTTCCAGTCAACACACGGGTGCAGTTCCCCAATAAGGACGACATCCGTCACCACGTTTATTCCT
>SLCE01000002.1 GCA_007125985.1 Ectothiorhodospiraceae bacterium | reverse complement strand
TAATCCCGGAACCCCGGATGGCGTTCGTCCAGCAGACGGATCAGAGCCGGCCAGGCAAGTTTGCCGGCACCGCCCAGTCCGTCCTTGCTCTGCGTTGCCGTGGTCTCGATGGCCTCCTTGGAGGGCAGGTGATAGGGGCCGTGACCGGCGCGCACCTGGATCTCGCAGGCCTTGCTGAAGAAGTACAGGTTGCCGAAGCACTGGGCCACGGTCTCCCCGACGGTGAGCACACCGTGGTTCCACAGCAGCATCATGTCCTTGTCGCCCAAGTCCCGGATCAGGCGCTCCCGCTCGTCCAGATTCAACGCCACACCCTCGTACTCGTGGAAGCTCAGATGCGGCAGGCACAACATTGCCGTCTGGCTCAGCGGCAGCAGGCCTTCCTTCTGGGCAGAGACGGCCACGCCGTTGGGCTCGTGCAGATGCATCACCGCGCCGGCCTTCTCCCGGGCCATGTGCACCGCGCTGTGGATGGTGAACCCGGCCGGATTGATCTTGCCGTTGCTGTCCACCGGGTTGCCGTCTTTGTCCACCTTCACCAACGACGACGCCGTGATCTCATGAAACATCATGCCGTAAGGGTTCAGCAGAAAATGATGTTCCGGCCCCGGCACGCGGGCGGAGAGATGGGTGAAGACCAGATCATCCCAGCCGTAGTGGGCCACAAGCCGGTAGGCGGCGGCCAGTTGCACACGGACATCCCATTCCGTCATATCGTCGAACCGCATCTTCAATGCGGGGTCAGTTGCCTTCATGTCCATGTTCGGATCTCCTCCGGTTGTCACTGCTCTGCTACGTGGTCGCCCTGGCGGTCAGAGCCAGGCCGGGTCGGTGGTCAGCGGCGAGTCTTCCTGTCGTTGTAACAGCTCCGCGTGATACTGCACCTTCGGCATCTCAAAGCCGAAGAAATAGCGGCAGGCCGCAAGCTTGCCCCGGTAGAACTCCTCGTCTCCGGCAGCCTGTGCAAGGCCCGCCTCCGCGGCGAGGCCCTGACGCAGCCACATCCAGCCTATGACCGTGTGGCCTACCATGTTCAGGTAATGGCTGGCATTGGCCAGAAAGCGCTCACGGTCGCCATTGTCGGCCACCGCCATCAGGGCCTCAGTGGTGCGCTCGACAGCCGTGATGGCGGAGGCCAGCGTGTCTGCCTGGTATTGCAACGTACCATTACCCTGGGTCTCTACCAGGCGGACGGTACTCCGCATTTCACAGAGCAGGGCCTTGAGGGCCGCGCCGTTTTCCTGTCGCGCCTTGCGCCCCAGCAGGTCCATGGCCTGGATGCCGTTTGTGCCCTCGTGAATGGGGTTGAGGCGGTTGTCGCGGAAGAACTGCTCCACCGGGTACTCGCGGGTGTAGCCGTAGCCGCCCAGGATCTGGATGGCCAGGCTGTTTGCCGCCAGGCAGTAGTCGGACGGCCATGCCTTGATGATGGGGATGAGTATGGCGAGCAGGCGGTCAGCCTCGTCCCGGGCCGCCTGGTCCGGATGCGTTTTCTGTTCATCCACCAGGGTGGCGCCGTACAGGCACAGGGCGAGCGCCCCTTCCACGTAGGATTTCTGGGCCAGCAGCATGCGGCGCACGTCGGCATGTTCCACCAGCAGGCGTTGTGGGCTGGTGGGGTCTTTCTCGCCGGGGGCGCGCCCCTGACGGCGGTTGCGCGCGTAATCCAGCGAGTACAGATAGCCGCCGTAGCCCAACATCACCGCTCCCAGGCCAACGCCGATCCGCGCTTCGTTCATCATGTGGAACATGGCGGCCAGGCCCTGGCCGGGCTCGCCGACCAGGTAGCCCACACAGTCGCCCTGTTCGCCGAAATTCAGCATGGTGGAGGTGGTGCCACGGTAGCCCATCTTGTGGATCAGTCCGGCCAGGCGTACATCGTTGCGCGGGCCCAGGCTGCCGTCGTCGTTCACCAGGAACTTGGGGACGATGAACAGCGAGATGCCTTTCACACCGGGCGGTGCGTCCGGCAGGCGGGCGAGCACCATGTGGATGATGTTCTCGGAGATATCCTGATCGCCACCGGATATCCAGATCTTGTTGCCCTTGATGTGGTAGCTGCCGTCCGCCTGCGGCTCGGCGCGGGTTCGCAGATCGCCCAGCGAGGAGCCGGCCTGGGGTTCGCTCAGGCACATGGTGCCGAAGAATCGGCCGCTCAGCATGTGCGGCACGTAGCGCTGCTTCTGCGTGTCACTGCCGTGGGCCAGGATCAGGTTGGCGGCGGCGATGGTCAGCCCGGCATAGGCGTAGCTGGCCACGTTCGCGCCCTTGAAGATGGCGGTGCAGGTCTGCGCAATGGTGACTGGAAGCTGCATGCCGCCCAGTTCGTAATCCTGGCCGGCCGCCATCAGCCCGGTTTCGGCCAGCAGCTTCAGCGCTTGCTTGACCTCCGGGATGGTGCTGACCTGTTCGCCGTCAAAGGTGGGCTCGTGGGTGTCGCCCTTGCGGTTGTGTGGGTGGAAATGCTCCAGTGCCAGCCGATGCGCGGTCTCAATGGCCGCGTCGAACGTCTCCCGGCTGTGATCACCGTATCGTGCGCGCTCGGTCAGCCGCTCCACGTCCAGCAGTTCGTAGAGCAGGAAGTCGAGATCGCGCCGATTGACGATGGGACTGTTCATGCAGGTCTCCAAAGGCCGGGGGCCGGTTGCCCCGGCCCCCGGAAACGGGACAGGACCGGCCCGCTGGGACCGGTGGGCCGTGGTTCACGCGCTCTCGGGCATATCCATCATGGCCGAGAAGCGGTTGAGGTGATGGTCCACGTCACCGAACTGGTGGTCGATCATCACCAGGCGCTTGGCGTAGTGCGGCAGGTTGTACTCTTCAGTCATGCCGATGCCGCCATGGAGCTGGACGCCCCATTCGGCAACAAACTGGCCGCCTTCACCCACCTGCACCTTGGCGGCGGAAACGGCCTTGCGGCGTTCATCCGCGGTTCCGTCCTGCAGGCGTGCGGCCGCCTTCATGGTGGCGGAACGGGCCTGTTCCAGCGCGATGCGCATTTCCACCATGCGGTGCTGGATGGACTGGAACGTGCCGATGGGCACACCGAACTGCTTGCGCTGTTTGATGTACTCCAGCGTGATGTCGCAGGCCTTGCTCATTGCGCCCACGGCTTCCGCGCAGACGGCGAACGCGCCGCGGTCCAGCGTGAGGCGGATCAGCTCTGCAGTCTGGCCTTCCTCACCAATCAGGGCGTCGGCACCAACTTGTACGCCATCCAGCTTCACGTTGGCGGCCCGCAGCCCGTCGTTGGTGGGGTAGCCGGTGACGGTCACGCCCTTGGCGTCCGCATCCACCAGAAACACGCTCAGGCCCTGGGCGTCGTCCGCCTCACCCGCCGTACGGGCAGTGATCACGAGCTTGTCGGCGCTGTCACCATGCAGCACGGCCACCTTCTCGCCAGTCAGTGCATAGCCGCCACCCTGCTTTTCGGCACCGGTGGAAACCAGGGTTTCGCTATAGCGGTTGTCCGCTTCGGTATGGGCGAAGGCCAGGCGCAGTTCGCCGCCCACCAGTGCTTCCAGAATCTCGCTCTTCTGGGCATCGCTGCCGGCATCGGCAATCAGCGCACCGGCGGTGAGGACGGATGCCACATACGGCTCCAGCACCAGGCCCTTGCCGAAGGCTTCCATCACCAGCATGGTCTCGACGGCACCGCCGCCGAAGCCGCCCACCTCTTCCGAGAAAGGCACGCCCAGCAGGCCGAGTTCCGCCATCTGGCCCCAGATGGCCGGGTCAAAGCCCTGCGGGTGTTTCATGTAGCCGCGACGTTCCTCGAAACCGTACTGATCGGCAACCAGGCGTTCCACGGTGTCCTGCAGCATGCGCTGCTCATCTGTCAGGGAAAAATCCATGATGCTTGCTCCGTCCTCGCCTCAGAGACCCAGGATCATCTTGGAGATGATGTTCTTCTGAATCTCGTTGGAACCACCGTAGATGGTGATCTTCCGGTTGTTGAAGTACACGGGGGCCGCCGTCAGGGCGTACTCGGGACCGATGTAGTCCGCCTCCGGATCCTCGATGGCCTCGGGCTGATAGGCCAGAGCCTGGGGGCCGGATGCCTGACGGATCAGGTTGTAGAGTTCCTGACGGATCTCGGTGCCCTTGATCTTCAGCATGGAGGCTTCGGGCCCGGGTGATGTGCCCTGCTGAACGGCGGCGAGCACGCGCAGATCGGTCATCTCCAGTGCTTCCAGTTCGATTTCCAGCCGCGCGACGCGCGCACGGAATGCAGGATCCTCGATCAGCGGGCGGCCGTTCTTCATTTCCGTGCTGGCGATTTCCTTCAGCCGGCGCAGTTCCGCCTTGTTGGTGCCAACGCCGGCGATGCCGCTGCGCTCATGGCCCAGCAGGAACTTGGCGTAGGTCCAGCCCTTGTTTTCCTCGCCCACCAGGTTTTCCACCGGTACACGGACGTTCTCCAGGAACACCTCGTTGACCTCGCGGCTGCCGTCCAGCAACTGGATGGGCCGCACGGTGATACCCGGCGTCTTCATGTCGATGAGCAGGAATGAGATGCCTTCCTGTTTCTTGACATTAGGGTCGGTGCGCACCAGGCAGAACATCCAGTCCGCGTGCTGGCCGAGGGTGGTCCAGGTTTTCTGGCCGTTGACGATGTAATGGTCGCCATCGCGCTCGGCGCGGGTTTTCAGCGAGGCCAGATCGGAACCGGCACCCGGCTCCGAGTAGCCCTGGCACCACCAGTCGTCGGCGGAGAGGATGCGGGGCAGGAAACGCTCCTTCTGGACGTCATTGCCGAAGGCCATGATGACCGGCGCGACCATGGACAGCCCGAACGGCAGCTGCCCGGGGGCGTGGGCCAGCGCGCATTCCTCGGCGAAGATCGCCTTCTGGATCGGACTCCAGCCGGTGCCGCCGAACTGTTTCGGCCAGCCGGGCGCCCCCCAGCCCTGTTCATACAGAATTTTCTGCCAACGGATGATGTCATCCTTGGTCAGCTGCCGGTGCGTGCGGATCTTTTCGCTGAGATCCTTCGGTAGCTTGGCTTTCAGGAACGCCCGGACTTCCTCCCGGAACGCCTGCTCTTCAGCGGTGAACTTGATATCCATGCAAATCGACTCCGTCGGAGTTTCCAGAAGCGGGCAGGGGGCGTACGCCCCCCGCGATCAGCAGACTTCGAACAGACCGGCAGCACCCTGACCGCCGCCGATGCACATGGTGACCACCACGTACTTGGCGCCGCGGCGCTTCCCTTCGATCAGCGCGTGCCCTGTGAGGCGCGAGCCGGTGACGCCGTACGGGTGACCCACAGCGATGGACCCGCCGTTGACGTTGAGCTTTTCCATGGGGATGCCCAGCTTGTCACGGCAGTACAGTACCTGAGAGGCAAAAGCCTCATTGAGTTCCCACAGATCGATGTCGTCCATCTTCAGGCCGGTGCGTTCCAGCAGGCGCGGGATGGCATACACCGGGCCGATACCCATTTCGTCGGGTTCGCAACCGGCCACGGCGAAGCCGCGGAAAATACCCATGGGCTCGATGTTGCGCTGCTCGGCCACCTTGGAGTTCATGACCACGCACACGGAGGCGCCGTCGGACAGCTGGCTGGCGTTGCCGGCGGTGACGAACTGATCCGGACCGCGTACCGGTTCCAGTCCCTGCAGGCCTTCCAGCGTGGTGTTCGGCCGGTTGCACTCATCCTTGGTCAGCGTCACTTCCTCGTAGGTGACTTCGCCGGTTTCCTTGTTCTTCACCATCTTGGTGGTGGTGATGGGGACGATTTCCTGATCGAAATAGCCGGCCTCCTGGGCGGCGGCGGTGCGCTGCTGGCTGATCAGCCCGTACTCGTCCTGGGCCTCGCGGCTGATGTTATAGCGCTTGGCCACGATGTCCGCCGTCTCGATCATGGACAGGTACAGTTCCGGCTTGTTTTTCATAATCCACTCGTTGGTGGCATGAAAGCCGTTCATCTTGTCGTTCTGCACCAGGCTGATGGACTCAACACCACCGGCTACCATGGCCGGGACGCCTTCCATGATCACGCGCTGGGAAGCCAGGGCGATGGACTGCAGGCCGGAACTGCAGAACCGGTTGATGGAGAGCCCGGCAGTGGTCACCGGCAGGCCGGCTCGGATAGCGGCGACGCGGGCCATGTTGCGGCCCTGGGCCCCTTCCAGGAAGCTGGCGCCGAGGATGACGTCTTCCACTTCCTTCGGGTCGATGCCGGCACGGTCGACGGCGTGCTTGATGACGTGGCCGGCCAGATCGATGCTGTGCGTGGCGTTCAGTGCGCCGCGATAGGACTTGCCCAGCCCGGTACGGGCGGTGGATACGATGACTGCGTCAGACATGGGAATACTCCGTGTATCAAAAACAGTTCGGCCGCCCCGTCAGCGGGGCGGCCTGCGGTTGTTTCAAAGATCGCCGAATTTGCCGCCTTCGCGGGCCAGACGTTCCAGCAGCGGTGCCGGCTTCCAGTCGTCGCCGAAGCGCTCTTGGAACTCCACCACTTTGTCATAGACCGTTTTCACGCCGACCTGGTCAGCGTAGAACATCGGACCGCCACGGTAGGCCGGGAAACCGTACCCGTAAAGATAGATCACATCGATGTCGCTGGAGCGCAGGGCGATACCCTCCTCCAGGATCTTCGCGCCTTCGTTGATCATGATGTAAAGGTTGCGTTCCAGGATTTCCTGGTCGCTGATTTCCCGCGGCGTGATGCCCTTCTCCTTACGATGCTGTTCAATCAGGGCTTCGACTTCCGGATCCGGCTTACCCTTGCGGTTGCCTTCCTCGTAAAGATAGACGCCGGCCCCGGTTTTCTGCCCATGCCGACCCTGTTCCACCAACTTGTCAGTCCAGGTGAGTTCCTGGGCCTTTGGATCACCGGCCTTGCGCCGTTCTTCCCGGATGCGGTAGCCGACATCCAGCCCGGCAAGATCGGACATGGCGAACGGCCCCATGGGAAAACCGAAATCGTAGATGACCTTGTCCACCTGCCAGGGGGTGGCTCCGTCGTCCACCAGGGCCATGGCCTGGGACTGGCGCTGATGCAGCATGCGGTTGCCGACGAAGCCGTGGCACACGCCGACACAGACACCGACCTTCTTGATGCGCTTGGAGAGATCCATCACCGTGGCGATGACTTCGGGCGAGGTCTTCTCGCCGCGTACGTTCTCCAACAGCTTCATGACGTTGGCCGGGCTGAAGAAATGCATGCCCACCACGTCTTCCGGACGCTTGGTTACAGATGCGATCTCGTTCACGTCCAGCGTGGAGGTGTTGGTGGCGAGGATCGCGCCGGGTTTGCAGACTTCGTCGAGCTTGGTGAACACCTGCTTTTTGATGTCCATGCTCTCGAACACGGCTTCGATCACCAGATCCACACCGGCAAAGTCATCGTAGGACAGCGTCCCTTCAATCAGGCCCATGCGTTTTTCCACGTCGTCCTTGGAAATGCGGCCTTTCTTCGCCGTGTTTTCATAGTTACGGCGAATCACGGCCAGGCCCTTGTCCAGTGCGTCTTGCTTCACCTCCAGCAGCTTCACCGGAATGCCGACGTTGACGAAGTTCATGGCAATGCCGCCGCCCATGGTGCCGGCACCGATGATGCCCACGGATTTGATCTCACGGCGCGGCGTGTCCTTGGTCACATCCGGCAGTTTGGCGGCCTCGCGCTCGGCAAAGAAGGCGTGGATCATGCCGGCGCGCTGCGGCGAATCCATGCACTGCTTGAACAACTCCCGCTCCTTTTTCATGCCCTCGGCAAAGGGCAGGTCGACGGCTGCTTCCACGCAGTCGACGATGCGGAACGGGGAGAACTGGCCGCGGGCGGTTTTCTCCAGGCTCGCCCGCGCCTTGTCAAAGACGTTGCGATCCTTCTTCGCTGCCTCTAGCTTGTCGTTCATTTCGCTGACACTGCGCGGCTTGGCGCCTTCCGCAGCCAGCTTCTCGGCGTAGGCCAGCCCGGCCTCGCGCACGTCTTCTTGTTCGGCAATGTGATCAATAATGCCCAGTTTCAGCGCTTCTTTGGCGGGTACGAAACGGCCGGTGGTCATGATCTCCAGCGCGGCTTCAGGCCCTGTGAGGCGCGGTAGCCGCTGTGTGCCGCCGGCACCGGGAAGCAGGCCCAGCTTGACTTCCGGGAGACCGACCCGGGCGCTGGGGACGGCAACCCGGTAATGTGTGCCCAGGCAGACTTCCAGGCCGCCACCCAGTGCAGTACCGTGGATGGCAGCCACCACGACTTTCTCGGACTGCTCCATTTCGGCGATGACGTCCGGCAGGTTGGGCTCCTGAGGAGGCTTGCCGAACTCGCGGATGTCGGCGCCCGCAATGAAGGTGCGTCCGGCACCGAGAATCATCAGGACCTTGGCATCGGCATCGGCCTGGCCCTGCTTGAGGCAATCACGTAGTCCCTGGCGCACGGCCTGGCTCAGGGCATTGACCGGTGGGTTGTTGACGGTGATGACACCGACGGATCCTTCGCGAGCGTAAGTCACGACTTGCGACATGAGCTCCTCCTCAATGGTGAAACCTGTGCCACTGCACGCGCGATAAGTTCTATTTAGGCGGTGCAGTTTAGTATGTTCCGTACCCTTTCCAACGGGCGGGAATCAGTATAGGGTACCTGGCACACGAAGCAACTTTTTGAAACCCTGTTCCGCCTTGCGAAATACAACCACAGCAAAGGCTTGGAGCAGCTTTGCTATGGAGGAGTGCCCGTGCGCGTCATCGAAGTGAATGAGTTGTTCGGCCTGAAGGGGCAGGAGCTTGGTGTCAGTGACTGGTTCACCGTTGATCAGGAGCGTATCAACCAGTTTGCGGAAGCAACTGGCGATCATCAGTGGATCCATGTGGATGTGGAGCGGGCGAAAAAGGAAATGCCCGGTGGTAAAACCATCGCCCACGGCTACCTCACGCTGTCGCTGTTGCCCCAGCTGAACAAGCAGATCTTCCAGGTCAGCAACATCAAGGCCTCGCTGAACTACGGCCTCAACAAGCTGCGTTTCACGAACCCCGTTACCGCCGGCTCCCGGGTGCGCCTGAAGGTGCGCGTCAAGGAGGTGAACCAGCGGGATGATGGTCGTGTCCAACTCATCAACGAGGCGGAGATCTCCATCGAAGGCCAGGATCGCCCCGCCTGCATTGCCGAGACGGTCACCCTTTACCTGCCCTCGTGAATGCGCTCCAGGCGCCGGGACAAGGCGTCCCAGATGGCCGTGTGATCGCGCTCCAGCCGGAGTGGCGATACGGCCACGGCGCCCTGACGCAGGACATCCACATCGGTACCGGGCTGTTTGAGATCCCGGTAATCATGCCTGAATCGGAACCAGTAATAGGTCAGCCCCCGGGTATCGGTGCGTTCTTCCAGGTCCACTCCGCGGATGGAGCCGCGACCCTGGAGCGCCGGCCGCACCCCGGTGACCTGGTCTGCCGGGACCGGTGGAAAATTGATGCTGAAGCACACGTGGTCGCGGTCGGGAAGATCCAGCAGGGCTTGTATCACCTCCGGCCCGTAGTGCGTCGCTGTCTCCCAGTGCACATCGTCACCGCTGGTGAAGCTTTGGCTGAGGGCGATCGCCGGGACGCCCATGATCAGTGCCGTGGTCGCCGCTCCCAGTGTGCCCGAATAGGCCACCGAGTCAGCCACGTTAGCCCCGCGGTTGACGCCGGACAGCACCAAGTCCGGAAGCCGGTCGTGCATCAGCTGTTTGCAGGCCATGATCACCGCATCACTGGGCGTGCCTTCCACCGCATACCGCCGCGCGCCCAGCTGATGAACGCGGATGGGTTCATGCAGGGTGATGCTGTGGGCCGTTCCGCTCTGGTCCCTCTCCGGCGCCACAATCCAGACTTCCTCGGCCAATGTGTTCGCAATGCGCTCAAGGACCTCCAGGCCCGGCGCGCGCACACCGTCGTCATTGGTCAGCAGTACCCGTTTCAATGGACGCCCCATGGTGACTCCTCTTTTATCGGATGGTGTGCAAGGGATTATGCGGATACCGGGCCCAGGATACGACCTTTACCAAGCGTTCAGCCGGTCAGGCCACGACCCGCTGACAGGCCAGTACCTTGACCGGGCATAAGCCCGGCGTCAGTCAGGAGGAACACGATAATGTTTGATCTGAAAGGAAAAGTCGCGCTGATCACCGGCTCGAGCCGGGGTATCGGCCGATCCATTGCCGAGGTCTATGCCCGCCATGGCGCCAAGGTGGTGATCTCGAGCCGCAAGCCCGAGCCGTGTAACGAGGTGGCTGAGGCCATTCGCGCGGACGGGGGCGAAGCCATCGCGGTTCCGTGCCATATCGGTCGAAAAGACGATTTGCAGGCGTTGGTGGACAAGACTTTGGAGACCTGGGGTCGAATCGACATCCTTGTCTGCAATGCGGCCACCAACCCTGTCTACGGCCCCATGTCCGAAATTTCGGAAGAAGCCTTTGACAAGATCATGGCTACCAACGTCAAGAGCACCTGGCAGCTTTGCAACATGGTGGTCCCGCAGATGGCGGAGCGAAAGGACGGCTCGGTGATTCTGCTGTCCAGTATTGCCGGCCTGCGTGGCAGCCTCACCATCGGAACCTACGGCATGTCCAAGGCGGCGGAGGCCGGCCTGGCCCGCAATCTGGCACTGGAGTGGGGGCCATCCAATATTCGCGTGAACGCCATTGCGCCGGGGCTGGTGAAAACCGATTTCGCCAAAGCGCTGTGGGAAGACCCGCAGCGCCTGGAGCGGGTTGAGAGCCGCACACCGCTGCGTCGCATCGGCGAGCCGGAGGATATTGCCGGTGTGGCCCTGTTTCTGGGTTCACGGGCCGGTGCCTACGTCACGGGACAGACCATTGTCGCCGACGGCGGCGAAATGGTGTCCTGAACGGCCGGAACACTTACTGTTTCACCCCGGCATCAGGCATGATGCTGGGGTAGCGCGGAACTGTATGGCGGAGTATTCATGAGTCAGAGTAACGTTCAACTGGTGGATGTGCTTGAGGCGCATCGCTTCGACGAGGCCCGGCTGGCCGACTACCTGCGGCAGCAACTGCCGGGAGAGTTTGACGGCGAAATGGCCGTTAAACAGTTTCAGGGAGGACAGAGCAATCCCACCTTTCTGATCGAGGCGGGTGGGCGCCGTTACGTGTTGCGCAAAAAGCCCCCGGGCAAGCTCCTGCCGTCCGCACACCAGGTGGAGCGCGAGTACCGGGTGATTCGTGCGCTGCGCGACACCGATGTGCCTGTGCCGGAGGCGCTGCATCTGTGCGAGGACGCCGAGGTGATTGGTACGGCCTTCTATGTGATGCGTTACGTGGAAGGACGGGTGATCGACAACCCGGTGGAGGCGGATCTCACGCCGGAGCAGCGACGCGGCATCATGAATGCCACGGCCGATACCATGGGCAAACTCCATCGGGTGGATTACCGGGCGGTGGGTCTGGAGGACTTCGGGCGACCGGGCAACTACATCACCCGCCAGATCGGGCGCTGGACCAAGCAGTATGAGGCATCCCGAACCGGTGATATTCCGGCTATGGACAAGCTCATGGCATGGCTGCCGGAAAACCTGCCGGATGCCGATGAGACGACCATCGCGCATGGCGACTTCCGGGTCGGCAACCTGATGCTGCACCCGGGCCGTGAAGAGGTTGTGGCGGTGCTGGACTGGGAGCTTGCCACGCTGGGGCATCCGCTGTCCGATCTCGCCTACTGCTGCATCCCTTACAGCCTGGCCGCTGATGCAAAGGGGATGCGTGGTCTGCAGGGCCTGGACCTGAAAGCCCTGGGCATGCCGACAGAAGACGAGTTTGTGGCCCGGTATGCGGAAGCGGTGGGCCGGTCCGGTGGTATCGAGGCCTGGCCCTATTACAAGGCCTTTGCCCTGTTCCGGCTGGCCGCTATCGTGCAGGGGGTCTACAAGCGCGCCCTGGACGGGAACGCATCGAGCCAAAGCGCGATTACCATGGGTGACCGTGCGGCGCAGCTTGCCGAGGCCGGCTGGCGGGAAGCGCAGAAGCTGGGCTGAGGCCCGAAGTTGGAAAGAACACTGACCGGAGGAGAACCGAATCATGGCAGAAAACAAACGCATCATTCTGGCGCAGCGCCCCGAGGGGATGCCGGATGAAAACCACCTGAAGCTGGAAAGCGCTCCCATGCCGCAGCCCGCCGATGGTGAGGTACTGCTGCGCACCATCTACCTGTCTCTGGACCCGTACATGCGCAGTCGCATGAGTGCGGCCAAGTCCTACGCACAGTCCGTGGAAATCGGGCAGGTGATGGAAGGCGGTACCGTCTGCGAGGTGATGGAATCGAAGCACCCTGACTGGAAGCCCGGAGATCTCGTACTGGCGCATGTCGGCTGGCAGGCCTACGCGGCCGTTAACCCCAAGGGACTGCGGCGGCTGGACCCGAACGACGCGCCCATCAGTACGGCCGTGGGTATCCTGGGCATGCCCGGCTTCACCGCCTTCGTGGGCATGGTGGAACACGGGCGCCCCAAAGAAGGGGAAACAATCGTCGTGTCCGCTGCCAGCGGTGCGGTGGGACAGATGGTGGGGCAGTTGTCGAAGCACTGGGGGCTGCGCGTCGTCGGTGTTGCCGGCGCCCAGGAAAAATGCGATTTCGTGGTCAACGAACTGGGCTTTGATGCCTGCGTCTCCCATCACTCCGATACGCTGCAGGATGACCTGGCCGCAGCCTGTCCCGATGGTGTGGACATCTACTGGGAAAACGTTGGCGGCAAGGTGCTGGAGGCGGTGATTCCGCTGTTCAACGAATTCTCCCGTATGCCCGTCTGCGGTGTGATTTCCCAATACAATGCCACCGGCGCCCCCCAGGGTGTTGATCACCTGCCGGGTTTCATGCGCGCCATTCTCACCAAGCGGCTGTCCGTGCGCGGGTTCATTCAGTTTGATCACGCCAACCGGTTCAAGGAATTCATGACGGATATCGCCCCTTTGGTGAAAAGCGGCAAGATCAAGTACCGGGAGGATATCGCCCAGGGGCTGGAAAACGCGGTGAGCGCCTTCCAGGGACTGCTGACTGGCAAGAACTTCGGTAAACAGCTGGTGCAGGTGGGTGAAGACCCGAGCCGGTAACAATCAGTCGGCTCATAGCCGACGCGATCCGGAATAAAAAAAGCCCCGCTC
>SLCE01000124.1 GCA_007125985.1 Ectothiorhodospiraceae bacterium | reverse complement strand
TGTCCGTTCCCACATCGGTGTTGAGGCGGAATTCCACTCCCATGCCTTCCATGATGGCGCGCCGTGTGCGGACGATTTCCTTCTCGAGCTTGAACGACGGGATACCGAAGGTCAGCAGGCCGCCGATTTCCGGGTAGCGATCGAAGACCACGGCTTTCACGCCGTTGCGGACCAGGATATCGGCGGCTCCGAGCCCGGCTGGTCCGGCGCCGACGATGGCGACGCGCTTGCCGGTCTCCACGACTCCGCTCATATCCGGTCGCCAGCCGGCCTTGAAGGCTTCGTCTGTAATATAGCGCTCGATGGCGCCGATGGTGACGGCGCCGAAGCCATCGTTCAGGGTGCAGGCCCCTTCACAGAGCCGGTCCTGCGGGCACACCCGGCCGCAGACCTCCGGCAATGAGTTTGTTCGGTGGGACAGCTCCGCCGCCTCGAACAGGTTGCCCTCGGCGATCAGTTGGAGCCAGTTCGGAATATAGTTGTGGACCGGGCACTTCCACTCGCAATACGGGTTGCCGCAGTCCAGGCAGCGGTCCGCCTGGCTGGCCGCGGTGTCCGGATCGAATGTGTCGTAGATTTCGCCGAACCGCAGCACCCGCGCCTGCACGGAATGCTTGCGCGGATCCTGACGTGGCACCTCCAGGAACTGAAAATTGTTTCCCATCTACATACTCCAGGCGTCCCGGCCGGCCTACGCCGCCTGGCGCAGAGTGGTCAGAATGCTCTGTAGATCAGCCGCCTTGGGCTTCACCAGCCAGAACCTGCGCAGATGATCGCGAAAGTTCTCCAGCACCGTCTGGCCCCAGGTGCTTCCGGTTTCGTTAACGAACTCCTGCACCATGCTGCGCAGGTAGTTACGATGTGCGGCCATGGCCTCGGAGCGCATGCGGTGGATGTCGATCAGCTCGTGGTTGTAGCGGTCGACAAAGGCATTATCCATGTCCAGCACGAAGGCGAAGCCGCCGGTCATACCCGCCCCGAAGTTAACGCCGGTGGGGCCCAGCACACAGACCACGCCCCCCGTCATGTATTCGCAGCCGTGATCGCCCACGCCTTCCACCACCGCATGGGCGCCGGAGTTACGCACGGCGAAACGCTCCCCGGCCAACCCCGCGGCGAACAGTTTGCCGCCGGTGGCCCCATACAGGCAGGTGTTGCCCATGATGGTGGTGTGGTTGGAGCGGAACCGGCTGCCGGTCGGTGGATAGATCACCAGCTTGCCGCCGGCCATGCCTTTGCCCACATAGTCGTTGGCGTCGCCCTCCAGCACCAGGTGCAGGCCGCCGGCGTTCCAGGCGCCGAAGCTCTGCCCGGCGCTGCCGTTGAGGCGCAGGGTGATCGGAGCGTCGGCCATGCCCTGGTTGCCGTGACGGCGGGCGATCTCGCCGGAGAGCCTTGCCCCGATGGAGCGGTTCATGTTCTTCACCGTGTAGCTGAACTCGGCCCCGGACTGCGCCAGGATGGCGGGCAGGCAGTCCTGCACCATCCGCTCGGCCAATTCCCCTTTGTCGAATGGGGCATTGGACGGGGTTAGGCAATGGCGCGGTGTGTCCGTGGGAATGCCGCCGTCAGAGAGTAGGGGACGCAGATCCAGCCGCCGCTGCTTCGCCGTCTCACCGGGCAGGATCGCCAGTAGATCCGTGCGGCCGATCAGGTCCTGCAGCCGGGGCACACCGAGCCGGGCCAGCCATTCACGGGTTTCCAGGGCCACCAGGCGGAAATAGTTCGCCACCTTTTCCGGTGTGCCGATGAAATGTCTTAGCCGCAGCACCTTCTCCTGGGTGGCCACGCCGGTGGCGCAGTTGTTCAGGTGGCAGACACGCAGGTATTTGCAGCCCATCGCGATCATGGGTGCGGTGCCGAAACCGAAGCTCTCGGCGCCCAGGATCGCTCCCTTGATCACGTCCAACCCCGTCTTGAAGCCGCCATCGGCCTGCACGCGCACCTTGTCCCGCAACTGGTTGGCGCGGAGCGCGTAGTGGGTTTCCACCAGGCCCAGTTCCCAGGGGGTGCCGGCGTACTTCACCGAAGTCAACGGGCTGGCCCCGGTGCCGCCGTCGTATCCGGCGATGGTGATGAGGTCTGCGTAGGCTTTGGCAACGCCGGCCGCAATGGTGCCCACGCCAGCTGCCGACACGAGCTTGACCGACACCAGCGCCTGCGGGTTGACCTGCTTCAGGTCAAAGATGAGCTGCGCCAGGTCCTCAATGGAATAAATATCATGGTGTGGCGGCGGTGAAATCAATGCCACTCCGGGGCTGGCATGCCGTAACCGCGCGATCATCGTGTTGACCTTGTGGCCCGGCAACTGCCCGCCCTCGCCGGGTTTCGCGCCCTGAGCGATCTTGATCTGCAGTACCTCGGCATTGACCAGATAATGCGGCGTCACACCGAATCGGCCGGAGGCCACCTGCTTGATTTTCGACATGCGTTCGGTGCCGTAGCGGGCCTCATCCTCCCCTCCCTCGCCGGAATTGGAGCGGCCGCCGAGGCGGTTCATGGCGATGGCCAGGGCTTCGTGGGCCTCAGGGGACAGGGCGCCCAATGACATGCCGGCGGAATCGAAACGCGGGAGGATGTCCTCGATCGGCTCCACCTGATCCAGCGGCAGTGGGGTTTTCGCCGGTTTGGGCCGCAGCAGGTCACGCAGCACCGCAGGCTGTCGCCCGTTCACGGTTTCCGCAAACGCCTGCCAGTCGGCGTAATCACCGGTTTCCACCGCCAGTTGCAGGGTGCGCACCACTTCCGGGTGGAACGCGTGGTATTCACCATCTTGGACGAACTTCAGCAGTCCGCCTTTGGGGATCGGCTCCCGTTGGCGCCAGGCCCGCCGGGCAAGGCTGGTCTGGTCCGCTTCCAATTCGGCGAAGCTGGCACCCTGGATTCGGCTGATACTGCCCCGCAGGCACAGACTCACCACCTCGTCGGCCAGCCCCACAACCTCGAACAGTTGGGCGCCGCGGTAACTCGCCACGGTGGAAATGCCCATTTTGGAGAGGATTTTGTAGAGCCCCTTGCTGATCCCCTTGCGATAATTGCGCCGCAGCTGGTCCGCGGGCAGGGCGTCGATTTGCCCGCTGCGGATCATGCCTCGGATGGTGGCGTAGGCCAGATAGGGGTAGACGGCGGTGGCACCGTAACCGATCAGCACGGCGAAATGATGCGGATCCCGCGCCGTGGCTGTCTCTACCACGATATTGGCGTCGCAGCGCAGGCCCCGCTCGGCCAGTCGGTGATGCACCGCGCCGGTGGCCAGGAGCGCATGCACCGGTAGCCTGTCCGGTTGGATGCGTCGGTCGCTCAGCACAATGATCGCGGTGCCGTCCCGCACGGCCTGCTCGGCTTCATCGGCAATCCGCAGGATGGCGGCGCGCAGCCCTTCCTCATGCGGGTAGTGCAGATCGATGATCCGATGCGCATAGTCTGGTTCATCCCGGTTCAGCAGCAACAGGAATTTGGTCCTGGAGAGCACCGGGGATTCCACCACCAGCCGCCGTGCGTGATCCTCTGTTTCCTCGAAGATATTGCGCTCCCGCCCAAAGCAGGTCTCCAGGGACATGACGATCTGCTCACGCAACGGGTCGATGGGCGGATTGGTGACCTGGGCGAACTGCTG
>SLCE01000207.1 GCA_007125985.1 Ectothiorhodospiraceae bacterium | reverse complement strand
GCATAACATATCGGTCAGCGAAACCGGCGGCTCCACGCGGGTAGCGGCGCCGGCTCCCCCGGGATACATGGTTTCCACACCGGGGGCGAAGACCACATCAGCACCCTGGCCGTCGAGACTACGGCAATCGGCCTCCAGAGTACGTGGATAGGCTTCAAAATCCTCGCCCTCACCGAACTGCATGGGATTCACGAATACGGAGATCACCACCCGGTCGGCGAGTTGCGCTGCCTGCCGCACCAGACTGAGGTGCCCTGCATGCAGATTACCCATGGTGGGCACCAGCGCCACACGCTCCCCATTGGACTGCCAGCCTCGAACGGTCCGCCGCAGCGCCGCCACGTCATGAATCAACTGCATCACGAACCTCAGAAACAGTGCTCCGCGGCGGGGAAGTCGCCGGTTTTTACAGCGTCCACATAGGCCGTGATGGCACCGCCGATGCTGCCCGCATCCGGCATGAAATTGCGGGAGAACTTCGGCACATGACCGGCCGTCAACCCAAGCATGTCCTGGAGTACCAGAATTTGCCCATCGCACTGCGGGCCGGCACCGATGCCGATCACCGGCACCCGTGCCTGGCGGCTGATCCGGCCAGCAAGCGCTGCAGGCACGCACTCCAGAAGCAGCAGGTCGGCTCCCGCCTCTTCCAGCCGGAGCGCATCCTCCAGCATGGCATCAGCGGCCGCTTCATCCCGCCCCTGCACGCGGTAACCGCCCATCTTGTGCACGGCCTGCGGGCGCAGGCCCAAGTGAGCACACACCGGCACCCCGGCCACGGTAAGCTGACGCACCACATCCGCCTGTTCACCGGTGCCTTCCAGCTTCACCATCTGGGCGCCGCCCTCTTTCATGAGCCGGCCCGCATTACGCAGTGCTTCATCTGCGTTGACATGGCTCATGAACGGCATGTCCACCATCAGCAGGGCCCGCTCCAGGGCGGAAGCCACACAGCGGCTGTGGTAGATGATCTCATCCATAGTTACCGGCAAGGTAGTGCTCCGCCCCTGCATGACCATGCCCAGGGAGTCGCCCACGAGCACGAAATCCGCACCAGCGGCATCCACGGCCCGCCCAAAGCTGTAATCGTACGCGGTCAGGGAAGCGATCTTCTCCCCTGATGCCTTCATCTTTGCCAATGACGCCACGGTCACCGGTTTACGCGGCTTGTCGGACTTGCCTGAATACATATCACCAGCTCCTCTCACCACAGGCTGCGGACGGCGAGCCTATTGCCGGGAAGGCAAGGATAGTGCGGCCCAGAACAGCAAGTTTCAAGCGCAATTTCTGCAACGCACCATTGCCCGCGGGGAACAAATACGCTGGCGAATGGTCAAAAATCCGCGCATCTTTCCGACTCACAGTGCCTCACAACAAGCGGATCAGAGCGCAATCGGCGCCGGATTAAAGTAGTGTCTACCGCTGCGAATTTGCGTCAGACGTTCCATCAACTGCCGGTAATCGCCGTCGTTTTCCACCAGGTCGATTTCCGTCGCGTTGACGATGAGCAAAGGCGCCGCATCGTAATGGTAGAAGAACTCCACGTAGGCGTCGCAGAGCCGCTGCAGGTAATCAGCACTGATGGATTGCTCGTGCGCGATGCCGCGTCGGCGTATCCGCTCCATGAGCACCTCGACGGGAGCCTGCAGGTAAATCACCAGATCCGGCGGTTGCAGCTCCGGCGCGAGCTGATCGAAGACACGCATGTAAAGATCGAACTCGGCCTCATTCAGGGTGAGTTCGGCAAAGATGCGGTCCTTCTCGAACAGGAAATCCGCCACCCGTGTCTGCTCAAACAAGTCCTGCTGCCGAAGGCGACGAAGCTGTTCCGCGCGTTGCATGAGGAAGTACATCTGCGTGGGGAAGGCCGCATCCCTGGGATTCTGGTAGAAACGCTCGAGAAACGGGTTCTCGTCCGCTCCCTCCAGCAGCAGATCGCTGCCAAGGCTGGTGGCCAGTCGACGTGCAAGGCTGGTTTTGCCTACCCCGATCGGGCCTTCGACGACCAGGTGACGTGGTATCTAGAAAGGGGACTCACCGGCGTTGGAACGTGTCATTTTTATTCCGGATCCTCAAGCCTTCTGGCAACAGCGTGCAGCGGAAGCGCCGCCAGCAATGCGGTCACCGGCCCGAAACCGGGAACCTCCAGCTCCGGGCTGATTTCGACCAGAGGATACAGGACGAAGGCCCGCTGGGGTATGCCCGGATGCGGAACAGTCAGGCCCGGTTCATCCACTATGCTGGCCCCGTACACCAGCAGATCGAGATCCAGGGTGCGCTCTCCCCAGTGCCGGGTCGTCTCGCGCTCGTGCAACTGTTCAATCTGTTTCAGGAACCGGAGCAGCGCCTGGGCATCCAGGGTGGTTTCCAGCAGGGCCACGGCATTGATGAAGTCAGGCTGGTCCTGGGGGCCCATGGGCGGGCTGCGGAACAGAGAGGAATGCCGCAGCAATCGGGTGTCCGGCAAGTCGGCGAGTTCCGCCAGAGCCCGCTGGATCTGCGCGATGGGTTTCCCCAGATTGCTGCCCAGCCCCACCCAAACCGGGATCGCCTCTGTCGGCATCACTGCCCGGACTCGACCACCGGCTTGCGCCGGGGCCGGCGCCGCCTCCGGCGACGACCGCCTGCAGCGTCCCCGCCCGGCTTGGGCATGTCCTTACCCTTCTGGAAATCTGTCCACCAATCCGCCAATTCCTGGGGCGCGTTGCCCACCTCGGCGCGGAGTAGCAGGAAATCATATGCGGCCCGGAACCGGGGATGCCCCAACAGCCGCTGGGCCCGCTTGGCCGGGGTCATGCCATACCGCTGCAACCTTGGCTGTAGCAGATAGATCTCCCGCATGGGCAGCGAGAACCGCTTGGGAATCGCCACCCGCCGCACCTGCTGGCTGATCGCCGCACTGCTGGCGAGTTGCATGGCCTGCGCCTCATGCTCGCCGTCCTCATCCATGAGTCGCTGCTTTTCCTCTTCCACCGCCGGCCAGAGGATGGCGGCAAACAGGAACGCGGGCGTGACCGGTTTGTCCTCCGCAATACGCTGATCCGTGCTGCGTAGCGCAGCGTTGATGAAACGGATCCAGGTGCCGTGCTCGTCGGTATCGATCAGCCGGTCCGTATCCGGGAACAGGTACTCGAACAGGTGATAGTGCCGCAGCTGCTCGAAGGTTTCCGCGCCCTGCCCTGCCATCAGCAGCTTGAGCACCTCATCGAACAGGCGCGCCTGGGGGATGTGCTCAAGCATGGAGGCCATGCGCGGTATGGGCGCGGCTGAGTGCTCCTCAATGCGGAAACCGAGCTTCGCGGCAAAGCGCACGGCGCGCAGCATGCGCACCGGATCCTCTCGGTAGCGCTGTTCAGGATCTCCGATCAGACGCAGCAGGCCGGCTTTCAGATCCGCCATGCCATCGGCGAAATCCACCACCGAGAAGTCCGCAATATTGTAATACAGCGAATTGATGGTGAAGTCGCGCCGCAGCGCGTCCTCTTCCACTGTGCCGTAGACGTTATCCCGGACGATACGTCCATCCTGCATTGCGACATCGCCTTCAACTTCATCGCTCTCGGGGTCATGCAGGGCACGGAACGTGGCCACTTCGATGATTTCAGGGCCGAAGTGCACATGCGCTAGCCGGAAGCGCCGACCGATCAGCCGGCAGTTTCGGAACAGCGCCTTGACCTCCTCGGGCCGTGCATCGGTGGCCACGTCGAAATCCTTCGGCTCTCGCCCCAGGGACAAGTCGCGCACGCCGCCACCGACCAAGTACGCCTGGTAACCGGCATTCTTCAGCCGGTAAAGCACCTTCAACGCATTGTCGCTGATGTCGGCACGGGAGATGCCGTGTTCCGATCGGGGGATGATGTGCGCCTGCAGCGCTTCGATGAGTGCTTGTTGGTCCGTCACTGGTATCCGTGCTTGAGCCAAGGAAATGAGCGCGTATAATATCACCCCGTCGCGGGGCTTGCAGAATCCTTCCGATTCGCGCAGGATACGCAGCCACAGGACATGCTCCCTTCGTCTAGAGGCCTAGGACACCGCCCTTTCACGGCGGCGACAGGGGTTCGAATCCCCTAGGGAGCGCCATTTTTCCTTCCCGAATTATTTTCATGCCCGAGACGCCTTCGACGCCCCAGGTCCGCCCTGCCGGTTTTTTCCGTCGCCTCGGCGCGGCCGCCTATGACACGCTCCTGCTTGCCGCGATTCTCATTGCTGGCACCTTCGCGGTTCTGCCCCTGACCGATGGCGGAGATATACCGGCTCGTTGGATACCGGTATTCCAGCTCTACCTGCTCATCCTGACGGGCGGGTTCTTCCTGCTGTTCTGGCTTTGGGGAAACCAGACCCTTGGCATGAAAGCCTGGCACTTGTACGTGCGGCGGGCAGATGGGCAAAGTATCGGATATACCGACGCGATGAAGCGCCTGATGGCCACTGTGTTGACGCTGGGCCCGGTCGGTCTGCTCTCGATGCCCTTCGACAAACACAGTCGCAGCCTGGCCGATATGCTGTCTGCAACCCGAATTGTGCGTATTCCGCCTCCCCGGCGTTAAGGAAACATGCGACCTCCCGCAGCGGATCAGCGGGAGGTCGCATACCCATCAGCTTAGATATCGCCAGTCACCCAATACTGGACGCGGGCCTCATTGGCTTGGATGTAGCGCGTGACCGCATCCTCGTAGGAGGTTTCCTGCGCATCGAACATGGCATCCTGCAGGTCATCCAGTGACAGCTGGATACGCGACACCATGGCCGCGACTTCCGTGTGCTCCTGATCAAACCCCTTGCGGGCCAGGGCATGCACTCGTTCCGGCCCACCGAGCACGCCTTCCGGGTCTTCCAGATAGCGCAGCTCGTAGGCACCGAACTTCCAGTGCGGGCTCCAGCCGGTCACCACAATCCAGTTTTCCCGGTTGTAGGCCCGGTCCAGTGCCGCCGTCATGCCCGCACCGCTCGAGGTCTGCAGGGTGTAGCCGTCCAGCTCGTACACCTCCAGCGCCCGCTCGGAGAGCTGCGTGAGGCCTGCACCCGGATCAATGCCAGTGATGGTTCCGTCAAGCCGGTCCCTCACCTCCGGATCGTTCAGGTCCGCGATGGAGGACAGCTGGTCTTCCGGCACGTATTCCGGCACGGCCCAGCCCAGGCGCGCATTGAAGTACAGGGTGCCGAGAAACACGATGTCGTCCTGCACCTGCGCCACATAGTCTTCATGGGTGGCTGGAAGCCAAGACATCAGCATCATGTCGATACTGCCGCCAGCCAACCCCTGATACTGTGGCGCGATGTCCGTCTGGATTAGTTCAACATCGTAATCGGTGTGTTCCTCGATAACCCGGGCGGTGAGTTTGGTGATGAATTCAGCATCACTCCAGGCGGTCCACCCGATGCGGACGGTTTCCGCAGAGGCTGCGCTACTCGCTCCCACAGCCAACGCCGCCGCGGCGGCAAAACCTGCTACATGCTTTAGCATGACTCTTCTCCCCTGTTGCTTTCGGTTGCTCCGGCGGCAAAACCCGCGTGCCGCCGTCTGCGATCGGCCCGCTTTGGACGGGGTTGGCCGGATTGCACCGGCTCCTCCCCGTCGTCAGGCCGATTTCCCGCCCGAACCGGCCCAACTGCGCAGAAAAGAGAACAGCCCTGCGCGTCGTCGATCCCGGTTAGGGGCGAAACTCTGGGTAATGCGGTCCAGCAGGATGGCCAGGATCACCACCCCAAGGCCGCCTTCGAAGCCGGTTCCCACCTGCAGCCGCTGGATACCGGCAAGCACCGGATCCCCCAGGCCACCGGCCCCGATCATGGAGGCGATCACCACCATGGAGAGCGACAACATGATGGTCTGGTTGATGCCCGCCATGATCGACGGCAAGGCCAGCGGCAGCTGAACCTTGAGCAGCAACTGCGTACTGGTGCAGCCGAACGCCTGACCTGCCTCCACTTTTTCCGCGCTCACCTGCTTGATACCCAACGCCGTCAGGCGCACGGCGGGCGGCATGGCGAACACCACAGTGGCAATGGCGCCGGGGACCTTACCCAGCCCGAAAAAGATCACGGCCGGTATCAGATACACAAAGGGCGGCATGGTCTGCATGAAGTCCAGCACCGGCTTGACTGCCTGCTCCACAGCGGAGCGGCGCGCCATGGCGATGCCAATGGGCATGCCGACCAACAACGCAATGGTACTGGCCGAGAGCACCAGTGCCAGCGTCGAGATCATGGCATCCCACAGCCCGATGGCCACGATGAAAAACAGGCCGAGGATCGAAAACAGGCCAAAGCGCCAACCCACCCGCCAGAAACTCAGCGCGATGATGAGCAGCGCCATCAATTCCAGTGGAAGCAGGGTCAGCACTGCCTCAAAGGCGTCCACCAGGGCACGCACCGCCTGCTCGATGCCATCGAGTATCGTCTGGGAGGTGTCATTGCGCTGAATCCAGCGCACGCCATCTTGCACCCAGCGGCCCAGGGGGATTTCCACATCGTCCAGGAAAAAACCACTCATCGCTGTCACCCGGCCTTTTTCAGTACGTGCAGGAGTGCCGTCTTGGTGATGGAGCCCACGTAACGTCCATCACCGTCCACCACCGGCAACGGCCAGCGACTATCCGCCACCTTGCCCACCACCTCGCTCAAAGGCATTTCGGCCGATAGCGGTTCCACTTCCTCAAGCATGGCCCGGCTCAGGCGATCCTGCGCAGTGCTGCGTAGTTGCTCGCGCAGGCTGTCCTCGCTGACCAGGCCCTGATAGCGCCGATCGCGGCCGACCACCACCGCCGACGTGCCCTCGTGCTCCCGCAGGTGTTCCAGAGCGGTGGCCACGTCCACCCCCGGCCGCTGGATCAGCGTGACCTGCTTGCGGGTGGCCACATCGCCGGCGCTGAAGACCTGGCTCACATCCACGCCGTAGAAGAACGACTGCACATAGTCATTGGCAGGGTTGTTGACGATCTCTTCCGGCGTACCCACCTGCGCGATGCTCCCACCCTCCATGATGGCGATGCGATCACCGATACGGATGGCTTCATCCAGATCGTGGGAGATGAAGACCACCGTCCGTGTCTCCTCCTGCTGCAGGCGCAACAGTTCGTCCTGCATCTCCGTGCGAATCAAAGGGTCCAGCGCGGAGAAGGCTTCATCCATCAGCAGAATGGACGGGTTGACCGCCAGCGCCCGGGCAAGTCCCACACGCTGTTGCATACCGCCGGAGAGTTCGTCTGGATAACTGTTGGCATGAGTGGCCAGGCCCACAGCCTCCAATGCCGCCAGCGCCGCCTGTCTGCGCTTCCGCCGGCCCATGCCGGCCACTTCCAGGCCGAAGGCGGCGTTGTCCACCACGGTCCGGTGGGGCATCAGGGCGAATGACTGGAACACCATGCTCATGTTCTTGCGCCGCATGTCCCGTAGCTCGGCCACAGACATGGCCGTCACATCCTGGCCGTCGAGCACGATGCGCCCACTTGTGGGCTCGATCAGCCGGTTCAACATGCGTACCAGCGTGGACTTACCGGAGCCGGACAGGCCCATGACCACGAACACCTCACCCTCATCAATGGAGAAGGAGGCGTCATTCACGCCGATGGTCATTCCCGTTTGCTTGAAGATGGCGTTCTTGTCCAGGCCTTCACGCAACATCTGCATGGCCCGCTCGGGATGAGAACCGAAGATCTTGTAGAGATGTTCAACCCGTAGTTTTTCACCCATTAACGCGCGATCACCTTCACCCTGGCAGGATCCGGCCCGATCAACCGTATTCGTTTTGCGCGCAAAGCGCGAGGCCAGCCCCTGAGTTTGATCAAGCGAGCAGTGCCACCTGGTTCATCACTGCTCCCGTTTCTGCGGAGGCCCAATGGCGGCAGACCTTCGCCCCGCTCCATACATTGCTGTACCGGGCCTTTTTCTACTATGCAGGCACAGGCAGGGATTTCAACCGCCGATCGCGGCGGGCCGCTACCGTCAGCGGATACGCGATGTGCCGTAGATGGCGGCGAGGAGGAAGATCAGCGTCGGCAGCAACGCGCTCACCACCGGTGGCAGGCCGTAGACCAGCCCCAGGTGATTAAGCAGGTTGTTCCCCAGGAAAAAAACGATCCCGATCATGACGCCGATGAAGATACGCTGCCCGGCGCCAACGGAACGCAGCGAGCCGAAGGCAAGCGGGATCGTGAGCAGCAGCATGGTGAGTGTGGCCAGCGGCGTGGCCAGCTTGAGCCAGAAGGCCAGGCGGTAACGATCGCTTTCCAGATCGTTCCGCTCGAGATAGCCGATGTAGGTCCAGAGGTCCTGAATTGACAGCGCTTCCGGATCGACAACAACCACGTCCAGCACGTCGGGATGCAATTCCGACTGCCACTCACGGCTGGTTTCCTGCTCCCGGCTGACCCCGCCGTCTTCATGGAAGCGGGTGATCACCACCTGGTGCAGTACCCAGCCATCGCCGGCGTAGTCCGCCCGAACCGCGCTCACGATATGATCAAGACGACGCTCGGCACCGAATTCGTAGATATTGACGCCCTCCAGCAGTTCCGCACTGGGTGCCGATGCCACCTGTACGAAACGGCGCCCGTCCCGCGCCCAGAAGCCGTCACGGCTGAGCGCTGCCACCTCACCGGACCGGGCCTGGGCCTTCACTTCCAGCGCCATACGCTCCGCCGGCGGGGCCACCCACTCCCCCAGGGCCACGGCCGCCAGTGCCAGCAACACCCCGGCCACAGCCACGGACCGGCCGATATTGAGGATCGACATGCCCGCCGCACGCATCACCACCAGTTCATGCCGCGCCGCCAACCCGCCCAATGTCATCAGGCTGCCGATCAGGGTGGCGATGGGAAACGATTCATAGGCCCGCTGCGGCCCACGCAGGGCAACGTAAAGCAGCGCCTTCAGCGCCGTATAATCACCGCTGATGTCGCCGCTCTCCTCGACGAAACTGAAAATCAGAATCAAAGAGACAAAGACCACCAAGGCCACCAGAGAGCCCGCAACCACGGCCTTGGCGATGTAACGGTCGAGGATGCGCGCCATCATCGTCGACCTCCCCAGCCAAACAGGCCATACTGTTTCATCAACCAGATCACGCCAATGGCGGCGGCGAGGACGTGCACCGGCCAGACGCCGACTGCGGGCGGCAACGCACCGTCCTCCATCCAGCCCTGGGCAAGCGTGAGGCCGTTGGAGTACACCGCATAGATGAGCACCGCCAGCAGCAGCCGACCATAACGGCCATCACGCGGTGAACTCCGGCTCAGCGGGATGGCAATCAGACCCAGCGTGATCACCATCAGCGGCATGGACAGCCGCCACTGCAGTTCCGCCACCTCGCGGATATCACGGGAACCCCAGAGTTCACCGGAGGGAATACCATCCCGCCGGATGCGCACATCCGGCGGCTCACCCTCGCTGATACGCACCCCATGCAGGTGATAGCGCATGCTACGCCATTCCAGACTGCCCGGGTTTCCGTCGTAACGCCGTCCATCCACCAGAACCAGATACTGGTCACCCGTGTCCGGATCCACATCGATATAGCCCTCATCCGCGGCCAGCAGCACCTGCTCACCACCTTGCCGGGTCTGCAGGAACACATCCCGCATTCGCTCGCCGTCCTCGGTGAAGCGCTCAATGTAGAACATGCCTTCCGCACGGCTCGACTGGATAAACCGGCCCGGACGCAGCGCCTGGATTTCCACGGTTTCCCGGGCCAACTGTTCGGCTTCACGGCCTTCCCGCGCTGCCCAAGGCCCGACGTCCAAGGCCAGCCACCCCACCAGCAGGGTCAAAGGCAGGGCGAACACAGCCAGCGCATGGTAGAGGTGTCGCGGACCGATGCCGCAAGCGCCCATGGCGGCCATTTCACTGTCCCGGTACAACCGTCCCAGGGCGAGAATCACCCCCAGAAAAAAGCTCCCCGGCAACACCAGACCCGTATAGCTCAGGGCCTTGTAACCCATCAGTATCAGAATCACATCCCCGGGCAGCGCGCCGCTGGCGGCATCGCCCAGGTAGCGCACCAGCCGGTTGGTGAACAGCACCGCCACCAGCACCACAGTCACAGCCATCCAGGCCAGTGCGATCTCGCGGACCAGGTACCGGTTGATGATGGAAATGTTCAGCAAGACGATGCTCCCGCATCCCGCAGACCATGCATGGCCGGAATTGTCCGGTGTCCATCGCCACCGGTCAAAGACTTCCGCCGGATGACGGCGCAAGCACGCCGGAATTTGCGTTACACTCGGGAGCACTCAGGCTGAACGCCGGCAGCGGCCGCAGGGCACGCGACGGAAAACGCAAGACGATCACCGACCGATCAAGGGGGAAATAGCACATGGAGTTCGCCATCAAGACCGGCAAACCGGAAAAGCAGCGGGCCGGCTGCGTCGTCGTCGGCGTTTTCGACAAACGCCGGCTCAGCCCCCAGGCAGAGCAGTTGGACCAGGCGGCCAACGGCTACCTCAGCGAACTCCTGAAACAAGGTGATATGGATGGCCGCGCCGGTCAGCAGCTATTGCTTCCGCGCGTACCCGGCATCACCGCGGACCGCGTGCTGCTGGTCGGGATGGGCAAGGAACGCGAACTGACTGAGCGCGGCTACCGGCAGGCCATCCATACCATGCATACCGCATTGGCCGGCGGCGGCACAAAGGATGCGCTGTGCTATCTGCCCACGGCTGCCATCAAGGGCCGCGACCTGGCCTGGCGTATCCGCGATGCGGCACAGAACCTGGAAGCCCTGGAATACCGCTTCGAGACCTGCAAGAGCAAAAAGGACGATAACCGCCCACCGCTGAAGAAGGTGGTTTTCGGCGCATCCGACCAGACCGAATCCGCCGCAGCAAAGACGGCGGCTGCCGAGGGAAAAGCCATCGGCGGCGGCATGAACCTGGCGCGGGAACTGGGCAATCTCCCCGGCAATATCTGCACGCCCAGTTATCTGGCCGAGCAGGCCCACGGGCTGGGGGAACGGTTCACCAGTGTTAGCGTCGAGGTGCTGGACGAGCCGGCCATGGAAGAACTGGGCATGGGCTCTCTGCTCTCGGTGAGCCGCGGTAGCCGGGAACCCGCGCGGCTGATCGTCATGCAGTACCGCGGCGCCGCCCAGGATGAGAAACCCTACGCGCTGGTGGGCAAGGGCATCACCTTTGACACCGGCGGCATTTCCCTGAAGCCCGGCCCCGGCATGGACGAGATGAAATTCGACATGTGCGGCGCCGCCAGTGTGTTCGGCACAATACAGGCCGTGGCCGAACTCGGGTTGCCGATCAACCTGGTGGGCATCGTGGCAGCTGCAGAGAACATGCCTGGCGGCAAAGCCACCAAGCCCGGTGATATTGTTACCAGCATGTCCGGCCAGACCATCGAGATTCTGAACACGGATGCGGAAGGCCGTCTGGTGCTGTGCGATGCCCTCACCTACGCGGAACGCTTCTCACCGCGCAGCGTGGTGGATATCGCAACCCTGACCGGCGCCTGCATCATCGCTCTGGGTCATGAGATGCATGGCCTGATGAGTAATAACGCGGGCCTGGCCAACGAACTGCTGGCAGCCGGAAAGTCGGCCCATGACCGCGCCTGGGAACTGCCCCTGGGGCCGGAATATGACGAACTGCTGAAAAGTAACTTTGCCGATATGGCCAACATCGGTGATCGCTCCGCCGGAACCATCACTGCGGGCTGTTTTCTGGCGCGCTTCACCGGCAAGTTCCGCTGGGCCCACCTGGACATTGCCGGCACCGCCTGGAAAAGCGGTGCCCAGAAAGGGGCCAGCGGCCGCCCGGTGCCTTTGCTGACCCGGTATCTCATGGACCGCGCCGGAAAGTAAGACAACACCACCGTGGTGAAAATCGACTTTTACATCCATCAGGACCAGCAGCCGCAGACCGCGGAGCTGCTGGCCTGCCGGATCGCCGAGAAAGCACTGAACCAGGGGCTCAAAACCTGGCTGCGCACAGATGGTGAGAACCAGGCACACGCCATGGACACGCTGCTATGGACGTTCCGGGAGGGCAGCTTTCTGCCCCACGGGCTCTGGGAGGGGGACCCGGACGAGCCGTTGCTGATCGGCCCCGCCGGGGTCCCGGCTCCCGATGACCGGGAGATGCTCATCAATCTGGCCCCCGGGTTTCCCGAGGAGCCCGGGAGCTGGGCGCGGATTGCGGAAATCGCTGACCAACAGCCGGAGCGCCTGCGGGCCGCCCGTGCCCGATTCCGTCACTACCGGGAACAGGGCTTTAGCCCGAACCACCACACGGTGAAGACCCGATGAGCGAGCGACAGGACACGCATACCATTCCCACACTGAGAGACCCGGTTTGTCCTGGTGATGAACTGGCGCCACGGGGACTATGGCTGCCCATCCGTCACCGTGCCACCGCGCCCCGGCAGCCCCGCGTCAGCCTGGGTGATTGGCAGAACCGGCTTCCGAAACGCCTGCGGGAGCGGGGCCCGCAGATGCTGGATTCAGTGCTGGAGCGCGTTCGGAAGCGCTACCACCAACGCTAGGCCTAAGGCTTAGTATGCCTTGGAAAGACACGTATAATTCCGCCCTTATCGTGGCGGGCACAGCCATATCGTCTTCAGAATCACACACCGGACAGCCCAGGGAACGCATGGACAAGACATACGACCCCAACCGCATCGAGCAGCGCTGGTACGCACACTGGGAGCAGCAGGGCCATTTCACGCCCCGAGGTGATGGCGAGCCCTACTGCATCATGATTCCTCCGCCCAATGTCACCGGCACGCTGCACATGGGGCATGCCTTCCAGGACACCATCATGGACCTGCTCATCCGATACCATCGGATGAAGGGCCGCGACACGCTCTGGCAGCCGGGCACGGACCATGCGGGCATCGCCACCCAGATGGTGGTGGAACGCCAGCTCAACGCCGAGGGCAAAACACGCCACGATCTGGGCCGCGAAGCGTTCATCGATCGCGTTTGGGAATGGAAAGCCGAATCCGGCGGCACGATCACCCAGCAGCTCCGCCGCATGGGCGCGTCGGTGGACTGGAGCCGTGAACGGTTCACCATGGACGACGGCCTCTCCAATGCCGTGCGCGAAGTGTTCGTCCGGCTCTACGAGGAAGAACTGATCTATCGCGGCAAGCGCCTGGTGAACTGGGACCCGGTGCTGCACACCGCGGTTTCTGACCTGGAAGTGGTTTCCGAAGAAGAGTCCGGCCACATCTGGCATATGCGGTACCCGCTCTCCGACGGCTCGGG
>SLCE01000032.1 GCA_007125985.1 Ectothiorhodospiraceae bacterium | reverse complement strand
TCTCATCCGGCGCACGGTCGCCGCCGAAGGCGGGCGAGAGCGTGTTGGAACCCCCAGCGTGACGCAGCATGGCGATACTCACAAGTGTCGGGCTGTCACCGGCCGCCCCGGGCGACGCCATAGCCTGCGCAGCGTTGGAGGGGGTCACTTCATGATGAGGGAACTGCCCAGGGCCGGGTGACGTGGATCACTCCTGCCTGAGCAAGGGTATATTCAACACCTGCTCCAGCTCTGCCAACGCCGCCCTTGGATCGGACACCTTGATGGTGGTCATGCCCAATTGCCGGGCGGGCTTGAGGTTTACCCCGAGGTCATCGAGGTACACCACCTCGTCGGGGGCAACGCCCATCAATTCGCAGGTGTGCCGGTAAATGCGCGGATCCGGCTTGCGCAGGCCCAACCGGGACGATTCCACCACATGCTCGAAATCCGCCATCACCTCCGCGATTTTCCGGGCCCGCTCGGCATCCGGCTGCATGCCTGGCCCCTCACCGGCGCGGACGTTGTTGGTGATGCAGGCAATCCGGAACTTCTCGCGGATTCGGCGCAGGGCGGTGACCATCTCCGAGCGTAACTGCCCCGAGAGCAGGCCAATGACGTCACGCCCCGGCACGCGGTGACCGGCGGCTGCACTTTCTTCCGCGAAGGCCTGATCGAAAGCCTCAAGGCTTAGCTCGCTGCGCTCGAAGCGAGCCCACGCATTGGTATCCGGATTGGTGGCATTGATGGTGCGCAGGAAATCCCGCGGCAGCCCGTGTTGCTCCTCATAACGCCGGAAGTTCTCGAATGGGCTGGTGGTGAGAACGCCACCAAAATCCCAGAAAACAGCGGTAATCGTCATGCGTACGCTCCTTGCCAGTGCATCATGGGAATGGATCAGTGTTTCCTTAACTGCTCTGCAGCAGTTCCAACGCGGCTTCGGCACGGTTGACGACCGAGTCCGCGAACGCATCCAGGTCCACCTCGCCCCGATCGCCCATGGCACCGAGCTTGTAGCGCTTGTAGACCCCCTCTCCGATGGCTGCCAGGCGCCAGTGGGAGAACGCTCGATAGTAATGGATCTCCGACAGGTCGCGCCCGGTGATGCTGGCATAGCGTTCCACCAGCGCCTCGCGCGGCGGGAACCCGCCGGCAGTCGTGGGCGGCTGGTCGCCCGGGCGTGTATCCAGTTCACCCGGCAGCACCCAGGAATTAAGCAGATAACCGACGTCCGCCAGCGGATCACCCAGGGTACAGAGCTCCCAGTCGAGCACGGCGCAAATTCGTGGCCCGTCCACCAGCATATTGCCCAGACGGTAGTCACCATGAACGATGCTTGCGCCCACCTGGGTCGGCATGCGCTCCGCAAGCAGCTGGCGGCTTTCCTCCATCGCCGGGATTTCCCGCTGCTTGGAGTTCTCCCACTGCTTGGTCCAGCGCTTGAGCTGACGCTCCAGGTAGGCTTCTTTACGACCCAACTGGCCCAGCCCGACCTCATCGGGATCAATCATGTGCAACCGCGCCAGCACGTCCACCACTTCCAGCCCCAGCGCCTCGCGATCCGCTTCCGGAATCGCGGTGGCCGCGTCGGCATCGTGCGGCACAATGCCGTCGACGAATTCCATGACATAGAACGGGGCACCGTTAACGTCCCGGTCCTCGCAAACACCCACAGTGGCAGCCACCGGCACCTCAGTGCCCGCCAAGGCGGAAATAATCCGGTGCTCCCGCGCCACGTCATGGGCGCTTTCCAGCACATGACCCAGCGGCGGCCGTCGCAGCACCCAGCGCCGGCCAGTGCGGTCCGTGACCGAATAGGTCAGATTGGAATGGCCACCGGCAATAAGGCCGAATTCCAGCGGTGGCTCCAAATCCTTGATGCGCTCACTCAGCCACGCGGTCACGCGCTCTGCCTGAATACCCTCAACCATGAGTCCGTTGACTCCTCTACCCGGAAAAGTGGAACGGGTTACCCCGAAATGATTGGCTAAGGAGGTTGCCATGGCCGCCCAGCCGCGAAGCATGGGAAAGCATAAAGGCCCTTTTGAGAAGGGTGCAAACGCTAACCCGTGGACGAAGGGCGGAACGAGCCGCCTGTCACTGCCACAGCCCGGGTGTGTCACGGCTCGGTTTGATCAGGCTGTCGGAACACCATCCATTCACGAGAGCAACTAGCGACGCCTCCCGCACTGCCGGCTTGCGAGCCCCCGGGGAATAAATCGGGGTCTCCCTAGAACTGCGGAGCGAAACCCAGGGCCTGACAAGCCTGCCGAGGCTGATGAACAAACGGGTTCTACTGCGATTTACGTTTGCGCAGAGCCTCCTGCGTCCGCGTGGTAGGCAGAGCTATATCCGGCGCCTAGAGGGAGCGCAAGAACACATTGAGCCCGATTGATCACTTCCCGTTCCCCCTCCCCCGGCGCCTGGCTCGGACACTCAGATTTATTATTGTGTAACAAATTCCGAATCAGAGCGGTGAAATGAGCGAAGCGCAAGCCTCAGCTCTGTTCCAGTTACATCGAGCAGTTGCAGGGGCAACGTCCCTGGGGGCGGCTCCTTGATGTGGGAACGGGTGTCAGAAGCCTGCAATGGCTGAGCAAGCTGCAGACTGAATCCTGGACTGCGGTGACTGCTTCTGCCGGCATGGCGGAGGAAAGCCGGAAGGCGTATCCGGGCAGGATGCGTGAGTGCGATCGGGTGATTGTGGCCAACTGGACCGACCCCGAACTCCTCCAGGGTGAGGTGTTCGACACGGTGCTGGTCGACTATTTCATCGGCGCTATCGAGGGTTTTGCGCCGTACTGGCAGGACCTGGCATTCGAGCGCCTGCGGCCGCATGCGCGCGGCCGGCTCTACGTGACCGCTGTTGACCCCTATGTGCCGCGGATGGAAGCCGATGAGTGTGGGTGCTTCATCGGTGATCTGGGCCGGTTTCGGGATGCCATGCTGCTGCTTGTGCGGCAGCGGCCGTACCGGGAATACCCGAGCGACTGGGTCGTGCGGGCGTTGAAGCGTGCCGGGTTCAACCCGGTGGAGGCGCGGGGTTTCCCGATTCGCTACGGTGCACGATTCGTCAAATCGCAGCTTGGCATGTGCCGCGACCGCCTGCATCTGGTCGAGAACGAGACGTTGCGCCAGGGCCTGGCGGCGGAAATCAAGGCGCTGGAGGCCCGCGGCCATGCGCTGATTGAGAAGCACGGCGCGATCCCATACGGCTTCGACTACGTGATAGCCGCCGAGCCGGTGGCGCGGCCGTGATCGGGCGGCAGATACATCCCGGTGCCGGCCATTACCGGTACGGTGCATCCTGCTGACGGTCCCGGGCGAGCTGGGCCTCGTACTGGTCACCGATTTCCAGGAGACGCTGTTTGTTGATCACGCGCTCTGAGCGGTCTTCCATGTGATATTCGAAGATGCGCGTCTCCACGATGGAATCCACGGGGCAGGATTCCTCACAGAAGCCGCAATAGATGCACTTGAACAGGTCGATGTCGTAGCGGGTCGTCCTGCGCGTGCCGTCCTCCCGCTCCTCGGATTCAATGGTGATGGCGAGCGCCGGGCACACGGCCTCACAGAGTTTGCAGGCGATGCACCGCTCTTCGCCGTTGGGGTAGCGGCGCAGGGCGTGCAGGCCACGGAAGCGCGGGGATTGCGGTGCCGTTTCCTCCGGGTACTGGATGGTCACTTTGCGCCGGAATAGGTTGCGGCCGGTTAAGCGTAAACCGCGCAGCAGCTCCACCAGCAGGAATGTCCGGGCGAATTGTTTGATCCGGGACTCATCGTGAGGTGCCGCCATGGTATTCCGCCTCCCAACGTGGCGTTTTCATTGGCTTGCTTGAAAATTAGTTTCGATTCGATACTATACAAAACATGATGACAATACGCGAACAAACCGCCGACAACCTGGCCGCGATGGTGCGGCACCTGGTGCGTGCCACTGAGCCGGATGGTGATCAGGATGGCCTGACGCCATTGCAGTGGAGCGCCTTGCAATACGTTGGCCTTGCGAACGGGATGTCTCGGACGGTGTCCGGCTTTGCCACTTACAACGCCACGTCCAAGGGCACCGCGTCTCAGGTGATCAAGAGCCTGGTGGACAAGCGCCTGGTACGGCGCGTGCCAAGCAGGCAGGACGCGCGGAGTGCGGAACTCGTGCTCACCTCCAGCGGGCGTAAGCGCCTGGAAGCCGAACGCCGCAACACGCTGGCAACGGCCATTCAGGCGCTCAGCGATGCGGACCGTGAGCGCTTCGGGACTGTCATCGCGACGCTGATGAATGAACTCCGGGCACCCCACGGCCGTGTGCAACTGGGCAGCTGCCATGACTGCCGCCATCTGGACGCCGGGGGGAACGCGCCAGTTTGCTGCCGGACCGGGTCGCGACTGGAAGAACCGGACCTGTTGGCACTGTGCGCGGCGCATACACCCATTGAACGCGGCGGCAACTGACACCGGGGCGGCGCCCTGGATCGGGGCGACGATCCGAGGAGGTAATGATGGAAAACAGCAATTTGACCAATCAGGACGGCGGGCCCGGGGCTGAGCAGTTCCTCACGCATGAAGTGACTTCGGCCGTGCCGGGCATGTCGGAGCAATCCATGGAGACCCACCAGAGCGAAAAGACACGCTCGGCAGCACGGTATGCGGGATTGTCCGGTCGGGGCCGGCTGCTGAACATGCTGCGCCTGCTGCTGCGTTCGCAATTGATGCGGCATGCGGAGCGGAAACAGGTGGTCAATGACGCGCATCTGCTGCGAGATCTGCAGTCCGCACTGCCCCATCTGGACATGGAAACCCTGCATCGCGGCCTGCAGTTGCTGATGGAGGACGATGCGCGCGCCGGGCGCCCGTATATCGCCGCCCTTGCCTCTGCCCACCGCAACGACCAGCCGTGGCCCGGGTTCATCCCGGCAAGCCAACAGCTGCAGCGGAAAGCCCAGCCGACCGGCGCGCAGGCCTGTGAAACCGAGCACTGGCGGCAGGCAGTCACGGAGGCGTACCGTTTTTACGGTGAGGCAAAATGCGGTGCGTTGCGGGATTCTTGACCACCCCGGGGTATGCCGATCAAATGGCTGATGTGTGAGATAGTACCCGGTAGCAGCCGCGACCGGGTACAGGCGCAACAGGCTCGATCGCCTGGCCTTCCAACCGCAGGGGCGGTTCGGGCTTCTCACACCCCATTCGCCACGAAGAAGAAAAGCAAATGACGCATACCGATCTGCATTATCAGACGCTACTGGAAGTCGGCCGCCGGATTCAGTCGCGGGAACTGAGCTCGGAAGAAGTCACCGGCTACATGCTCCAGCGCATCGAGAAGCTGCAGCCGACCCTGCACAGCTACGTGACCGTGATGGCGGATAAGGCACTGGCGGACGCCAGGAGCGCTGACCGGGAAATTGCCGCCGGGGATGCCCGCGGGCCTTTGCATGGCGTGCCCATCGCAGTGAAGGATCTGCTGTGGACGGCTGGCACGGTCACGACGCATGGCATGCCGCTGAACAAGGGCTTTGTGCCACGGGAAGACGCCACCACGGTACAGCGCTTGCGCGACGCTGGCGCGGTGATCCTGGGCAAGCTGCAGCAGACCGAGGGGGCTTTCAGCAGCCATCACCCGGACGTCACGGCACCGGTGAACCCCTGGGGCTCTGATCTGTGGTCCGGGGTTTCGTCCAGTGGGTCCGGCGTGGCCACGGCCACCGGCTTGTGCTTCGGGTCGCTGGGGACCGATACCGGGGGGTCTATCCGCTTTCCCTCCGCCGCCAACGGCGTAACCGGCCTGAAGCCCACATGGGGACGGGTCAGCCGCTACGGCGCCTTTGAGTTGGCAGCCTCACTGGATCATATCGGCCCGATCACCCGCTCCGCTGCGGATGCGGCGGCGGTGCTCGGCGCCATCGCCGGTTCGGACCACAACGACCCCACCGCCAGCCAGCAGCCGGTTCCGGATTATCTGGCGCTGATGACGCGCGGGGTACGCGGCTTGCGCCTGGGTATGGATAAGGCCTGGGCCATGGAAAACGTGGACGAACCGACTCGGCAGGCTGTAAGCGACGCCTTGCAGGTGCTGCGGGCGCTGGGCGCAGAGGTTCGGGAGATCAGCTTCCCGGCTGTCGAACAGGTTGCTGGCGACTGGGCGATGCTGGTGGGCGCGGAGGCGGCTTACGCCCATCGGGACACCTACCCGCAACAGGCATCGGCCTACGGCCCGGAGCTGGCCGGGTTAATCGATCTCGGCCGCTCGCTGGACCCGCTGGGTTATCAGGCCATGCTGCGTCGCCGGGAGGATTTCACCGGCGAGGTACATACCCTGTTTGAAACCGTGGATCTGGTGCTGGCGCCGGTCACGCCCTTTGCCGGCGCGACCATCGAGGGTATCGCGCGCATTCGCGGAAACCCGGATCAGCGGGTCAGCCGTTTGCGTTACACCGCCCCGTTCGACATCAGCGGGCATCCCAGCATCACCCTGCCCGGCGGCTTCACCGAAACCGGGGCGCCGGTGGGCTTCCAGCTAATCGCCGGGCATTTCCGGGAAGACCTGCTCATACGCGGCGGCTGGGCGTACCAGCGCGCCACGGACTGGCACCGCCGACACCCGGAAAGCACGCCATAGCATCTGGGTGCCGGGCGCCACGTCGGCCACTGCCGACACATGCGGCGCGGGCGGGTTCCAGCTGAACCCGCCCCGCGCAACCGGAACCAATCACGCGCGCTTACCCTCACGGAAACGGGCAATCGCCTGTTTTGATTCCTCGCTGGCCAGGCACGCCTTCTGTGCTTCCGCCTCAGCCCGGAACACAGTGTCAAACGTTGCAGTCTCCGCCTGATGCAGTAGCGCCTTAGCCTTCGCCGTGGCCAGTGGCGGGCGATCAGCCAAGGTTGCCGCCAGCGCTGCGGCACGCGCATCGAGTTCCGCCCCAGGCACCACCTCACGCGCTATCCCCACCTGCTGGCAGGTGGCGGCATCCAGGCTACCGCCCTCGGTGATCAGTGCGAACGCGCGGTGGTAGCCCAGGCTGCGGTGCAATAGCCAGGTCGCGCCGCCGTCCGGCACCAGACCGATGTGGCAGAACGCCAGATAGATACGGGATTGCTCCGCCATCAGCACCTGGTCACAGGCCATCAGCAGGGACGCTCCCACCCCGGCGGCAACGCCCGGGGCCACGCCGATCACCGGTTTCTCCAGCGTGCGAATGCGGTTGAGTATGGGGTAATACCCTTCCATCAACTCGGTGATCACATCCGCGTCCGCCGGCTTCTGCTCCAGCAGATCAGCCCCGGCGCAGAAGGCACGTCCGGCGGAGGTTAAAACCACCACCCGCACCTCCGGGTCAGCACCGGCGCGCTCCAGCGCCGCCAGCAAGCCTTCCCGCAGCGCCGCGTTGAAGGCGTTGAGGGAATCCGGCCGGTTGAGACGAATCCACGCCGTCCGATCTTTGACCTGATACTCGATTGCCGCCGTTCCGTCGTTCGTCATCCGCAGAAATCCTCTTTCGTGTTGAAGAATGTGCCGTGTCAGCGGGGTTACGTTCAGGGCTCGGACATCAGCCGCACCATCAGCTTCCCGTCATTGCCGCCACTGAACAGCAGACCCAGGCCCTCCTGGGCCTGCTCAATGCCCTCGAGCACGTGGGTCTTCCACTTCAGCTCTCCCTGCAACACCCACTGCGACAACGCCGACAGCCCCTCGGGGAAGCGTTCCTGGAAATCGAGGATGATGAATCCGCGCACGGTCAGCCGCTTCATCAAAATGCGGCCAAAGTCCGTCGGGCCGGGCATGGGCCGCTCGTCGTTGTAGCCGGAAATCATGCCGCACAGGGCCATGCGGCCGTCCTGATTCAGACGGGTGTAGATCGCGTCCATGATGTCGCCACCCACGTTCTCGAACTGCACATCCACGCCGTCCGGGCACAGAGCATCCAGGCGCTCGCCCACCGACTCCGCCCGATAGTCGATGGCGCCGTCGAAACCCAGCTCCTCGGTCAGCCAGCGGCACTTGTCCGCCCCACCGGCGATGCCAATGACGCGGCAACCCTGCAGCCGTGCGATCTGCCCGACGATGGATCCAACGGCGCCCGCGGCGGCGTCCACAACCACGGTTTCCCCGGCCTTCGGCTGGCCCACGTCCAGCAAACCGAAATACGCGGTAAGCCCCGTGGAGCCCAGCACAGACATATACGCGGAGAGCGGGATATCCGGATGCCGGTCGACCGGGCGGACCCAGCTCTCAGGCAGCAGCGTGTATTCCTCCCAACCGCCGATGGCCGGCTTGACGATATCCCCCGGCGCAAACCGGTCCGACCGGGATTCCTCCACCACGCTGAGCGTGCCGCCACGCATCACCTGGCCGACTTCCACCGGCGGCAGGTACTGTTCGCGATCGCTCATCCACAGGCGGTGGGTCGGATCCAGGGACAAATAGATGTTCCGGACCAGAACCTCTCCATCTCCGGGCTGCGGCACCGGCTCAGTGACCAGTTCAAGATGTTCGGCGCCTATCGTTGCCTGCGGCCGCTGGCGCAGCAGCCAGCGCCGGTTCTGTTTTTGCGTATTCATAGTCCGATACCTTGCATGTTAACCAATTGCATGGTGTGCCAAGGCAATGGGCTTGGCATCGTCGGAACAGACGAATCGGCGAGCCTCCCGCAAACGGGCTTGGCGCCAACCGTCATGCCCGAGACCATGAATGGGCGACCAGGCTCCGGAGCGGTACTGATTGAACTCGCCGCGCAGCTGGTCGTGGCACTATCCAGCGCCTATACGTTAAGGAAGCGCTGATCAACCGGAGGAGACCTAGATGACGACCTGGACATGCACCATTGCACCCACAGCACTGAAGGACGCGCGCGCCTCATTGGGCAAGATTGCCGATCAGGTCTGGCAGGTGGAAGCAGAAACCCGTGACGAAGCGCTGGAGAAGGTCAAGGCGGAAATCACTGAGCGCCGGCGCATGACCACCCTGCCGGCGGATCTGTTGGACGATTGGCTGGTGGCGGAGCCTCAGAAGTAAGAAGAAGGCCGAATAAAAATGTTGCACTGCGACAATTGCTCTGCTATGCTGCAACGCAACAAGGTGAGAAAAGATTCTCTTCCTTGATCACAAAACGCAGCGAGAGGAAATGACATCATGAGCAATCAGCCGCTTAACCAGATCTCCGAACAGATGGAAAAGTTTTTCGTGGCCCCTGGCCGTGCTTACTCCGAAATGGCTGTGGATCACTTCACCAAACTGGTGGATCTGCAGTTTGAGGCCAGCAAGGCATACACCGACCTGGCCATCGGCCAGATGCGCGCCGCCCTGGACATCAAGGACGTGCAGGATTTCACCAAGTACGTGGAAGGCCAGCAGAAGGTCGTGCGCGAACTGGGTGACCGTATGAAGGATGATACCCAGAAGGTCGTCGCCCTGAGCCAGGCCTTCGTGCAGGACGCCCAGAAGCTGGGTCAGGAAACGGCCAAGAAGGCCCCGCAGGCCGCCAAGGCCAAGTAAGTCTCAAGATCAGGCTTACGATGAACGCCGCCCAGTTGGGCGGCGTTTTTTTTGCGCCGCACCAGGGAACCGACTGGAGCCCTGCCGGTCAAGATGGGTGGCAACATTCCAGGTCATCCGGTGGATACGCGATTTTTGCACGGGCAGCGCGGAAGTTCCCCCGGATCGTATTCGAACCTTGATCTTTCATAAACCCCTAGGGGTATAATCACGGTTCCGATCTCTCCCAACCACAGGGGGTAGCAACCACCATGGAACTCGATCCCCTTCTCCTGTCGCGTATCCAGTTCGCCTTCGTGGTGTCTTTCCACGCGATTTTCCCGGTGTTCACCATCGGGCTGGCCTCCTACATCGCGACATTGGAGGCGTTGTTCTATAAGACCGATAACCCGGTCTACGAGCAACTTTCCCGCTTCTGGACCAAAGTGTTCGCCGTGGTCTTCGGCATGGGGGTGGTCTCGGGCATTGTGATGGCGTTCCAGTTCGGCACCAACTGGAGCAATTTCTCCTATGCCTCGGCCAACTTCCTTGGCCCCATCCTCAGCTACGAGGTGGTGACCGCATTCTTCCTTGAGGCAACCTTCCTCGGCGTGCTGCTGTTCGGCCGCAACAAGGTGCCCAAGGGTTTGCACTTGTTCGCCGCCTGCATGGTGGCGCTGGGCACGTTCATCTCGTCGTTCTGGATCCTCTCCGCCAACAGCTGGATGCAGACGCCGGCCGGCGTGGAGGTACGGGATGGCCTGGTGTACGTGACATCCTGGTCCGAAGCCATTTTCAATCCCTCCTTGTGGCCGCGTTTCTTCCACATGGCACTGGCCTCGTTCCTCACCGCCGGATTCGTGGTGGCCGGCGTGAGCGCCTGGTATCTGCTGCGGAACCGTGCTCCAGAACTCAACCGCAAGGCGCTGGGAATGACCGTGATGTTGCTGGCGGTGATCGCCCCGGCGCAGCTGGTGGTGGGCGATATCCACGGGCTGAACACCTTTGAGCATCAACCGGCCAAGGTCGCTGCCATGGAGGGTGTCTGGGAAACCACTGAAGGGGCCCCTCTGCTGTTGTTTGCCCTTCCCAGCGCCACCAATGAGCGCAATTACCTGGAGATCGGCATTCCCAAGATGGCCAGCCTGATCCTCACCCATCAGCTGGATGGTGAGGTGCCGGGGCTGAAAGAATGGGCGCCCGAAGATCGCCCGCCAGTGGCTACCGTGTTCTGGAGCTTCCGTATCATGGTGGCCATCGGCCTGTTGATGATTGGCGTGGCCCTGACTGCGCTGTATCTGCGACTGCGCGGCCGGCTGTATGATTCCCCAAGGCTGCTGCGGGTGTTCACCTGGATGATTCCGCTGCCCTTCGTCGCGGTGATTGCAGGCTGGTTTGTCACCGAGGTGGGGCGTCAACCCTATCTCATCTATGGGACGATGCGCCTGGCTGATGGCCTGACGCCGTCTCTGACCGGTGGCATGGCACTGTTCACCTTGCTGGGTTTCATCCTCGTCTACGCTGTGGTTTTCGCCGCAGGGCTCTATTACCTGGTGCGCCTGATCCAGGCAGGGCCGGAGGCGCCTGCGCACGAGCCGGATGACGCCCACCAGGGGCGGCCGAAGCGTCCGCTGTCCGCGGTGGACACCAGTCTGGACGATGAGCAGAACCTGCAGCCGGCAGGGAGGTAAGCAGTCATGGAATTGATTGATCTGACGTTGATCTGGATCGGCATCATCGGCATCGGCATTTTCATGTACGTGCTGATGGATGGCTTCGACCTGGGCGTAGGGATTCTCTTCCCCTTCGCCCGGAACGACGAGCATCGCGACATGATGATGAACTCGGTGGCGCCGGTCTGGGACGGCAACGAAACCTGGCTGATACTGGGGGGCGCCGGTCTGCTGGCCGCCTTCCCCCTGGTGTACGCGGTGTTTCTGCCGGCCCTCTACATCGGTGTCTTCCTGCTGCTGGCGGGGCTGATCTTCCGCGGCATTGCCTTTGAATTCCGGTTCAAGGCGAAGACCTCCCGTTACCTGTGGAACTGGTCGTTCTTCATCGGCTCGCTGGTGGCCTCCTTCGCCCAAGGGGCGGTGGTTGGCGCCTATATCCAGGGCTTTGAAACCGAAGGCTTCACCTATGTAGGCGGGCCGCTGGACTGGCTGACACCGTTTACGGTGATGACGGGGCTGGCACTGGTCTGTGGTTACACGCTGCTGGGTTCCACCTGGCTGATCCTCAAGACCGAAGGGGATCTGCAGGACTGGGCCTACGGGGTGGCCGGGAAAGCGCTGATTGCGGTGCTGGCGTTCTTCGTGATCATCAGTATCTGGACGCCGCTCACCGAGGCGCGGGTGATGGACCGCTGGCTTGGCAATATCCAGTGGCTGTGGATTTTCCCGGTGGCCACGCTGGGGGCCTCCGCCTGGCTGTGGCGGGCAATCCGTTACCGCAAGGAAGGGGTCCCGTTCATTGCCACAATGACGCTGTTCATCACCTTCTACGTCGGCCTGCTGATCAGCATGTGGCCGCTGGCCGTGCCGCCGGATCACACCTTCTGGGACGCCAGCTCGGCACCCGAAACGCAGTTGTTCCTGCTGATTGGCGTGCTGTTCCTGATCCCCGTGATCCTGGGCTACACCGCCTGGACGTACTGGGTTTTCCGGGGCAAGGTGCGGCCAGATGCCGGTTACCACTAGGCGACGTATCCATCCCGGCGCATTGCCATGAAAAAGCCGCCGCGGGAGACCGCGGCGGCTTTTTCTTTGGTCAGACCGGCTCAGTTACGCTTGCGCTTCTTTTCCTGCTGCTTGATGTGCCGGATCATGCGCTTCCGCCGGGCTTCCTGGCGCGGGGACAGGGTGTTTTTCTTGCCCTCGTAGGGGTTTTCCGTGGTCTTGAACTCCAGGCGTACCGGGGTGCCATGCAGGTCCAGTACCTTGCGGAAGGTATTGACCAGGTAGCGCCGGTAGGTCTTGGGGGTTTTCTCCGCCTGGTTGCCGTGGATGACCACGATGGGCGGGTTGCGTCCGCCCTGATGCGCATACCGCAGCTTGATGCGCCGCCCGTGAATCAGGGGTGGTGGGTGCTGGCTGACCGCATCCTCCAGAATCTGGGTGAGCCGGCGCGTGGCGAGATCCCGCATGGCGGATTCATGTGCCCGGCGCACGGCATCAAACAACAGCCCGGTGCCGCTGCCATGCAGCGCCGAGATGAAGTGGGATTCCGCGAAATCGAGAAAGCCCAGCTTCACGTTCAGCAGCCGGCGCACATTGTCCTTGTCGGAAGGGTCCATGCCATCCCATTTGTTGATGGCCAACACCAGCCCTCGGCCGGCATCCATCACGTGTCCGACCAGGTGCGCATCCTGCTCGGAAATACCCTCGTGGGCATCCAATACCATGATCACCACATGGGCGGCTTCAATGGCCTGGAGTGTCTTGATGACGCTGAACTTCTCCACCACCTCGTTGACGCGGGAGCGCCGCCGCACACCGGCGGTATCGATCAGCGTGTAGCGATGCCCTTCCTTCTCGAAGGGGATGAAGATGCTGTCGCGGGTGGTGCCGGGCATATCGAACACCACCACCCGGTCTTCGCCCAGCAGACCGTTCACCAACGTGGACTTGCCCACATTGGGCCGGCCAACGACGGCGATGCGGATGCCTGTTTCGGCATCGTCAAACTGCAGGCTGGCTGGTTCCTGACGATCCTCGGGCAGTTGTCCGAAGGCCTGCTCCAGCATGTCACCCACGCCCCGGCCGTGGGCCGCGGCGATAGCCAGCGGTTCCCCGAGGCCGAGCGCATGGAATTCCGCCGTGGCGGTGCGTGCATCAACGCCATCGGTCTTGTTCACCGCCAGTATCACGGGTTTACCGACCTTGCGCAGGTGTGAGGCGATTT
>SLCE01000094.1 GCA_007125985.1 Ectothiorhodospiraceae bacterium | reverse complement strand
CGCAGATCATCCGGGTTCATGCCGTAGCGCGACGGCAGATACTGGTAGACCAGGGTCTTCGACTGACCACGCTCCTCGGCGGTCATGCCGCCATCACCGGTGGTGGTGCTGGTGCCCACCTCTGAGGCACCGCGCCCCAGGGCCTCCTTCGCCTGGGCCGACAGGGCGCCGAAACTCATGCCGGCAATGGTGATGGGGATGTCCAGTTCCACCGGCTTCTTCGCGTGTCGGGCGCCCAGCACCACATTGGTGCCGCATTTCTCCCGGTACCCCTCCAGCGGGTAGCGGGACATGCTGGCGCCGAGCAGCAGCAGATCATCGAAATGGGGCACCGGGCGCTTGGCGCCGAAACCGCGGATATCGTATATGCCGGTGGCCGCCGCGCGCTGGATCTCGTGGATGGTGCGCCGGTCGAAGGTGGCGGATTCCCGCAGGGCCGGATCAACGTCATTGCTCATGGGCTTGTCCTCAGTACGCGGCCGCGTTGTCGACCTTGAAGTTGTAGAGCTCGCGCGCGGAGCCATAGCGGCGGAAAGCGGCTGGGTCCTCGTCCATGCCGGCCTGGGTCAGCAGCCGCCGCAGTTCCTCCAGGTGTTCCTCGCGCATGGGCTTCTCAACGCAGTCCGCACCCAGCGACTGCACACGGCCCTTGACGTAGATGCGCACCTCGTAGAGCGAATCACCCAGCGCTTCGCCGGCGTCGCCGCAGATCACCAGGCGGCCGGCCTGGCCCATGAAGGCGCTCATGTGACCCACATCGCCGCCCACGACGATGTCGATGCCCTTCATGGAGATGCCGCAGCGGGCAGAGGCGTTGCCCTCGATCACCAACAGGCCGCCATGGCCGGTGGCACCGGCGGACTGGGAGGCGTCACCCTTAATGCGCACGCTGCCCGACATCATGTTCTCGGCCACGCCAACACCCACATTGCCGTGCACGGTGACGCTGGCTTTCTGGTTCATGCCGGCGCAGTAATAACCGGCGTGGCCCCGCACTGTGAGGTTCAGCTCCGCATTCAGGCCGCAGGCGATATTGTGTGCGCCCTGGGTATGAACCACGTCCCAGTCAAGCTCGCTAAGGTCTGCGGCCTGATCGTGGAGTTGCTGGTTGAGAACGCGCACGCCGTGCTCGGCCAGATCGATGGTCTTCATGCTGCATGCTCCTTCCGCTGGCGCTCCCAGACATAGACGATGGCGGGTTTCGGCTCCCAGACCCGGGCCTGCTCAATGCCGGGCAGTCCGGCCAAGGCCCGGTACTCGGAGGCCATGGCCACGTAGTCGTCGGTTTCAGCCATCACCGCCGGTTTGCAGGCGATGGGATCCCGCACCACGGCAAAGCCGTCCCGGGTGCCGATGGTGAAGGTGTAGAAGCCGTCCAGATCGTCCAGGCCGGCCTCCAGCGCCTGTTTAAGTGACAGCCCCTGGCGCATCCGCCAGGTGAGGTAACCAGCCGCCACCTCGGTGTCGTTCTCCGTTTCGAAGCGGATACCCTCGCGTATCAGCCGCTGACGCAGGCGGTTGTGGTTGGACAGCGAACCGTTGTGCACTAGGCACAGATCCATGCCGGTGGAGAACGGATGGCTGCCTTCCAGCGTTACCGCGCTCTCGGTGGCCATCCGGGTATGGCCGATGACGTGGCTCCCCTGCATACCGCGCAGGCCGTACTGCCCGGCGATCTGTTCAGGAAGACCCACCGATTTCAGGATCTCGATGCTACGACCCACGCTCATGATGCGAACCTCGGGGCGCTCGGCCCAGAGCCATTCACGCACCGACTCCTCGCCCGCCGGTGTCTTCAGCACCGCCGCATTGCTGTTGGCGAACCAGTGCACCGGCTGGTCCACCGCCTGTTCCAGCGCCTCCACCAGACCGGTCCAGTCATAGGCGGCGTCCGCCTGCTGCAGGGTGAACTTGATCCAGCCATCCGGCACCTCGTCCCCATAGATGGCAAAGCCGGCGCTATCCGGCCCGCGGTCGGTCATGGCCACGAGCATGGGCGTGAACAAGGCGCCGAGTTCCGGCTGAAGCTGACTGTTTTTCAGGTACAGGCCAACGATTCCGCACATGATGTGCCTCCTCAGAAGAATTCCGCGTAGCGCTTCAGCTCCCAATCGGAGACATGGCGGCTGTAGTCGATCCATTCGCCGCGTTTCACCTTGATGAACTCGCTGACGATCTCAGTTCCCAGCGCTTCTGCGAACAGCGGATCCTGCTCCAGTGCGGCCAGGCCCTCGCTCAGGTTCTGCGGCAGCACGTCGATGCCGCGCTCCGCGCAGCCCACGTGATCCAGCCCGTACAGGTTGATGTTGTGGGGCTCGCCGGGCTCCAGTTCGCGGTCCACGCCGTCCAGGCCGGCGGCGATGATCGCGGCGGTCATCAGATAGGGGTTGCAGGCCGCATCGGGCAGGCGGAATTCCAGCCGGCCGCCCGGCGGCACCCGCACCATGGCTGAGCGGTTGTTGTCCCCATAGGTCACGTAGGCCGGCGCCCAGGTGGAGCCGGAGAGCGCACCACCGATCACCAGGCGCTTGTACGAGTTCACCGTGGGCGCGGCGAAGGCGCACAGGGCCGGGGCGTGGGCCAGCAGACCGCCCAGGAAGTGGTAGGCCAGTCGGGACAGTCCCAGGCCGTTGCGGTCGCTGTCATCGCTGAACAAATTGCGACCCGTTCCGTCACTGATGGATACGTGGTAGTGCATGCCGTTACCGGTGCGGTCGGAGGCGGGCTTGGGCATGAAGGAACACAGCATGCCCAGATCATTGGCGATCTCCCCCGCAGCCATGCGCAGCAGCACGAAACGGTCGGCGGAGGTGAGGGCATCGCTGTACTTGTAGTTGATCTCGAACTGGCCGTTGGCGTCCTCATGATCGATCTGGTAGATCTCGAAACCCACCTGCTGCAGGCTTTCCACCAGCCGCTCCAGAAAGGCACGTGACCGTGACAGCCCCTTGTAGTCGTAACAGGGCTTGGCCAGGGTGTCGGTCTCATCCACCGGCTTGAGACTGCCGTCGCTCTCCCGCTGCATCAGCGAGAACTCCGGTTCCAGCCCGGTGTTCAGTGTCCAGCCCCGCTCCTCCAGGCGTTCCAGCTGCCTGAGCAGCACGTAGCGGCTGTCGTAAGGATGCGGCTGGTCGTTCACATAGCCGGTGCAGGAGATGCGGGCGTAACCCGGCTGCCAGGGCACCAGCGACAGGCTGTTCAGATCCCCGCGTGCCAGAAAATCGGGCCCGTGGGGCTCCATACCCAGGCCCCAGACCGCGAAGCCGGCGAAACCGGCGCCGTTCTCGACGACGTCCTCCAGACAGTCGACGGGAACCGACTTGGTTTTGGCGACCCCGTGAATATCCACAAACTGGGCCAGGATGTAGCGGATGTCGTTATCGGCAAGAAATTGCTGTACGTGACTGGGCAACATGTCGGCCCCTCCTCAAACGGTGGACGTGGAAACCGCGTGCTCGCGGATAATCTGGTGAAGCAGGGTCTGGAGATACGCGCCGTAGGACGGATCGCAGCCGATAAGCAGGCTGTCCCCATCGGTCTGCAGCGCCCACACATCGACGCCGGCCATGGCGACTTGCAGCCAGTGGCCCGCTTCCAGGGCGTTGAAATCGAAATGGCAGACCCAGGGCATGACCGCTCGCCATCCCAGGCCTCGCAGCGCCAGCAGGTGGTCATTCCGGCGCAGCACCCAGCAGCTTTG
>SLCE01000213.1 GCA_007125985.1 Ectothiorhodospiraceae bacterium | reverse complement strand
GATCAGGTCAGTAAGCGCTATCCGGGCGGGCATGAAGCACTGGCCAGCCTGAGCTTTTCCATCAACCGTGGCGAGATGGTGTTCCTCACCGGGCATTCCGGCGCCGGCAAGAGCACCCTGTTGAAGCTGATCCCCTTGCTGGAACGACCCAGCAGCGGGCAGGTGCGCGTCGCCGGTATCAACCTGAGCCAGTTGGGCAGCCGCCGCATCCCGTTCCTGCGCCGCCGCATCGGCATCATTTTCCAGGATCACCGCCTGCTGCTGGACCGCACCGTGTTCGACAATGTGGCGCTGCCGCTTGTGATTGGCGGGCTGGCCCATCGTGAGGTGGGCAAGCGGGTGCGGGCGGCGCTGGACAAGGTGGGGCTGCTGGGAAAAGAGCGGGTTTATCCGGTGATGCTGTCCGGTGGTGAGCAGCAACGGGTGGGCATTGCCCGGGCGGTGGTCACGCGACCGCCAATCCTGCTGGCGGACGAGCCCACCGGGAACCTGGACCCGGCCCTTTCCGAAGAGATCATGCATCTGTTCGAAGAGTTCAACCGCGTGGGGATGACCACGCTGATCGCCACCCATGATCTGGCCCTCATCGAACGTATGCGCCAGCGCAATCTGGTGCTGGAGGACGGCCGCCTGACGGCGGACCAGCCGGCCGGGGGCGCTGTATGACGCGCCTGCGTGCCTGGGCAGCGGATCATCTTCGCGCCTGCGTAAGCGCTCTTGGGCGGCTCAGCCGTTCACGCCTGGCCAGCGGCATGACGGCGGCCGTGCTCGGGATTGCGCTGGCGCTCCCGTCCGCTTTTCTGTTGCTGTTGCAGAACCTGGAAGCCTCCACTGACGGCTGGGAGCGCGGAGCGCGCATTTCCCTGTTCCTGCAGGACTCCCTGGAGGAGGCCCGGTATCGGGCCCTGGCTGCGGAGTTCGCCGAACATGATGAGATACGCGAAACCCGGGTGGTCACCCCCGATGAGGCGCTGGATGAATTCCAGGCGCTGGGCGGCACCGAGGTGGCGTTGGACCTGTTGGACGAAAATCCCCTGCCGCCGTTGATCATCGTTACACCGGTGCCGGATCTGTCGGCTCAGGAACTGGAGCAGTTGACCCTGGGGCTGGGTGAGCATGCCGACGTGGAGCAGGCCCGGCTTGATCTGGAGTGGGTGCAGCGCCTGCATGCGATCATGGATCTGGTGCGCCGCGGCATCTGGCTGGTGGCGGCATTACTGGCAATGACCGTGATTCTGGTGGTGGGCAACACCATCCGTCTGGCCATTGAGAACCGGCGCGAGGAGATCGTGATCGCAAAGCTGATCGGTGCCACCAACGCCTTCATCCGGCGCCCATTCCTGTATGAGGGGGCGTGGTACGGCCTGGGGGGTGGTCTGCTGGCCGCGTTGCTTGTGGAACTGGGGCGCGCGGCGCTCACCGGGCCGGTGCGCCAGCTGTCAGCGCTTTATGACGCGGAGGGGTTGCTGCGTGGGCTCGGCTTCTCGGGCGTGGGACTGGTGCTGCTGTGCGGCGTGCTGCTGGGCCTGTTGGGGTCCTGGTTGGCGGTGGGGCGGCATCTGGCTGCCATTGAGCCGCGTTGAACCGGGGTTGAAACCCGGCGGCATCACCCGCATACGAACACAGCGATATGTTGACAGATTCGGGAACCTTCGGCGTGTTTAGCACTCAAACGGGCAGAGTGCTAAACTTGCGCCATTGTCTTCCAAGGGGGGACTGAACACGATGACTACCGCGTTGGCACGGGTGAATATGAATCAGCTTCCGCTCAAGGCGGGCAGTGAAGACGCCTACATTCAGGCCGTCAACCAGATTCCGGTGCTGAGCGCCAGTGAGGAACAGGAATTGGCGCGCGCATACCGGGATCACCAGGATCTGGAGGCCGCACGCCGTATGGTGCTGTCGCACCTGCGCTTCGTGGTCCACGTGGCCCGTGGTTACTCAGGCTACGGGTTGCCCTTGTCCGACCTGATCCAGGAGGGCAACGTGGGGCTGATGAAGGCGGTCAAGCGCTTCGATCCGGATGTAAAGGTGCGGCTGGTGTCGTTTGCCGTGCACTGGATCCGCGCCGAGATCCACGAATACATCCTGCGCAACTGGCGCATCGTCAAGGTCGCGACCACCAAGGCGCAGCGCAAGTTATTCTTCAATCTGCGCAGCTCCAAGAAGCGCCTCGGCTGGTTTTCTCGGGACGAAGTGAATTCCGTGGCAAGGGATCTCGGGGTGAAGCCCGAGCAGGTGCTGGAGATGGAATCGCGTCTGAGCGGGCATGATGTGGCCTTCGACCCGCAGCCGGAAACGGATGACGAGGATTTCGTGGTGCGGTCCCCGGCTGCGTATCTGGAGGATAGCCGGCTGGATCCTGCCGCCGCCATTGAGGAAGCCGACTGGGACGCCCACCAGACCGACTCTCTGCAGCGGGCGCTGGCACAACTGGACGAGCGCAGCCGCGACATCGTCGCCCGCCGCTGGTTGGCAGACGACAAAACCACACTGCAGGAGTTGGCCGACCAGTACAGCGTATCTGCTGAACGTGTGCGGCAATTGGAGAAAAACGCTCTGAAGAAGCTGCGCACAGCCATGGCGGCTTGAAGCCGGAGGCCGCATGGCACATGGGAAAGGCCCGCTTCGGCGGGTCTTTTTCGTTCCGGGGCCGTGTCTCCGCCGGGCAGTGCCCCCGGGGGCTGCGCTTGTTCCCGCCGGCCCGGGCAAGGACAATAGTGGGTTTGACGGATAACCCTGCGGGTCAACTCTAGCCATGCGAGACGGTCAGTCTGCCCTTGTACTGTTTTCCGGAGGCCAGGATTCCGCCACCTGTCTGGCCTGGGCGTTGGCGCATTACCGCCGCGTGGAAACTGTCGGTTTCGAGTACGGCCAACGGCATGCAGTCGAACTGGAGTGTCGCCAGCGGCTCCGCGAGGAGACACGGCAGCGGTTTCCTCAATGGGCGGCCCGCCTGGGTGACGACCATCTGCTTGATCTCCGCGCCCTGGGGCAGTTGAGCGAGACGGCCATGACCCGTGACATGGCGATTGATACGGATGCCAAGGGACTGCCCAACACCTTTGTGCCCGGACGCAATCTGGTGTTCTTCACCTATGCCGCAGCTCTGGGATGGCGCCGGGGCATCCGTCATCTTGTGGCCGGTGTCTGTGAGACCGATTACTCCGGCTATCCGGACTGCCGCGACGACACGGTGAAGGCCATGCAGGTGGCGTTGAACCTGGGTATGGACGAGCGCTTCGTGCTGCATACACCGTTGATGTGGCTGGACAAGGCGGCAACGTGGGTCCTGGCGGAGCAATTGGGCGGCGACGCCCTGGTGGAACTTATCGTGGAGCACAGCCATACCTGCTATCTGGGTGAGCGCGGCCAGCGGCATGACTGGGGTTATGGCTGCGGGCACTGTCCCGCCTGCGTGCTGCGGGCGGAAGGGTGGCGCCGTTACCGGATCGGACAATGAGTTACGCCGTCAAACACCTGTTCTTTACCCTGCAGGGGGAAGGCATTCAGGCCGGCCGGCCCGCGGTATTCTGTCGCTTTGCAGGCTGTAACCTGTGGTCGGGTCTCGAGCGCGACCGGGCAACCGCCCAGTGCACATTCTGCGACACCGACTTCATCGGCACCGATGGGCCGGGTGGTGGACGCTATGCCGATGCTGCCGCCCTGGCGGATGCCGTCGCGACCCTGTGGCCCGGCGGCGGCAAGCCCTATGTGGTCTGCACCGGCGGAGAGCCCTTGCTGCAACTGGACGAAGCCCTGGTGCAGGCGTTGCACGAACGCGGCTTCGACGTGGCGGTGGAAACCAACGGCACGCTGCCGGTTCCCGCCGGTGTCGATTGGGTCTGTGTCAGTCCGAAGGCAGGCAATCCGTTGCAGGTTCGCCGCGGTAATGAACTGAAACTGGTCTACCCGCAGCCTGGACTGGATCCGGCTTCGCTGGAAGAGCTGGATTTCGCTCACTTCCTACTGCAGCCCATGGATGGCCCGGATCAGGCAGCCAACACGCGGGAGGCACTGGACTACTGCCTGGCCCACCCCCGGTGGCGCCTCAGCCTGCAGACACACAAGTTCCTGGGGATCGAATGACGCATCGTATATCGCGCCGTATCGAAATCGACGCCGCCCACCGCATACCGGAGCATGGCTCCCGCTGCCGGCATCTGCACGGTCATCGCTACGTGGTGGAAGCCGTTGCCGAGTCCATCACGCTGGCAGAAGCGGGCGAGCAGCATGGCATGGTATTGGATTTCTCGTTCCTCAAGGACCTGATGATCGCCGAAATCGACGGCCCCTGTGACCACGGCATGATGCTCTGGGTGCAGGACGAGGACGTGCTGGCGCGCCTGGCTCCGCATCCTTCCGACGGCAGCTGGCAGCAGTCACTCCGGGAAGCTGTAACCGAGCACGGCTACTGCGAGACCTGCGACAATGCCCTGGGCACGCGCCTGTACCTGCTGCCCGCGCCGCCGACCGCCGAGGTGTTGGCGGAGCACTGGTTCAGCCGCCTGTCCCCCGGCGTCCACGAACGCAGCCACGGGCGAGCACGGCTGGTGCGGGTCACTGTCTGGGAAACCCCCAATTGTCGGGCGGAGTTCGAGCCTTCCACAGGTGGCTAGGCCGCCGGAGGACGGTTGTCAGAGCATGGGGGCAAGCCGACAAAGAGAAGGCTGGGGCGCTGGAGTGGTTTTGCGGACTGTCGTCGGCATGGACGCCGCCGACAAGCTACAGGGATGTATTCATGCGTGTCCGCAAAACCACTCCAGCGCACCGGTCGGATCGAAGCCCAGCGGCGTGCGCCGTCAGGTTTGTTCGGGGCGGTCTGGACCGCTTGCGGCGGGTTGCCGTGCTCTAACCCCGCGGCAGCTCCATGATGAGACAGGTGGTGGTCGCGTGCGCATACAGCTTGCCGGCCGCGTCCACCAACCGCCCCTCGGCCGTCGCCGTGCGTGACCCGGCATGTACCACGGTGCCCTCGGCCCGCACCGGCCCCGTCTCCGGAGTCATGCCGCGCACATAGTTCACCTTCAGTTCCAGCGTGGTGTACCCCTTGCCCTTCGGCAGCACCGACTGCACCGCACAGCCCACACAGGAATCCAGCAGCGTTGCCGCCCAGCCCCCGTGAATCGAACCAATGGGGTTGTAATGCGCCGGCATGGGTGTTCCCTGGAATACGACACGGCCGTATTCCGCGCTGATGGGCATGAAGTTCAGTGTTTCGCCGATGGGCGGATGGGGCAACTCCCCGGAAAACACCGCCTGCAGGAACTCCAGCCCGGTGCGATTGGCAATGGCATCCACCGGGTTCGTGCCGGCCTTGCTGGCGCGGGCTTTACGGATCGCCTGGGCCTCTTCTTCCCATTGAGCGCGGACCGTGTCCGCCGTCTGCTTGTCACTCGTCGCCATGCTTGTGCTCAGCCCTGCTTGGATTTCAGGAACGTCTCCAGACCCGTCTTGTAGTCCGCCAGCACCCGCTGCATGGACGGCCGCTCCCGAATCCGGCCCAGATACGCCTTCACGCCCGGCAGTTGCTCGAACAGATCCATATCCAGCAATTTGCGACCGGCGTCCCGGGCCAGCGGCAGATGGATGGCGGCGACGATGTCCGATGAGGTGAAACTGTCACCGACGATATACGGATCAAACGTGGTCAGCCGTGCCAGAGCCCCGGTGGCCTTCTCCAGTGCCACCTTCACCTCGGCCTTGGTCTCGTCGCTGACCTTGCCGCCGAAAAAGGCTTCCGGATAAAGCCGGCGCGCTTGCAACTCCAGGTACAGCTCCAGTACCCGGTTGATCTCCCGGGCCTTGGCACGCTGGAATGGTGAGGATGGCATCAGCGGGGTGTCCGGGTGCGCCTCTTCCAGATAGTCCAGAATCACCTGGGACTCACTGAAGCTGCCTTCCGGGGTCTCGATGCAGGGCACTTTCCCCATGGGGCTTCGGTTCAGCAGGCTCTCCTCGGAGGAGGGGTAGACCGTCACTTCCTCAAACGCCAGGCCCTTTTCCAGCAGAGCGGCCTTGATTACGTTGTAATAGTTGCTGACCGAAAAGCCGTAGAGCTTCAGCATGGGTGCCTTCTCCGAAGTGTTGACGTGTAAAACGAGTTGCCACATTAGCACTGACGGGCCAGTATGCGAAACGACGTTTCGTTTTGAACACGAGGCCCGCGTATGGGCCAGGGGAGGCGTGGATGAAATTCTGTCCCGAGTGTCGGACCGAACTCGAGGAAGTGGAACTGGGCGGGTACCGCCGCCTGCGCTGCATGGACCAATGCGGCTTCATCCACTGGGGCAACCCGACCCCGGTGGTGGCAGCCATCGTCGAATATGAGGGCAAGGTGCTGCTGGCCCGCAACGTCAACTGGCCGAAGAAATGGTACGCGCTGATCACCGGCTTTCTGGAGCGTGACGAAACGCCCGAGATCGGTGTTCTGCGGGAAGTGAAGGAGGAGTTGGATCTGGACTCACGGATCGTCGAGTTCGTCGGTCATTATCCGTTTCCCGAGTTGAACCAGATCATCTGCGTTTACCACGTGGAGGCCTGGGGCACCGTAACACTGAATGAGGAACTGGCGGACTACCGGCTCTTCGACCACGACCAGGTGCGCGCCTGGCCCCGTGGCACCGGGCCGGCGGTGCGGGACTGGTTGGAGCGGCGGCTGGGCCGGAGCTGAATAACACCTGGAGGTGTCATGCAAATTCATTATCTGCCGGCCGCTGAGCTGGCGCGTCGCATCCGGGCGGGGGAACTGAGTGCCAGCGATCTGCTGGAACACTGCGTGCAGCGCCGGGACCAACACGACGATCCGCTTAATGCGGTAGTCGTCACTGATCTGGACCGGGCACGGGATCGAGCCCGGCAGGCGGATGCGGCTACCGCAAGGGGCGAGTCCTGGGGGCCGCTGCACGGCGTCCCCATGACCATCAAGGAAACCTGGGAGTACGCAGGCCTGCCCACCACATCCGGTGCCCCCGGGTATCAGCAGCATGTCTCGTCGAAGAATGCCATCTCGGTGCAGCGCCTGCTGGATGCGGGCGCCGTGATCTGGGGCAAGACCAACGTGCCTCTGTTCGCCGGTGACCTGCAGTCGTACAACAGTATTTACGGGCAGACCAGTAACCCGTGGAACATGGAGCGGACTTGCGGCGGCTCCTCCGGCGGTGCAGCGGTGGCGCTGGCCACGGGCATGACGCCACTGGAGCTGGGCAGCGACATCGGCGGTTCCATTCGCACGCCCGCTTCTTTCTGTGGCGTCTTCGGTCACAAGAGCAGCTACGGAATCATCCCCAAGCGCGGCCATGTGCCCGGGCCGCCCGGGAATCTCACGGAGAGCGATATCTCGGTGGCCGGTCCCATGGCCCGCTGCGTGGATGACCTGGAACTCGCCCTGGATGTACTGACGGGGCCGGCTCCGGAGGAGGCCGTCGCCTGGCGCTTGGAGCTGCCGGCTGCGCGCCAGCGCAGGCTGGCGGATTTCCGCGTGGCCGCCTGGTTGAATGACCCGGCCTGCCCGGTGGATTCCGAGACGGTGGAGTTGCTGCAGGGGCTTGTCGACCGCTTGCGTGGGGAGGGCGCTAAGGTTGATCCGGAGGCGCGGCCCCCCGGGGTGACACTGGCAGAATCCCATGACATCTACTACAGCCTGCTGACCGCGACCATGGGGGCAGGCCTGCCGGAGAAGGTCTACGGCAAGATGGCCCGGCGCGCTGCGGAACTGGGCGATGATGACAGTTACGAGGCACGTTTTGCCCGCGGAGCCACCCAGAGCCATGCGCAATGGCTGCGCACGCACGAACGCCGGCTACGCATGGCCGCGGCCTGGGGCGAGCTGTTCCGGACCCACGACGTGTTGCTGGCGCCGGTGACCCACGTGCCGCCGTTCCCGCATGATCACAGTAATCCGCAGTACCATCGGCACCTTTCGGTCAACGGCCAGCAGCGCCCCTACATGGACATTCTGGTCTGGGCCGGGCTTGCGGGGGTGGTCTACCTGCCCGTGACCGTGGTGCCGGTGGGGGTGAACCGGGACGGCCTGCCCATTGGTGTCCAGGTCATCGGTCCGCATCTAGAGGACCGCACCACACTGGCTTTCGCCCGCGAACTGGAGCGCCTGCTGGGGGGCTTCACACCGCCACCCGGCTACGACTGATAGGCTGCGACACTGATTTGAGTAAGGACTGGATGCATGAGTGAACTTGAAATCCCATCCCGTGGTGACTACCGGCACTTCCAGCCCATCACCACCCGCTGGATGGACAATGACCTCTACGGCCACGTCAACAACGTAACCTACTACAGCTATTTCGACACGGTGGTGAACACCTACCTGATCGAGCACGGCGGGCTGGATATTCACGACGGCTCCATCGTCGGCTTCGTGGTTAACTCCAACTGCACCTACCGGCGGGGCATCGCCTTCCCGGATCGCATCGAAGCGGGACTCAAGGTGGACCGGCTGGGCAACAGCTCGGTGCAGTACGGTGTGGGGATTTTCCTGGAAGGCGACGACGAGATCTGTGCCTTCGGCCAGTTCGTGCATGTGTTCGTGGACCGCGCGAAGAATGCGCCAGTGTCGATCCCGGCCGATATCCGGGATGCGCTGGAGCGGTTGCTTGCCTACGAACCCAGGGAGCTAGCGGTTGCGCGTTCGGGCGGGCCCCGAGCCGGCGCCTCGGGCTGAACCCCTGCGCTGCTTTGCCGGTCAGATGAGCAAGACCCGAACGGTGCAGCCATGTTGCCTCGCTTGCTCTCACTCACAGTACTGCTCCTATGCCTCACGTGGAGCTCCGCCCAAGCGTCCAGCCTGCGCTGCGACGGCGGGGTGGTGACTACGGGGGACCGTACCTGGCAGGTTGAGCGCCTTTGCGGCGAGCCGGACTTGCGGGAGCCGCTGGAGGTGACCCTGGTTGCGGATGGCAGCCTGGTCACTGAAACCGAGCGCTGGTACTACAATCGGGGCCCGCGCCGGCTGGTGCGGGTTGTTGAGTTCCGGGATGGACAAGTGCGCGGCTTCGATGCAGATGGTTACGGATACCGCGAGTTTCCCGGCAGCGGCTGCCCCGCGCGTCTGATCCAGCGCGGAATGAGCCGGATGGAGCTGCTGGCCCGCTGCGGACCGCCGGATGCCAGCCAGACCTTATCACCTCGCCGTCACGTCCATCCGCAGTACCCGGGCATCCACACCCTGAGCCCATTGCGCGAGGAGTGGCTGTACGAGTTCAGTTCCGGACAGCTCGGGCGTATTGTCACCATCGAAGGCGGGCGCGTGGTGCGCGTGGAGACCGGCCCTCGGACACCCTGACCGGTTGATGCGACTGCAGCACCGGTGCGCCCATCCAGCCCAGCTGCACCAGCCGAAAAGGCCCGGGCTGGATGAAAAGCACCGCTCCGCCGGAACCGCTACGCCGCAGTCAGCTTGCCGGTCTGGTAGTCATGAATCGCCTGCTGGATCTCCTCCGGCGTGTTCATCACGAACGGCCCGTAGTGGGCCACCGGTTCCTTGAGCGGGCGCGCGGCCAGGACCAGTGCGCGACCGCCTTCGGGGCTCGCCGTCAGGGTGATGTGGTCGCCGTCACCCAGCACCGCGAGCCGACCCCGTTCCACGGGCTGCTCGCCGATCCTCATGCCGCCGTCGAACACGTAGACCAGTGCCGTGTGCCCCTGCTCCACCGGCACGCGCACCTCTCCACCGGGCTGTAGGGTCACATCCAGGAAGAGCGGCTGCGTGGTGACCCCGGTGACGGCGCCGCAGGTGACCGAGTCGCCCTGCTGAAAGTCTCCGGCCACCACGCGAATCCGGTTGGCTGTACCGTCGACTTCCGGAATCTCCTCCGGTGCAATGTCCCGGTAGCCCGCCGCTTTCATTTTTTCCGCCCGTGGCAGGTTGATCCAAAGCTGGAAGCCGCGCATGCGGCCTTCCTCCTGCTGTGGCATCTCGGAATGAATGATGCCGCGGCCGGCAGTCATCCACTGCACGCCGCCGCTGACCAGCAGGCCGCGATTGCCGAGATGGTCCTCGTGTTCCATGCGGCCGTCGATCATGTAGGTCACGGTCTCAAAGCCGCGGTGCGGGTGCGCCGGGAAGCCGGCAATGTAGTCATCCGCATTTTCGGTGTTGAATTCGTCCAGCATCAGGAACGGATCCAGTTCCCGCTGGAAGCGAATTACCCGGTTCAGGCGCACGCCGGCGCCGTCGGATGCCGGTTGCCCCTCGATCAGTCCGCGTACCTGTCGTTCACTCATGTCGCACCTCCTGGTCGGCCGGGCTGTACCCGGCCGCCCGTTCCGTGTCCGCCATCTCAGGCAGCCAGCAGTTCCTCAATCCGCGCGTTGGCCCGGGCGATACCCTGCTCGCGAGGCTCATCACCCATGGCCAGCCCTTCGGCGTAGACAAACTCCACGTCAGTCAAACCGAGAAAGCCCAGCATGGTCTGAAGGTAAGGGGTGATGCCATCCGTGGCTTCGCCCTTGTGCAGGCCACCGCGGCTGGTGAAGACATACACCTTCTTGCCCTTCAGCAACCCTTCTGGGCCGTCTTCCGTGTAGCGGAAGGTCACGCCGGACCGCGCCACCAGATCGAGCCAACTCTTCAACTGCGACGGAATACCGAAATTGTACATCGGCGCGCCGATGACGATGGTGTCCGCGTCCTGAAGCTCCCGGATCAGCGTGTCGGAGGCCTCCACCACCTGCTGCTGTTCGGCGCTGCGTTCATCGGCGGCGGTCATCAATGCGGTGAGCCGGTCACCGTCCAGGTGCGGCACGGGCTCCGCCACCACGTCGCGGCGCACGACCTCGGTGCCGGGGTTCTTGCTCTGCCATTCCTGCACGAAGGCGTTGGCCAGTTGGCTGGAAACGCCCTGATCGCCAAACACACTGCTGTTGATCTGGAAAAGCTTGCTCATGGGATACCTCCGTTTAGTTCGAAATTGAACTTTAAACGATGGTACATCGCAATAAACGATCAATGGGCTTAAAATTCGGGTTTTATCAATCGGATTATTTGAGCAATGCCCCAACAAATCCCCCGGGTATCCCTTGAGCAGTGGCGCGTGTTGCAGGCGGTGGTTGACGAGGGCAGCTTTGCGCGGGCGGCCGAGTTGTTGAACCGCAGCCAGTCCTCCGTCAGCTATATGATGGCGCGCATGCAGGAGCAACTGCCGGTGCCGGTCCTGGAACAGAGCGGCCGCCGCGCCACGCTCACCGAGGCCGGGGAGGTGCTGGTGCGGCGCTCCCGCGCGTTGGTGGATGAAGCGCTCAAGCTGGAGCGCCTTGCCGCCAGCCTGGCCCAGGGCTGGGAGCCGGAAATCCGCCTGGCTGTGGAGATCGTGTTTCCCACCGATCTGCTGTTCGCGGCCCTGCATCACTTCACCGATGCCGGTAGCCATCAGGCCCGGGAGGTGCGTCTGCAACTGATCGAGTCCGTGCTTTCCGGAACCGATGAGGCCCTGTTCAGCGGCAATGTGGATCTGGTGGTCAGCGGCCGGGTGCCACCGGGTTTTCTGGGCCGGCCGTTACTCATGGTGGAATTCGTCGCTGTGGCGCACTGCGATCACCCGCTGCACCGACTCGGGCGTCCGGTCACGGTGGAGGATTTGAAATCCGCACGGCAGCTGGTGGTGCGCGACTCGGGAATGGGGCGTAAGCAGGACGCGGGGTGGCTGGGGGCTGAACAGCGTTGGACCGTGTCCCACCTCCGCACCTCCATTGAGGCGGTGCGCCGCGGCATGGGCTTCGCCTGGCTGCCCGAGGCGGAGATCCGGCGGGAACTCGAGCGCGGCGAACTGCGCCCGCTACCCATGGTGGAGGGCGGGCGGCGCCACGCCCAGCTCTATCTGATTTATGCGGACCGGGACAGCGCCGGACCGGCTGTGCGGGAACTGGCCGCCGCGCTGCAGGCGCAATGTGAGGCGGCGGCCCGTTCTGGCAGCCTCAGTGGCCCCAGATGAAATAGATGATGAAGACCGCGAACAGGGCGTACATCAGCGGGTGCACGTCCCGCCACTGACCCTTGAACATCTTGGTCAGCGGGTAGAGCACAAAACCCAGGGCGATGCCGTGGGCAATGCTGAAGGTCAACGGCATGGCGATGATGGTGACGAAAGCGGGGATTGCGTATTCGGCTTTCTGCCATTCGATGTTGGCCATGGCGGATGCCATGAGTACGCCGACGATGACCAGGGCCGGCGCGGTGAGCTCCGGGTGTTGCAGGAAGATTGTCAGCAGTGGTGAGAAGAACAGGCTGATCAGGAACAGCAGGGCCACGAAAACCGAAGTCAGCCCGGTGCGGCCGCCGGCCGCCACCCCGGAGGCGGATTCGATATAGGCCGTGGTGGTGGAGGTGCCCAGTACCGCCCCGATCACGGTGGCGGAGGAATCGGCGCCGAGCGCGCGCCCGGCCCGCGGCAGCTTGTTATCCTTGAGGAAGCCACCCTGGTGCGCCACAGCCATCAGGGTGCCGGCGGTATCGAACATGTCCACGAACAGGAAGGTGAACACCACCACCCACAGGGTGGGCGAGGTCAGCACATCGGGCAGGTGGATCACGGCCTGTCCGAAGGTGGGCGCCAGGCTGGGGATGGCGGAGACCAACGCATCGGGCACCGCCACGACGCCCACGAGCATACCGCCGATGGTGGTGCCCACCATGCCGTAGAACACAGCGCCGCTGTAGCCGCGCACCAGAAAGAAGGCGGTCAGCACCACGCCGAACATGGCCAGCAGCGGTGCGGCCGTGCCCAGGCTGCCCAGTGTGACCAGCGTGGGTTCATAGCCCACGACAATGCCGGCATTCTTCAGGCCGATGAAGGCGATGAACAGGCCGATCCCCGCACCCGCCGCCATCTTCAGTTGAAAGGGGATGGCGTTGATCACCCGCTCACGGATTCGGCTCAGGGTGAGAATCAGAAACAAAATCCCGGAAACCAGAACCCCCGCCAGGGCGGTCTCCCACGGCACGCCCATGCCCAGCACCACGGTGTAGGCAAAAAAGGCGTTCAGGCCCATGCCCGGCGCCAGAGCGATGGGATAGTTGGCCCACAAGCCCATGATCAGGCAGGCCAGGGCAGAGGCCAGGGCCGTGGCCACGAACACCGCGTCCGGATCCATGCCCGCATCCGCCAGGATGGAGGCGTTGACGAACAGGATATAGGCCATGGCCAGGAACGTGGTCAGCCCGGCCAGTGCCTCCCGGCGCCAATTGGTGCCCATGGCCGTGAGGCCGAAAAAACGATCCATTGACTGGTTCCCCCGATCTTCAGTCAGTGCACGTACAGACCCTGCGGCGGCAAATGCCATGCAGGACCAATACCAGATCCGATGCCACCGTGAAAATTTGGCGGGAGAATGCGGGTTTGAAGGGCGTGTTGTCCAGCGGGGATTG
>SLCE01000179.1 GCA_007125985.1 Ectothiorhodospiraceae bacterium | reverse complement strand
TGCCGGGGAGGATGGGGCCGGCACTTCCTGATCGGATGGTGATTTCACGCCTCCTATCATACCAAGTCCGCAAAAGCGGCGTCTGGCCTGTGCCGGCGGGCCATGACATGCTATTGCGCCGAGCAGCGGCCCTGGGACAACACGCCAGCGCCTGAGCCCACGTGAATGACAACAAGAGATCGCCATGAGTGACGCGTTATTTCTGAAGGATGGCCGATACCATATTCCCACCGACCAGAGTCGCGGCCCGTGGAGCCCGGATCACCTGCACGGTGGCCCGGTGGTGGGGCTGATGGCCCATGCCGCCGAGCAGGCCTCCGGCCAGCCGGACCTGCGGCTTGCCCGACTCACTGTGGATCTGTTGCGGCCTGTTCCCAAGCAGCCACTGGAGGTGGACGCCCGCGTGGTACGACCGGGGAAGCGACTGCAAGTGCTGGAAGTACGGCTGCTGGCCGGGGACAAAGAGGTGACCCGCGCCTCTGCCCTGTTCCTGGAGAAAAGCACGGTGGATGTGCCGCCCCATGGCCGGTTCGTGGAAACCGGCCTGCGTCCGCCGGAAGCCCACTCCGCACCGGACCTGGCCACCGCAGCGGGATGGAGTAAGCGGTACAGCCCGCATGGGTTTCATACCACGGCCCAGGCAATTGTACTCGAGGGTGTTCAGGGTCAGGGACGGGGTCGCGTATGGATGCGTTTGCCGCTACCGGTCGTCCAGGGTGAAGAAACCAGCGCAAGCGTCATGGCGGCCACGCTGTGCGATTTCGGCAATGGCGTCGGCCAGCTCAATCTGGGGCCAAGCCTGGGCAGTATCAATGCCGATGTCAGTTTGTATCTGCATCGCGCGCCGGTGGGCGAATGGCTCGGGATGGAAGCCGGCAGTCACATGCAGGACAACGGTATGGGCCTGGTGGAAACCACCCTGTTCGATGCCGAAGGCCCGGTGGGCAAGGTGCTCCAGGCGACCATTGCGATGAGAACGGGCGGGAAATAGCGGAGACAGGAAAGTGGTGGCTTCGTTGCGGCCGGCGATGACGGCCTCAAGCCTGGTGCCATCCGCTCGTTCTGGTCCGTCCTCACCGTTGCACCGCTGCAAGGCCGGGAAGGGGGATCCCGTCGACGGACTGTCGGCCGCATGGACGCGGCCGACAAGCCTACAGGGACGTATTCACGGCGTGTCCGTCGACGGGACCCCCCTTCCCGGCCCGACCGAAGCCGAACCAGCACCCTGTCCTTAATCAAAGCTCATGGGAGGACGGATCGGCGGCAGTTCGGCAAATTTACCCGGGCGCTTCTCCCGGTTCGCCTGCATGGCCTCCAGAATCTCCTCCGGTTGCAGCATGCTCGCATTCCAGATGCTGATGTAGTCCAGCGCATCCTCGGTGGAATGGTCCCGGGCGTAATTCGCCATGCGTTTGCAGCCGTGGATGGCCAGCGGCGGCCGTTGCGCGATTTCGCGGGCGATCTCCATCACACCGGCCAGCATCGCGGCGTGGTCCGGGTACACACGGTTCACCAAGCCCAGTTGCAGGGCCTCGCGGCTGGACAGGCGCCGCCCGGTGTAGGCCAGTTCCCGGGCAACTCCTTCAGGCATCAGCTTGAAGATGCGCGGGAAAGTACCGACATCGGCGGTCATGCCGATGTTGATCTCCTGGATGGTGAGAAAGGCGTCTTCCGTCGCGTAGCGCATGTCACACGCCGTCACCATATCCACGCCGCCACCAATGCAACCGCCCTGGATGGCGGCCAGGACCGGGACCCGGCACCGCTCAAGACAGGTGAAGGTCTCCTGCATGCGCTTTACGTTGTCGTAGAACCTGAGGCCCGCCTGGCGTCGGGCCATGCGCGCCGCCTCGTGATCCCCCTGGGCCGGCATGAGATCAGCGAAGGCGCTCACGTCCAGGCCTCCGGTGAAGTGCGGGCCGGTCGAGGAAATGACGATGACGCGGGCACGGACGTTCTCGTCGATATCCCGGATCAGTCGCGGCAATTCCTCCCAGAACTCCCGGATCATACTGTTGCGCTTGTCCGGGCGGTTCATCACCACGTGGGCGACCTGGTCTTCAATGGTCACGTCGAAGCAGGCGTAGCTCATTCACTCCTCCAAAGGGTTTGGTTGTATCGGGTTTCCGGCGTCCTCACGAATCAGGTCTGCCGCTTTTTCCGCAATGGCGATGACCGGTGCATTGGTGTTGCCACCGATCAGCGTGGGCATGATGGACGCATCCACCACACGCAGCCCCGGAACACCGTGCACGCGCAGCCGGGCATCAACCACGGCGTCGGCATCATCGCCCATGCGACAGGTCCCCACCGGATGGTAGATGGTATCGGCGCGGCTGCGCACGAAATCGCGCAGTTCTTCCTTGCTTTGTGCCGCGGGCCCGGGGAACAGTTCATCGCCCCGGTACGGGGCAAAGGCCTCGGTTGCCAACAGGCGGCGCCCCAGACGGACGGCCGCCAGCATCTGCTCCATATCCTCCGGCTCCGCCAGGTAGTTGGGATCAATCAACGGCGCATCCATCGGGTTAGCGCTGGCCAGTGTCACAGTGCCGCGGCTGCACGGGCGCAGATTACAGACATGCAGGGAAAAGCCGTGCCCGAACAGCAGCCGGAGATTGCCCGCGTGATCCTCTAGCTTCACCAGCGTGAGATGTAATTGCAGGTCTGGCACTTCCAGCCCCGGGCGACTACAGGCGAAGCCACCCGCCTCCGTGCCGTTGCTGCTCAGCAGGCCGATTTCCCCCCGCCTGTAGGCACGGAGCGCGCGGACGAACTGCGGGATACTGCCAAGCGTTAAACCATGCGTCACGGGCTGGGCCGCCCGGTGCACGATGAGGATATCCAGATGATCCTGCAGATTTTGGCCCACCCCCGACAGCGGCTTCCGCACACTGATGTTGTGTCGGCGCAGCTCATCCTCCGGGCCGATGCCGGACAGCATGAGCAACTGCGGCGAGTTGATCGCGCCAGCACAAAGCAGAACCTCCCGCCCCGCCCGCAGCGTCTCCGTTTTGCGGCCACGGCACAGTTCCACGCCTACCGCACGGCCATCCTCCAGGACCACCCGCGCCACGTGGGCGCCGGTGATCACATCCAGATTCGGCCTCCCCTCCACTTCCCGCAGATAGGCGGCGGCCGCACTCCAGCGCCGGCCGTTTTTCACGGTAACGTGATACAGGCCCAGCCCCTCCTGCCGGGGGCCATTGAAATCCGGATTGGGCGGAATGCCGACTTCCTCGCCAGCAACAGACAGTGCCTGGCTGAGGGGATTGGGCTCCCGCTGGCCGGAGACATGCAGTGGGCCACCGAGGCCGTGGTAAGTCTCATCGCCGCCCGGCTCGAAATGTTCGGCGCGGCGAAAATACGGCAATAGTTCGCTGAAGCTCCACCCGGGGTTTCCCAGTGCCGCCCAGTGATCGTAGTCGGACGGGTGACCCCGCGTATAGCACATGGCGTTGACCGAGCTGCTGCCGCCCAGGGTCTTGCCCCGGGGGGTATAGATGCTGCGCCCATGGAGATGCGGCTGAGGCACTGTGCGGTAGCGCCAGTTGAGCCGGGGGTGACGCATCAGACCAAGAATACCCAGAGGCATGTGGATCAGAGGGGAGGAATCCGGAGGCCCGGCTTCGATCAGACAAACCCGCACTTGCGGATCCGCGCTCAGCCGATGGGCCAGCACGCAACCGGCTGACCCGGCACCAACAATGATGTAGTCGTACACGCATTGACCCCGTCTGATCCGTGAATATTGTTCTTGTCTGGCCGCCCACTCAGGTGCGGCCATCGCCAACATACACGGGATCCGACGGAGGATGCACGCATCATGTCGCGCCGCCTGATCAGCGCATGCGAATGGCTCCGCAGAGCGCTATGGGAATGAATCAGTGCTCCCCTAGTCCCCCAGGGCGCCACCACAACTGGAACCCTGCCCGGCGGTGCAGCCGAAACAATGCTCCGCCACGGCAATCGGCGCATCCTCCAGCTTTTCGGCCTGCAGTTCACTGATATGCGTATTCCCTGCTGCGGCCGCCCCCAGCGGCATGCCCAGCATCTGGTTGAAGTCGCAGTCGTGGACGAACCCCTTCCAGTCCACCGAGATCAGGGAGCGGCACATCACGCCATCCAGGTTCTCGGGCCGATGCGCGCTACGCAGCAGTTCCATGTACTCCCCGTATTTGCGCTCCTTGAACAGGGTTTTGGCAAAGCGGTTGATGGGCATGTTGGTGATGGTGAACAGTGCGTTGAAACGCACGCCGTAATTGGCCAGTAGATGTTCCCGGTAGGCCTGTTCCAGTTCTTTCTGAGGGGGCGGCAGTGTCGCGCCCAGCGGGTTGTAGACCAGGCTCAGCTCCCGGCCGGTTCCGTCCTGCCCATAGCCCAGGGCACTCAGGCGTTTCAGGCCGGTGATGCTCGCCTGGAAAACACCATCGCCACGCTGGCTGTTGACGTTGTCCTCAAGATAGCAGGGCAGCGAAGCCACCACCTGGACCTGCTGTTCAGCGAGAAATTCCGCCAGATCCTCATAGCCCGGCTGCTCCAGAATCGTGAGGTTACAACGATCTATCACAGTCACGCCGCGCGCCCGGGCCGCCCGCACCAGATCACGAAAAAGCGGATTCATCTCTGGGGCGCCACCGGTGAGATCCAGCGTCTCGACAGGGGAGCGGTCCATGAATGCGATGAGCTGATCAACCGTTTTCCGCTCCATCACCTCCTTCCGGTTCGGCCCCGCATTCACGTGGCAGTGGAAGCAGGTCTGGTTACAGACGTAGCCGAGATTCACCTGCAGGGTCTGAAGCCGTGCGCGGTGGATCTCGGGAAATCGGTTGTGTCGCGTGATCGGTTCAACGGCACTCATGGGCGCTCCTCATGGAAGAAGTCGGTTGATCCAATGCACCACCCGACGCGTGCGTGGCGCAAAGAGTTTCGGGGAGTACAAGGAATTGACAGCACGGCGGTTGATCTGTGCCAGCGTGGGGTAGGCATGGATGGCGGCGGCGATCTGTCCGATCTTCACTCGGGCCTGCATGGCCAGCACCAGTTCATGAATCAATTCCCCCGCATGCGGCCCCACCAGACTCGCGCCCGCCAGGCGGCCCTTGTGGACGACCAGTTTCGCCAGACCCCGTTCCGAGCCTTCAGCCAAGGCGCGGTCCACGTCACCGAAGGGGAAGCGCGCGATCTGCACGGTCAGCCCCTGATCGCGGGCCTGCTGTTCGGTGAGGCCCACATGGGCCACTTCCGGGGCGGTGTAGGTTACCCAGGGAACCACGCGATAGTCGGCCTTCTTCGGGAACCGGAAGATGGCATTGGCGATGATGACCCCGGCCTGGTACTCGGCCATGTGGGTAAACGGGTACGGGCCGCAGACATCGCCACAGGCAAAAATGTGCCGCGCACTGGTGCGCATGCGGGCGTCCACACGAATGCCGGCCCGGTCGCTGATCACGCCGGCCCGGTCCAGATCCAGCGCCTCGACATTCGGGCTGCGCCCCGCAGCGACCAGCAACCGGTCTGCCTCCACGACGTCGGTCTGATCACCCGTCTGGCAGTGCAGTCGGTACTGGCCCACCTCTCCGTCCACCTGCCCCACCGTGACGCCGGTTCGCACGTCCAGACCCTCTGCCGTCAGGGCATCATGCAGGCTTGCCGCAATTTCCGGGTCCTCTTTCGGAAGAACCTGCGGAGCCATCTCCAGCACGGTGACCTGGCTGCCGAGACGCTGGAAAGCCTGCGCCAGTTCCAGGCCAATGGGCCCACCGCCCAGAACGGCCAGCCGCTCCGGCAATCGCTTTTCAGCGAAGACGGTTTCATTGGTCAGGTAGTCCACCGCGTCCAGCCCCGGAACCGGGGGTGCGACCGGGCGTGACCCCGTGGCGATGACGAAGCGTCGCCCGGCAATGGCCTGCCCATCCACATCGACGGTATGGCTGTCGAGAAACCGGGCCGTGCCGAAGCGGACGTCCACCCCGTATCCGCGAAAGCGCTCCGGGTCGTCATGGGGTTGGATACGCGCGATAACCTCGCGCACGCGATCCATGACCTTTTCCAGATCAACGCTCACCGCGTCCGTCCTGATCCCGAAGCGCTCAGCATCTCGCGCCAGATGGGCAATCTCCGCGCACCGGATCAGCGTCTTGCTGGGTATGCAGCCGTAATGCAGGCAATCGCCGCCCAGATTGGGTTCCCGTTCGATCAGCACCACATCCAGGCCCAGCTGGCCGGCCACGCTGGCCGTCACCAAGCCACCCACGCCGCCACCGATGATCACCAGATCATGGCGTCGAGATGTTGCGGCCATGCTCAATTCTCCTTCTCCAGGGTATCCAGTTCCGGACTGCGGCCACGCAGCCGACGCACCAGACGCGGCAGAAACATCACCGCCGCCAGCAGGCCGATGGCGATCAGGATGGCCTGGATCCCGCTGCGCCCGCCAGCCACTGTTTCCGCGCCGGCGTGGCCGATCCACGTATAAGCAAAGGCGCCGGGAAACATGCAGATATAAGTGGCCAGCACATAATGCCGGAATGGGATACGGGTGAGCCCGAGCGCATAGTTGAGCAGATTGAACGGAAACACCGGCACCAGACGGGTGAACGCCACGAAACGCCATCCCTCGCGCTCCACGCCCTTGATAAGCTGCTGCAGTCGGCCGCCCGCGCGCGCCGCAACCCAGTCCGACGCCAGGTAACGCGCCACCAGGAAGGCAAGCGTGGCGCCCAGCGTGGCCCCGGTCAGGCTGTAGAACGTGCCAAACACCGGGCCGAACAATACCCCCCCGGCAATGGTGAAAATCAGACCAGGCAGAAATGCCACCGCGGCCACCGCGTAGAACAGCATGAACACCACCGGCGCCATGAAGCCCAGCGCATCCAGCCGCTCCTGTAGCAAGTCCACGCTCAGTTGGTCCCGGAACAGGTAGCCGGTCACCATCAGCGCGATCACGGCGATGAGCAGGAGGACACGGATCAGTGTGCGTTTGTCGATCATGGTTCACTCCGGCAGGAAGCGGATTTCGCCGTACCACGCCTCAACGGGCTGGCCCACGTCATCGCAGTCGGTCATGATGGCGACCGCATTGATCTCATCCGGCGAGCGGTCGTGATAGCGTTGAAAATCTTCCAGTACATTGCGTCGTTCGGTGCGCCAGACTCCATCCGCGTCCTCCCCGCTGCGTACCGCGATCATGCGGGCTTGTGAGGCATAGGCATTCGGCCAGTCGGCACCCCGCTCCTTTTTACTGCTCCAGACGTAATTCAGCGCACGCGTCCGCCAACGCAGCACCCGGCTTTCGTCCACCACGTAAAGGCGGGCGGCATAGTCGTCGCCGGTGCGCACCGTTTCGTCGATGCCGTCGAAGGTCTCCTCAACACGCCACTCCCATTCCACGATGGGCGTGGCGCGCAGATCGACATCCTGGCGATAAAACAGCCCCGACGCGGTGCCATCGGTGCACTGGGCGTGCACGGCCGCCCGGCCATCTTTCGTGCCCAGGTTGTAACGGGTCTCTCCCTTGAAGGAATGGTGCTCCCAGTCCGCGATCTGCTCTGGCGTGAAGCGAAGCGAATCGGCTCCTGCCGCGATAGGAAGCGCTGCAACCAAACCGATCAGCCACCGCATATTGTGTTCCTGCCCGTAAGCCACTGTCATGACTCAGACAGTACCGGGTTTCCGGCGCGGCAGTTACCCGGGATTTTACGTAAAGGGCGCACTGACCTGTTCCCGGTGCGCTTCCTTAACGCGCCGGCTGGAACCGGCGCACCGCGTTTTCGTAGACGGATAGCAGTGCCGGCACCAGGAACAGAACCAGCAGGGAGGCCACCGCCAGGCCAAAGGCGATGGCAATGGCCATTGGGATCAGGAACTGCGCCTGCACCGAGGTCTCGAAGATGAGCGGCATCAACCCGCCGATGGTGGTGAGCGTGGTCACAAGCACCGGCCGGAGCCGCAGCCGTGAGGCCTCCACCAGCGCCGCCTCCAGCGGCATGTCCGGATTCTCATCGCGGATCTCCCGGTAAAAGGTCACCAGAATGATGGAGTTATTGACCACAATACCGGACAGGCCGAACAGCCCGAACAGGGACAGAATGGTGAGATCCAGGCCGAACAGCCAATGGCCGAAAAAAGCTCCGACGATGCCAAAGGGAATCACCGCCATCACCAGCAATGGCCAGCCGTAGGACCCGAACACCCAGGCCAGCACCAGGTAGATCAACGCCAGCGCCAGCAGAAGCCCGGTGCGCATATCCGCCAGCGTCTCCTCCTGGTCCGCGGCCCGACCTTCGAAAGCGGTCTGCAGCCCATAGCGGTCCCGCAATTCGGCTAACAGGCCGGACTCCATCTCAGCCAGGATGCGGTTGGCATTGGCTACCTGGGAATCCACATCACCGCTGACGCGGACCGCCAGGCGTCCGTCGAAATGCCGCAAGGAGGCGAAGCTCCGCCGGCTCTCCACCTCAGCCACATTCTCCAGCGGCACGCTGCGCCCGTCCGCCAGCCGGATGCGGAAATCGAACAGACTGGCAAGCCGGTCCCGTTCCGCCTTCGGCATCCGCACCCACACCTCCACCTCGTCACGTCGGTGCTGATAGATCTGCACCAGCGTGCCGGCAAAGGCATTGCGTAACTGCGTGCCGATGTCTGCTGAGCTAAGCCCCAGCGAACGGCCTTCATCATTCACCCGATAGATCCACTGCTCCGGGCCAAAAGGCAGATCATCCGTCACGCCGGAAACACCTTCGACCTGGCGCAGGTAATCCTGCAGTTCCAGCGCGGCGGACTTGAGCTGCTCCGGCGGCGCACCGGTCAGGCGCACATCGATATCCGAACCCGGCGGTCCCGCGCCCCGCTCCCGGATCACCAACGATTCCAAGCCCGGCGCCGGTGCCGTGCGCGACTCCCATTCGCGAATGAATTCCCGGTTACGCATACTGCGCTCGTCCGGAGAGGACAGTTCAACGAACACGGCTCCGAAATGCTCACCCTGGCGCTGGTCGCTCGGGTCCGAGGCAATGGTGCGGCCGGTATTGCGCAGGTACGTCTGCACCACCCCGCCGGCCTCGGCATCCAACTCCTTCAGCGCCTGCTCCAGCTCGTCCAGGTAGTCCTGAACGCGTTCCCGCGGCGTTCCGGGCGTGAACCCCACGTTAGCGTAGATAATGGTGCCCTCCACGCTGGGGAAAAAGGTGAACGCCAGCCGGCCACTGGGCACCAATGAGAACGCCAGTACCAGCAACGCCACAGGGGCGACCAGCGCCGCCCAGCGATACGTCAGTGCCAGTTCCACGGCGCGGCGGAACGGCCCGTCACGGAAGCGGTTGAAAGCACCATCCACCCGTTGCCGCAACCGGCCGGGCTGATTGCGATGCCCACGTTCGAAGGAGCGACGCAGATGCCCCGGCAGAATCAGGAAGGCCTGGATGATGGCCGCGATGATGACGCAGACGATGACCAGCGGGATGTCGAACAGGATATTGCCGATGGGACCACCGATGATCATCAGCGGCAGAAACGCGGCAATGGTGGTGAGCGAAGCCGCCATGACGGGCTCGAACATCCGCCGCGCGCCATTCACCGCCGCATCCGCCGGCGCCTCGCCCGCCTGCAGGCGACTATAAGCGTTCTCACCCACCACGATGGCGTTATCAACGATGATGCCCAGCGCCATGATGAAGGCGAACAGGCTCATCATATTGATGCTGCCACCGGTGAAGAACAACACGGTCAGCGCTGCCAGGAACGAGACGGGGATACCGAGCGTGACCCAGAAGGCCATGCGCACGGACAGGAAGGTAATCAGCACCGCGATCACGAGCAGCAAGCCACCCGTGCCGTTCTTCAGCAACAGCTGGATACGTTCACTGATGAACAGCCAGAACTCGTCGAACACCTCCAGGCGCACCGTGGGCGGGAGCGTGGATTCACGCCCGGCCAGGTATTCATCCAGCACGCGCGCCGCGGCCAGCGCATCCTCACGTTCGGCGCGCTGAACCAGAATCTCCACCGCGTCGCTGCCATCCAGCGCCAGGTGCACCTGGTTGTCTCTGGCCTGCTGCCGGACCTCGGCCAGATCCCCCAGGCGGGCGCTACGACCATCAGTCAGCGGCAGATCCAGCTGCTGGAATTCGCCGGCCGTACGGGCCTGGTCCAGCACGCGGATCTGCCTGGCCACATCGCCATCGCCCGCGTCGCCTGCCGGCAGGTCACGGCTCTGGCCATCAATCAACCGGGCCAGTTGCTCGTAGGACAACCCCAGATCGGTGAGGCTGTCCTGGGAAATCTCAATGCTGATCTCCTGCTCCGCGAGGCCGGTGACCTCCACCCGGGTCACACCTGCATCCAGCAACTCCTGTTCCAGCAGGCGGCTTAGCTCCCGTACCTCACGGCTACTCAACTCGCCGGTGACCAGCAGCCGGGCCACCGGGTCGTAGCGTGTCACCCGGCTGATGGTGGGCTCCCGCGCATCCTCGGGCAGATTCCGTACCCGCGCCACACGGTCCTTGATGGACTCGGTGGCCTGGGCGATGTCGGTGCCCTCCTGCAGTTCCACGACGACGGTGGCGCTGCCCTCCCGGCTCACCGAGGTCAGGTTGCGCAGGCCGTCCACATCCCGCAGTTCGTCTTCCAGCGGTGAGGTGATGGCGTCGGCAACGTCTTCGGCGGACGCGCCACGCCATTCCACGGTGACGGTGACGAAATCCAGCTCGAAGGTCGGAAAGAATTGCGTGTTGAGCTGTTGCAGCGACCAGAGGCCGGAGACCAGCATCAGCAACATGATCAGGTTCGCCGCCACCGGGTGACGCGCCACCCAGGCCAGCCAGGACCCGTTGCCGGTTTCTGCCCGCACCGGCTAGTTCTCCAGCACCTGGACGCGGAGCCCGTCCATGGCCTGAGCGAGCTGCGTGATCACGATGCGGTCGCCATTCGCCAGCGCCTCGGCGCGCACAAGCACACCGCGGCCGCCGTCCGCAAAGCGGGCATCGCCCAGGCGCTCCACGTCCAGGGCGCGCATGCGCTCATCCTCTACCCGGTAGATGCGGGCGGTGTCGTACAAGGCCTCATACGGTAACAGCAAGGCATCGGGTTCCTCCGGCAGGGCAAGCTCCAGGCTGGCAAAACGCCCCAGGGCCAGATTTCCGGCGTCACCCTCCAGACGGAACAACGCATCCACGCCCCCCTGCCCGCGCTCGGCGCGGCCGGCCAGGCGGGAAAGCCGCGCATCGAAGCTCTGGCCGTCCACAATCACCCGGGCCCGCATCCCATCGGCCTCACGGGCGCCCTGCACCCGGGACAAGTACAGGCGGGGGATGGTGACCCGCACCTCCAGCAGCTGGGAATCGTACAGGCTCAGCAAGGGTTCGCCGGGCCGGACACGATCACCGGCCGCGACCATCACCTCGGCGAGCCGCCCGTCGAACGGCGCCTTCACCTGGGACCGGGCAAGATTCAGGGCGGCCCGGTCGCGCAATGTTTCCGCCCGCGCCTTGCGCGCATCCAGCTGATCCAGTCGCGCCTGGCCGGTATCCACGGCAAACTGCCGCGCGTTGATGGCAAGCTCCTGGCGGGTGGACTCCAACTCGGCACGTTCCAGATCCGACGGCGAGACGAACTGTTCCTGGGCCATGTTACGCAGGCGCCGTAATTCCTGCCGGGTCAACGCCAGGATTTGCTCCTCCAGCGCCAGTTCGCGGCGATCGGACTGGATGCGCCGTTCTTCGATGCGGCGTTGTTCCTGTAGATCAGCGAGCTCCGCCTCCCGTTCGGCCAGCACCAGTTCCAGGTCACGCTGGTCCAGGCTGATCAGCCGGTCCCCGGCGTCGATGCGCTCCCCTTCCAGCCTGGTCACATCCAGCACATCCGCTTCCACAGCGGCGGTGAGCGTCACCAGCGAGGGTGATTCCAGAAAGCCCTGTAGCCGGAGAATGGGACGGTGTGCAGACAACTCCACGGTCTGCACGGCCACCGGCCAGGCACGCTCTTCAACGGGCTGCGGTTCGGGCCGGGGCCGGGATTCCATCAACAGACCCACCAGAACGACGGTTATTGCCAGAATCAACAGCGGCAACAACCATTTCAGCACGGGTTTCACGGATGGCATGGGCGGATATCGCTCCGGAAGATCCTGTTTCCGAGATCGGTATGGTGTCATGGACCGGTGCGGTATGCAGCAGTCAGTGCAACGCTCCGGTCACGGGTTCAGTCGAATTGTCGAAGATACTGGTTGAGGCGGGCGGCGGATACCTCGCCCACGTGGGAATCCACCAGGCGCCCTTCGGCGTCGAAGAACAGCGTGGTGGGCATACCCACGGCGCCAAAGTGCTGACCGACCCGGTTGCCGGTATCCAGCAGTACGTTGGCGAGTTCCAGCTCCTCTTCGTCGATGAATTCCTGCACCAGATCCGCCGATTCGCCCTGATTCGGGAACACGAAGCGTATCTCGGGGTTCTTTTCCTGCGCCGCCTGGAAGGCCGGCATCTCGCGCCGGCACGGCGGGCACCAACTGGCCCAGAGGTTCACCACCACGGGCTGCCCCGCATACTGCTCCAAGGAGACGTCCTGGAGCTGAAGGTCGCGCAGCGTCATCTCGGTGGGCAGGCCTGGCCGGTCATCCTCCACCAGAGCAGCGGTCAGCGTGGTAAGACCAAACCAAACCGCCAGGCCCAGCACCAGCGGCGCCTGCAACAACTGGGGCGGGTAGCGCCGGTACAGCGTGATCAGCAGGGCGGTGATTACCGTGGCGGCCACCCCGGCCAGCGGCGCATAACCGTCCTGCCAGAGGTACAGCGCCTCCCAGGGTGCATCGCGGTAGAATGGCCAGTTCTGCACCACATACACCAACCGGGCCACACCCAGGCCCACCAGCAGGGAAATCCACAGTGGCGAGCTCAGGTCCACCTTGCGACGGCGCTCGAACCACATGGCCAGACCAAACACGGCCACGACACCAAGAAACAGAAACAGGCGGGGCAAGGGGATCAGCAGCGGCCCAAGCGTGATGGCATCCAAGCAGGCACCTCCGGTCGTATCAATTGCGTCACTGGTTATACGGCCCAGGATACTCCCCCGGGTTCATGCGGAATTGCAAGTGCAATGACCACTTCCCCCGGCCCGGGTTCCATTATCAACGGCGCGGAGCCGCAAAGTTGAGGCCTGCGCGCACTGGTGCCGGCACGGTGGAGTCGATAAGCTGCGGGGCAACGCGATCAACATCAACAACAGGGAGCATTCACCGCCATGCTGATCATGATCATCGGCCTGCTGATTTTCCTCGGCGTGCATTCCGTAAGGATCGTTGCCGAGGACTGGCGTACCGCGCAGATCCAACGCATGGGCGAATTGCCGTGGAAAGCGGCCTACGCGGTGGCCTCCATCATCGGGTTGGCCATCGCGATTTGGGGCTACGG
>SLCE01000118.1 GCA_007125985.1 Ectothiorhodospiraceae bacterium | reverse complement strand
TATGCAGCCGACCGTCGTCTTCAGTTACGCCGGCTGCTAGGAGGGAAATGGCTTGGATCAAAAGCCTGCCATCGCCGGACGATCTTTTGCGGCGATCTCAATGTCCGACCCAACGGGGTTGAGGTGGAGGCTCTGGACCGATGCCTGCCAACGGTCTCCTTTCGGAACAGCGATCGCTCCTGGCTTGGATTTTGGCGTTTGGATCACTGCTTCGCTTCGTCGGACCTGCGGGTGGATCGGGCCACCCCCAGTAAATCGTTGGATGTGGACGCACAGGGCGGTGAACACACCACGCAGTTCTCCATCATCGACGCGGAAGGGAATCGGGTGGGCGCCACGCTATCGATCAATTACCCGTTCGGCTCGGGCTTTATACCGGCCGGCACCGGCGTCCTGCTCAACAACGAGATGGATGACTTCGCCAGCCAGCCGGGCAAACCGAATGCCTACGGGCTGGTGGGCGGTGAGAACAATGCCATCGAACCGGGTAAACGCCCGCTCTCCAGCATGACCCCGGTGTTCGTCGAGGATGACAGCCGCGTGGCCGTGATCGGCAGCCCGGGCGGAAGCCGCATCATCACCCAGGTGCTGCTGGGCATCCTGCACTTTGCTGATGGCCTAGAGCCCCATGAATTGGTCAGTGCGCCACGCTATCATCACCAGTATCTGCCGGACCGTATCCAGCACGAACCCGGCGCCATCACCGTGGAAACCCGCCGGGAACTGGTGTACAAGGGCCACCGGGTCACACCGATGACCCGCCAGTACGGGGATATGCAGGCCGTACTCTGGCACAAGCAGGAACAACGCGTGACCGCGGCCAGTGATCCTCGCGGCGGCGGGCTGGCAGTGCCGGCAGCAACGGTTCCGGAAACTGCTCCGGAACCTCTGGGAGAGGAAAACGGTCGATGAAGGGCATGCAGGTCGTGCGCGGTCACTGAGCGGGAGACGGGAAATGATCAATCATGCATTACGCTGGCCGGCTTTGCTTCTTTGCCTGGCCATTGGGCTCGCGCCACTGACCGCGACGGCGTCGGAGAACGCGCGTGAGGCGCCGGAGGAACTGGTCAAGCGGGTATTCGATGAATCCGTGGAAGCCCTGCTGGACAACAAGGACGAGATCCGGGAAAGTCCGCGTGCAGCCTACGAGCTGATCCAGGAGATTTTCTCCCCGTTGGTGCATTACGAACTGATGGGGCAGCTCATCCTCACCCGGCACTGGCGCGAGGCCAGCCCGGAACAGAGGGAGGCGTTCATCGACGCGTTCAGTGAGTACCTGGTGCGAACCTATGCCGGCTTGCTGTCGGACAATGTGGACATGGTGGCCAAGGAGGTGAACCGATCCGGGCGCGTGCTGGAAATCCAGTCCACTACGGAGCCGGATCAACGGGGTCGGGTTGTGGTGCGCACCTTGATCCACATGCAGGATTCACCGGTTCCGGTGCAGTACCGGATGATTGCCACTGACGAGAGCTGGCGGGTTTGGGATGTGGTGGTCGAGAATATGTCCTTCGTCACCAACTACCGGGATGAATACGGCAGCGAGATCCGACGCAATGGGCTGGATTCTCTGATTGAGCGCCTGCGGGAGCGCAATGCACGCGCCTGGTCCCGGAACTAGGGAAGCACTGATCGATTCCCATGGTGCTCTGGCTTTGCAGCGTGTTCGGGAGCAAGGCGCGGCTCGCCGGCAATGGCGAGCCCTTGACAAGAGCCGCAACGCAGAACCCGGCCACGCTGCAAAGGCCCCGTAGGGCGGGCGATTCGGGCACGCTGAGCGGCGTTGGCGTTCTTGCCAAGGGCGACCGCCATTGCCTGCGAACGCCGCCTGGTCAGCGCACGCGAATGGCTCCGCAGAGTACCATGGGAATAGATCAGTTCTTCACTAGGCGTCTTCTCCTGGCGGGCCTCTGCATGGCGCTGCTGGCGCTGGGCAGTGGCTGCGCCACACGCCCGCCGGACCGGGTTGAGAACATCTGCGACATCTTTGACCACCAGCCCCGCTGGTATGACTACGCGAAGGAGTCCGAGGAACGCTGGGGGACCCCTATCGCCACACAAATCGCCTTCGTCCGGCAGGAGTCCACCTTCCGCCACAACGCCCGACCGCCACGCACGCGCCTGTTCGGCTTTATTCCCTGGAGGAGACCATCCTCGGCATACGGCTACGCCCAGGCACAGGATCCGGTGTGGGGTGAGTACATGGATGAAGAAGGCAGCCTGTTCGCGCGGCGCACCCATATGAAGTACGCGCTGGACTTCATCGGCTGGTACAACCACCGGTCCCACCAACGGCTCGGCATCTCCAAGCAAAACCCGGAACACCTCTACCTGGCCTACCACGAAGGTCATACCGGCTACCGACGCGGCCATTGGCAGAACCGCCCCACGGTGCAGCGATCAGCTGCACGTGTGAACCGTTTCGCCAACGAGTACAACAGCCAATTACCGGCCTGTGAGGCGGATTTGCGCTGCCGCCGCTTTTGGCAGGTCGGGCCGTTCTGCGACAGCTGACGCCGACAACACCCAACAAATGCGGCAAAAAAAACCCCCGGACGCGCCGGGGGCAAGGGTTACGCGCCAGGGTGGGCAGACGCGTTCGTAAAACCGGTTGTTACTCGGTCAAAAAAGCATAGACCATGCCACTCATGCCGAACAGCGGAAATTCAGCTGCTTACAGTCGCCATTCGACGCAGGCTGACGTTACAACTGTCCCTATACCCCGACATGTGTGCAGAAAAACAAGAAAGATATCTATTTTTCAAACACCTACAGTGTCACCATTCAACGACAGGCTGCACACCGCATCAAATCAGCCACAGCCTCCCCATACGCGCCGCCGGAGCAGCCCCAGGTATCAGGTCCCGCAGTTGCCAGCCAACGGCCAGCATCAGCAGCAATGTCCCCATCAGCACCGCAAACAGATGCGCGACGCGACCGCTACGCAAGTGCAGCGCAGCACCCAAGGTGCGATAAAGCAGCAGCAGGCCCCATAACACCGCCAGCCAGGCCAACCAGGCCCCACCAGGCCAGTCCCGCAGGAACTTGGCCAGGCCCCAGGGAATAAACGCCAATGCCGCGGCGACCAGCGCCGCCTCCATGTCCCGGCGACCATCAAAGGCTTCTGCAAGCAGGCTGCCGAGCCAGGCGATCCCCAGGGCCGCGACCAGCATGAGCAGCCCGCTGTAGATCCCGTATGCCCAGAGCTGTGGCACACCCACCTCCGGCAAGGCCGGCGGGAACATCACCAGCCCAGCAAGCTGCATGAGCGCACAGAACCCCAGCCAGACTGTCAGCGCCAGCAGTGTCCCGCCCCACGCCGGTGGAGCATCCCGCAACCACCGCACCACGTTTTCGGGCGGCGCGGACAGGCCCAACCACCAGACATTCACCGGGGCGCGCATACCGCAGCGCGGTGGCTAATCACCACGCCCAACCGCACCGGCGTTTTCTGCAACAACAGCTTCGTCGGACTCGGGTTCACCCGTGCGTTCGACAGTGTCTGCTCCGGCCGCCGCGTCCGCCTGGTAGGCAAGCGCGTGCACGCTCTCCACATCAGAAGCGCGGCTTTCGCCCACGAACTGCCCGCCGGGCTCGATCACGAAACTGCGACTGGCGACCTCCCCCAGCACCTTACCCTTCTCCACGATTTCCAGGCTTTCGCAGTCGATACGGCCACGGGCCAGTCCGCTGACCACCATGCGGTGCGCCTTGATGTCGCCCTCGAAGGAACCCGATGCGCCTACAGACACATCGCCTTGGGACTGTATGGTCCCCACCAGTTCGCCATCGATGTGCAGATTACCCTCGAGGATCAGATCACCCTGCACAGAGGCGCCCTGCGCGATGATTGTGGTGCCGCCCCGACGCTTGCCGCCGTTCGCACCCCTTTGCCCGCCAAATAGACCCATCTTGCCGTCATCCCCACCTGCGTTATGGAATTGAGTTTACGCTGACATCAAAGCCGATTCTGTGCACGAGTGCACACTAAGGAAGCGCTGAGTTATTCCCAACTTGCTCTGCGGAACCATCAGGGAACCACTGATCTATTCCCATCGTGCTTCCTTAGCGTTGACACCGGTGACAGAAAAACGTAGAGCGCTGGCCCAACACCCGACGGCGTATCGGCTGACCGCAGGCCGGGCATGGCGCCCCCTCCTTGCCGTATACACGGAGATCCTGGCTGAAGTATCCCGGCTGCCCACCAACGCCGACAAAATCCCGCAAGGTGGTCCCGCCTGCCGCGATGGCCTGCTCCAGCACGGTGGTGATAGCAGCTGCCAAACGCTGGTAACGGACCAGACCGACCCGGCCAGCGGCCCGTTCCGGACGAACCCCTGCCAGGAACAGTGATTCGCAGGCGTAGATATTGCCCACGCCAACCACGATCCGCGCATCCATGATGAAGGACTTCACCGCACAGCGCCGGCCACGGCTCTGCCGGTACAGATAATCCCCCGTGAACACGGAGGACAGCGGCTCCGGCCCCAGGGCGGCCAGCAGCGGATGCGGCGCCACGGCGTCAGCAGGTAGCCAGTGAAGGCTGCCGAAACGGCGCGGGTCCGTGTAGCGCACCACGCTGCCGTCACCAAGAATCAGATCCAGATGATCATGGCGAGCGGGTTCATGCCACTGCGGCAACACTCGCAGGCTGCCGGACATGCCCAGGTGCAGCATCAGGCTGCCCTGCTGCAGCCGGAACAACAGGTACTTGGCGCGCCGGTCCACGGCCAGGATGTGCTGCCCTGCCACATACGAGCCTAGTTGAGGGTCCACCGGCCAGCGCAACCGTGACTCGCGGACCACAACGCGGGCCACGGTCTGCCCGGTGACATGCGGCGCGACGCCGCGCCGGGTGGTTTCGACCTCCGGCAGTTCCGGCATCTCAGTCACCGCTCCCGGCCATAGCGCCCCGCAGCAGGAATGCGTACACCTGCTGGTTCAGCGCATAAGCAAGGCCACGCTCCGGATCCACGAAACGGTACTCGCCGTCCACCTGCTCCGGACGCAGCGTGCGCCCGCCTCCATCCGCCCAGTCCAATCGGATTGCCCCTTCGGCACCCCGTTCCCGCCGCACCTCACGCACGACCAGCGCGGAGGCCTGTTGCCAGGCCTGGCCCAGTTCCTCCGGGCTGACCGACGGCGGCAGCAGGCCGTCATCCAGGGTCCAGCCCGTCGGGCCGCGCCGCAGGCGATAATAGGGCGTCTTCACCTGGGCAAGCCGCTCGCCCGGGAAAACGGGGTGGCGGTCAATGAAATTCCACCAGGGCCCTTCCAGCAGAGGCATCACTCCCTCCTGGACCAGGTGGATCCGCTCACCCACCTGGACATACCGGCGGTTGCCCATGGGATGGCTGGTGCCGAGCAGCAACTCCTGACCGTCCACGGAAAGGCGTACCCGTGGCGGATCCAGCTCCAACGCTTGCCGATCCAGTTCCTCCTGCGCATAGGAAGCCTCGCTGCGGCGCTCCAGCAACGCCAACACCTGGTCCACATGAAAGGCGCTGGCATGGAGCGCATGCGGCGCGTGCATCGCCCAGCCCGACTCGGTGCGCTGAAGGCGCAGCGGTTCACGGTTCCTGCTCTGGATATGCAGCTCCCCCACGGCATCCGCCTGCAACGTGGTCAGGCGCCCCGGCTGGTCACCGCCTCCAGGCTCAAACAAAGCCAACCCGGCCAGGGTGCCGACCAGGGCAAACAGCAGCAGAATCAACCACCAGCGCCGTGCCATCAGGCCCGTCTCCGGCGCCACCAGAGCAGGCCCGCCAGCAGAAGATAACCTGCCGGAAGCAGCAGCAGAAACACACCACCGATGGTAAGCAGCCAGGGTTGGCTGAGGGACAGGCGCTGATCAGGCGCAGCGCGACCGGTGGCGAGGCTGGACGGCTCCGCACTCCCCACCCATTCCACCAGAGACAGTCCGAGTTCCAGGTTCGCCCCGTTGCCCAAATAGGCATTGGACAGGAAATCCGCGTCGCCGATCACCGCGATGCGCTGCTCGCCGCCGGATGCGGTCTCCCGGCTCAGGCTCACACCCAGCGTCAGCGGCCCCTGCAACTCACCGGCATCTGGCTGATAACTGGGGTTGTCCACATCACCGGTTTCATTCCAATGCCTGGCTTCACTGCGCAACAGCGGCTGAAGTTGCCAGCCACGCTCCGGGTCGGGCACATCCAGCGCCTGAGCCGCCACCAGCAAACTCACACCCTGCAAGCGGCTGAGACCGGGGTGATCCGCATAATCGTCAGTGACCAGGAAGCGCGGATCATTCACACCCAGCAGCTGTTCCGCCCGTGGCTCGACCACGGTACCCGGCAGCAGATCCAGCCCCAGATGGGAAAACAGGAAAGCCAGCCGGTCACGATCGCCGTCATCCACGAGCCACAGCAGATTCCCGCCAGCATCCACATAGTCCAGAACCCATTCCCGCAAACCGGGCATCCAGTCGGCGCGGGGTCCGGCGATTAACAGGAGTTCGGTGTCTTCCGGGCTCAGCCCGGTCGGATCCGACCCCAGGGCCTGCACTTGATGGCCGCGTTCACGCAGACGCTCACCCAGCGCACCCAAGTCATGGTTGGCTTCGCCCTCCAGGCTGCGTTCCCCATGTCCGCTGAGATAACGCAACACACGATCACTGCGGTGCTTGAGGCGGTGGATGGCCGTACTGATGCGCGGTTCGCTGGGAGCATGGACGCGTTCCTGCCGGCCCTGGTACTCGACAATGACTTCGCCGCTGCTTTCGATACCGAGTTCCCGTACCAGATCCGGGCGGGCGTCGGGATTGATGATCCGGTAACGGAAGTCAGGCGCATGCGCTGCGTAACGCTGCATGAGCTGCTCCACGTGGCTGCTGAGCACATCGTCCGGCGTGACGAAGGCAACAGCCTCCAGGGGGCCGTCCAGGGATTGCAGCAGTTCCACCGTGGCATCCGGCAAGCGCTGGTGGCGCTGATCAGACCATTCGGCCTGCCAGTCGTAGCGCAGGCTCAGCCAGGCCAGCAGACCAATAATCAGCAGCACGGCAACGGCCAGCAGGACGGCTTGTAACCGGAGCCAGAAGCGGGATCTGGAATCCATTCGCATGAACGTGAATGCTCCCGTTCAGACCTGCATGCGCAGGGCATCCAGCCTGCGCACGGAGAACACCAGGAAGCCGGCGCTCAGCAGGAGGAAATAGGCGATGTTGCTGGTGGAGACCACGCCCTGCACCAGCGGTTCATAGTGGTTCAGCGCCGAAAACCAGGCCAGCACCGCATCAGGATAATCCCCCATGAAGCGGGCACCTGCATCGACGCCGAGCAGCATCAGGCCGATTACCACGGTCACCAGCGCCGCCACGGTCGGTTGTGCGCTGAGACTGGATGCATACATGGCGATAGCCGCAAACAGCGCCGCCAGCAGAACCAGCCCCAGGCCGGAGGACAGCAGACGCCCCCGGTCCACCACTGTGCCGAGTTCCAGGCTCAACGGCATCACCAGCCAGGGCAGCGCGAGCAGCAACAGAAACCCCAGGCCCGCCAGATAGCGCCCCAACACCAGTTCGGTCATGCGGAGCGGTGCGGCGAAAAGCAGCTGGATACCGCCAGAGCGCCGCTCCTCGGCAAGCAGCCGCATCGCCATCAACGCGGCCCCCAGCAACAGCATGGCCAGCAACAGCACGCTGCCGAAAAACGGCAGCACAACCAGGTCATTGACGCCCATGGGGCTGTTCACCTGAACCACCACCGGTTCGTAGCGGGTGCGGTACTGCTCCACCAGCAGCAGAAACCACCAGGCGGTCACCAACTGGGATGCAGCCATCAGCAGCCAGGCCAACGGCGATAGAACAATCAGTCGGAATTCCCGCCAGGCCAGACGCAGAATCATGCCGCGGCCTCCTTGCCGGTGGTGAGTTCCAGGAAGATCTGCTCCAGGGTCGGCCTCACCGGGCTGAGTTCCAGCAGCCCCCAGCCATGTTCCACTGCCTGTCTCAGCACCGCATCCAGTGCCGTATCAAGCATCAGGGTGAGCACAAAACCCTGTTCCCCGTACCGCTCCACGGATTCCACCCCGGGTATGGAGACCAGCATTTGCGGTGACGGCGACGAGCGGAACCGCACCAGCACGCGATTCGTGTTGGGTTCGCCCTGGGGGCTGCCGGAGTAGATCTGGCGGCCGTGGTGTAGAATGGTGACGCGGTCACAGAGTGCCTGCACTTCGGACAGGATGTGACTGGAAAAAAGGACGGCATGATCCCGACGCAGTTCGGCAATCAGCGCGCGGATACCACTGACCTGATGCGGGTCCAGGCCCGCCGTGGGCTCGTCCAGGACGATCAGCGCCGGTGCATGAACAATGGCCTGGGCAATGCCAACGCGCTGCCGGAAGCCCTTCGAGAGATTCCGTATCAGCCGACGCCGCACCGCGCCCAGGTCACAGCGCTCCAGGACACGCGCCACCGCCGCCGCGATTGCGCGCCTGGGCATTCGCCGCACCAGGGCCGCATACCGCAGGTACTCTTCCACGGTGGTTTCCGGATGCACAGGCGGCACTTCCGGCAGATAACCGAGCCGCGCCCGAGCCAGGACAGGCTGATCCAGCAGATCCAGGCCATCGATTCGGATACGGCCTGCACTGGGAGCCAGGGTGCCACAGAGCATGCGCACCGTCGTGGTCTTGCCGGCGCCATTGAGGCCCAGCAGTCCCAAAACATCGCCGCGACGTACCTGGAGATCCACATCGCTGACGGCGCGCCGGTCACCGAACCAGCGCCCCAGGCCCGAGGCATCCAGCAGCATTTGATCAGTCATTGGGAATAGCGCACATCCTCGCAGGCCGGGCGCCGTAGGATGGGCCGCACCTGCAGTCATCACGGTGTCGCCACGATGCCAGCCTGATGACTCGCTGGCAACCGGATCCCACAAAAAAACCCGCCGCGGCAAGGCCGGGGCGGGTTTTGGCGAGGGCGATCAACTTACTTGATCTTGGCCTCACGATACAGCACGTGCTTGCGCACGACCGGATCGAACTTCTTGAATTCCAGCTTGTTTGGCGTATTCCGCTTGTTCTTGTCGGTCGTGTAGAAGTGACCGGTGCCAGCGGAGGAAACCATTCTGATCTTGTCACGCATGTTCTATGCCCCTCAGACCTTTTCGCCGCGCGAGCGGAGATCGGACAGCACCTGATCGATGCCGTTCTTGTCGATGATCCGCAGCCCCTTGGTGGACACCCGCAGGCGCACCCAGCGGTTCTCGCTTTCCACCCAAAAACGATGATACTGAAGATTGGGCAGAAACCGACGCCGCGTTTTGTTGTTGGCGTGGGAAACATTGTTCCCGACGGCGGGACGCTTACCCGTGACCTGACACACCTTGGACATGTTCGTCCGCCTCCCGATTCAACGGTGATCTGAGCCCGACCCCGGGCGAAAGAAGGCGGCTTTTATACCAGTTCTCGAAAGCGGCTTCAACTGGAACGCGGTATAAACGACCTATTGAAAACTTTTCCTCAGCCACTACATATGCTTTCAGAAGTCAATTGAGACTTTCCAAAACAGGAGGTTACAGCCATGAACATGCGTCGTTACGAACCCTGGAGCCTGCTCAACCAGCTCAACAACGAAATGAACGCCCTGATGGAGGGCCGAGGTCCCAGCCTGGGTGATTCCAGCACGCTGGCCACCAGCGATTGGGTGCCGGCGGTGGACATCCGCGAGGAACCGGACCGCTACCTGATTCACGCCGACGTGCCCGGTGTGTCCCCGGATGACATCGAGATCCACATGGAGGGCGGTGTACTGACCCTGAAGGGCGAACGTAAACGCGAGGACACCGAGGAGCGTGAAGGCTACAAGCGCGTGGAACGCGTCTACGGCAGCTTCTACCGTCGCTTCTCGCTGCCGGATACCGCCGACGCGGAACGGATCACGGCAAACAGCCGTAACGGGGTGCTGGAGATCGTGATCCCGAAACAGGAGAAAATGCAGCCACGGCGTATTGAGGTGCAGAGCTGAGGCCATGCACCACCGCCGCCGACTGGCGGCGGTGGTGTGTTGGCACACGATGAATGAGCTTGCCGGGGCCCCAGCGGCCCCGGTCATTGGGGACGCAAGGGATGGAGTACAAGGATTACTACAAGGTGCTCGGTGTCGACCGCAAGGCGACCCAGGCCGATATCAAGAAGGCCTACCGACGCCTTGCGCGGAAATACCATCCGGACGTGAGCAAGGAACCGGACGCGGAAGCGCGTTTCAAGGAGGTCAGCGAGGCGTATGAGGTCCTGCATGACCCGGAAAAGCGCGCCGCCTATGACCAACTCGGCAGCGGCTGGCGTCAAGGCCAGGATTTCCGACCGCCACCTGGCTGGGCCGGGGGCGGCGGCTTCGGTCAGGGAGCCGGAGCCGATGATGCGTTCAGCGATTTCTTCGAGAGTCTGTTCGGGGCCGGAAGCCCATTCGGCGGCCGACGGGGTTTCGCGGGCGCCCAGGGGTTTGGTGGCCGACAGGCACGGGGTGACGACCAGGAGGCGGAAGTCACCATCAGTCTGGAAGAGGCCTACCGCGGCACCACCCGCATGGTTCGGTTGCAGGCTCCGGTGGTGCAGGCCGACGGTCACCAGCGGATGGAGCCACGCCAGATCCGGGTGAAAATCCCGGCAGGCGTCAGCGAGGGCCAGCGGATCCGCGTCGCCGGCCAGGGAGCGCCGGGCATGGGGGGCGGTGCAGGCGACCTGTTCTTGCGGGTGCGCATCGCGCCTCACCGTCAGTACAGGCTTGAAGGGCGGGACATCCACCTGGAATTACCCATCACGCCTTGGGAGGCCGCCCTGGGTGCAACGCTGCAGGTACCCACGCTGGGCGGCTGGATCGACATGAAGATCCCGCCGGGTTCGCAGAACGGAAAACGGTTGCGACTCAAGGGGCGCGGCCTCCCGGGGCGCGCCAAGGGCGACCAGTACGTGACGCTGCGCATTGTCACGCCGCCGGCGGATAGCGAGGCGGCCCGCGCGCTGTACCGCCGGATGCGTGAGGAGTTACCCATGAATCCACGCGAGAATCTGACTGTCTAGGAACCGGCGCGCCGCAGCAGGCGGCCGGATACACAGGAGCATGAAGCCATGAGTACCTTCGAACAGCTGAAACACGGATTGGAGCAAGCCTGGGATCACCTGGGCGAGGGCTGGCGCGCGTTACGCGAGCGTGCCGGGCAGGCGCTGACCCGATTCCACCCCACAGAGCAATGCGAGGGCGCCGTCGAGACAGTGGGGGAGCAGCGGGTACGCCATGGAAGCCGCTGGGGACTCCTGGCGGCGGAACTGCTGGAAACGGAAGACCATGTGGAGGTGCGACTGGAGGTGCCGGGTATGGATCTGCAGAATTTTGATATCACGGTGCACGACCAGATTCTGGTGGTTCGCGGCCATAAGCAGGTGGCGCGGGACGAACGCCGGGGCAGTTACCTGATCAGCGAACGCGCCTTTGGCAGCTTCGAACGGGCACTGCCGCTGCCTGCTCCCGTGGAGGACAGCCGCGCCGAGGCGCATTACCGTGACGGCGTACTCACGGTGCGTTTGCCCAAACAGGCCAGCGCCCGCCAGCGGCGCATTCCGGTGGAGGCACGCCGATGACCGCATCACGACTGTTTCTGCTGGTGATGGTGCTGCTGCTGGGCGCCCAGCCGGTTTACGCCCTGCTACCCGAAGCCGTGGACGGCGAACCGCTACCTTCCCTCGCCCCCATGCTCGAACGCACAACGCCCGCGGTGGTGAACATCGCCACCACCGGCCGGGTCCAGATCCGCGAGAATCCACTGCTGGATGACCCGTTCTTCCGTCGCTTTTTCGACCTACCTGACCGCCCCCGGGAACGCCAGACGCAAAGCCTCGGGTCCGGCGTGATTGTCGATGCCGGGTCCGGCCTGATTCTGACCAATCATCATGTCATCAACCGGGCGGAGCAAATCAGCGTCACGCTGGCGGACGGCCGGGAGTTTGACGCCACTGTGGTGGGCAGCGACCCGGATACCGATGTCGCTGTGATCCGCATCGATGGTGAGGATCTCACAGCACTGCCCCTGGCCGATTCCGACGCGCTGCGCGTGGGGGATTTCGTGGTGGCCATCGGAAACCCCTTCGGGCTGGGCCAAACCGTGACCTCGGGTATTGTCAGTGCGCTGGGCCGTTCTGGCCTGCGTATGGGCGGCTACGAGGATTTCATCCAGACTGATGCTTCGATCAATCCGGGCAATTCCGGCGGCGCGCTGGTCAACCTGCGCGGGGAACTGGTGGGCATCAACACCGCCATTCTGTCTCCGGCTGGCGGCAATATCGGTATTGGCTTCGCCATCCCCAGCAATATGGCCATGGCGATCACGGAACAACTGGTGGAATACGGGGAGGTCAGCCGTGGCCAATTGGGAATCAGCGTGCAGGACCTGACACCCGCGCTGGCGGAGGCCTTTGGTCTCGATACCCGGACCGGCGTGGTGATCACCCAGGTGGTCCCGGAATCCCCTGCCGAGCAGGCCGGACTGCGGACCGGGGACGTGGTGCTGCGGGTGGACGGGCGCCCGGTGCGCCATGCCACTGAGTTGCGGAACATGATCGGCCTGTTGCGCGTGGGCCAGTCAGTGGAATTGGAGTTACGGCGTAACGGCGAACGCCACACCGTGCGTGCCACGGTGGATACCCGGGAGAGCGCCCAGGTGGATGGCGCCAGCCTGTCACCACGGTTGGCCGGCGCGAAGTTCAGTTACACGGAGCTTCAAACCCGGGACGGCCGCCAGCAGCGCCTGCAGGTGGACACGGTGGACGCCGGCAGCGCGGCTGCGCGCGCAGGTCTGCGGCGGGGGGATGTGGTTCTGTCCGTGAACCGCCAAAACGTGCACGATGCAGAGGCCTTCAGGCGCGCCGCCCAAGGGCAGAGGGAATTGCTGCTGCACATCCAGCGCGGCAGCGGCGCCATGTTCCTGCTACTGCGCTAGGAAAGCACTGACCTATCGCAACGAGAACTCCACGGGGAGGCGCCGGTCCGCCAGTCGGTTGTCCGGCGCCCGCCCCAGGGGCGACATCCGCTCCAGCAGCGTGACCACGTAATCATCCAGCAGGCCATGGCCGGATGATTGTTCGATCCGGATGTTACTGATGCTGCCATCGGTTTCCACCGTGAATTCCACGATCACCGTGCCTTCCATCCGCCGCATACGGGCCTGGCGTGGGTAATCCCTGTGCCGTTGCAACTGCTCATTGAGCCAGCTCAGGTAGTTCTCCTCCGCCTCCGGGTCGCCGGCCACCTGATCCTCCGCGCTGGGTTCCGCATCCTCCAGTTCCGGCGCATCCTCTAAACCGAGTTGGTCCTGGTCCGGAACGGGTCGGGGCTCGGGTTCCGGTTCCGGCTCGGGTTCCGGCTCGGGTTCCGGCTCGGGTTCCGGTTCCGGTTCCGGTTCCGGTTCGGGCT
>SLCE01000027.1 GCA_007125985.1 Ectothiorhodospiraceae bacterium | reverse complement strand
GCCTACGAGCGCGTCCACGCCGAGTGCGCCGAGCTGAGCGCCCGGATCGTCACCCCGCTGCGGTTCGCCCCTCCCCTGGACCCCGACGAGGAGCGCGAGCTGTTGGGCAGGAGCCGGCTGGGCCGCCGCTACCTCGACATGGCCGACCGCTCCCCGCTGGAGCTGATCACCGGCTGGTTCGCCAGTGAGCCGCTGCGGGCGCTGCAGCTGTTCAACGTGGCCGTCCGCGGCTACCTGCCCAACATCGACGTGGCCGGCACGGGCTACGTCGTCCCCCTGGCCCTGCCGGCCTCGCATCAGGGGCGGATCATCGCCGGGGGGAGCCAGCGGATGACCGAGGTCCGGCGTGATGGTGCGCAGGTTATTCATCCCGAACCAGCCCAGGAAGGCCAGCGGAATCAGAAACACCAGCCAAATAAAGCCTGCATTCGGAAGGTATGTCTCGGTTCCGGCCGGAATACGCCCGATCAGCGTGCCGCTGGTGCGCTCCAGGATCATCGGATCACCAGCCAGGGCGCCGAAAATCCCTACCGTCATGACCAGCGGAATCAGAATCTGCATGGTGGTCACGCCGAAATTCCCGAGACCCGCATTGATACCCAATGCCAACCCCTGCTGCTTCTTGGGAAAGAAGGTGCTGATATTGCTCATGGAACAGGCGAAATTGCCGCCGCCGATGCCGGACAGAAAGGCCAGCAGCTGAAACACCCATAAGGGTGTGTCAGGGCTGCGTAGCGCGAGCCCCGCGCCCAGCGCGGGAATCATCAGCAACGCGGTGGAAAAGAAGATTGTGTTTCGTCCACCGGCGATGCGGATAAAGAACGATGCGGGTATACGCAACGTGGCCCCGGTCAGTCCGGCAATGGCCGTCAGAGTGAACAGTTCCGCCTCGGTGAAGGGGAAGCCCAGGTTGTACATCTGGACGGTGATCATTCCCCACATCAACCAGATGGCAAAGCCCATCAACAGGCTCGGAACGGAAATCCAGAGATTCCGGTTGGCGATGCGTTTGCCTTCCCGTTCCCAGAAGTCCGTGTCCTCAACGTCCCAGTGTTCGATATCTGCGTTCAGCTTGCTCATAGCCAGGTCCAGTCCTAAGTCAGCCACTCGATTGAATAAGCCGGTGTATGCCTCAATAAATCGGGCTTTTGTGAGGCTGACGCTACACAGGCCCCAGACCCGCAAACTTGATCGAGAGCAAGTTTGTAGGGGCCTCGAAATGGACAAATCCACGAAACTACCCCATTAGTGGTAGACCAGAGAAAATGACTTAAAAGATTGTTTTTATCGATTTTTTGAACATTTCAAACAGGCATCACACAGGAAACGGACAGAGGGCCCGACAACTTGGAGGTAGACAGGCCCAGGCGAGCTGTTGCCTCCTTGGCCAAGCAGGGAAACCTGTTCAGAATGCCGATCAGGGAGCGGCCATCACGACCGGACTACGAGACGTGTACGAGCACTATCTAACGATCAAGCACGTGCATCAGGCCAGCGCCGCGTTGAGCCTGTCGCTTTTCGTGCTGCGTGGCATCTGGATGCTGGGCTGGCCGCACAAGCTGCGTGCGGTCTGGGTTCGTGTCGTGCCTCATCTTATTGACACTGTTTTGCTGGTGAGCGCCGTGCTACTCGCCTGGATGCTCCAGCAGTACCCCTTCGTACATGGCTGGATCACGGCCAAGGTCATTGCGCTCCTGATCTACATCGGGCTTGGCACCGTCGCCCTGAAACGCGGCCCGACACGGGGCATCCGTTTCGGGGCCTGGTTGGCCGCCATCCTCGTGTTCCTTTACATTGGAGTCGTCGCCTTTACCAAGCAGGTCATACCGATCTGACCCCTGGAGACCCGATGAGCACCCACGGCGTGATGCCAGACTCCACCCCCGCGTTCCCCTACCGGCACCTGTGGCCGGAGACGGCCCGCTGCCCCCTGCTGGGCTTCGCCGCATGGAGCGGCACCGGGAAGACGACCCTGCTGACGGCATTGATCCCAATATTGAGGGGGGCTGGGCTGCGCATTGGTTTGATCAAACATGCGCACCATGAAGTGGACGTGGATCATCCGGGCAAGGACAGCTACCGACTGCGCCATGCAGGCGCCGGCCAGGTTCTGCTCAGTACGGGGAAGCGCTGGGCGTTGATGACTGAACGGGAGTTCCCCCAGGATCCGGACCTGACGGAGGAACTGACCCGGCTGGACCAGGACCGGCTGGACCTGATTCTGGTGGAGGGCTTCCGGGACGCCCGATTCCCGAAGATCGAGTTGCTGCGGGATAATGGGAAATCGGATCGACCCCCGCTGCACCTGCAGGACAGCGCCATCATTGCCGTGGCCACGGACGGCAGCTATCCGTTCAGCGGGATTACACTCCCCTTACTGGACTTGAATGATCCGGCCTCCATCGCCGAGTTCATCCTTGTGCAGGTATTGGCACGCCCCAAACCATCATGAGCGAACAGGCTTCCGCATTTGATCGTAACCCGCTGCTGACCGCCCTTCCCGAGGCGGCCCGACGGGATATTTCCAGCCGCAGCAGGCGCATCCGTCTTCAGTCCGGCGACATCCTGTTTCACCAGGGTGACCCGGCTGACCGTTTCTTCCTGGTGCTGGACGGACTCATAAAACTGTCACGGATGAGCCCAAGCGGACAGGAAAAGGTGGTGCACCTGACCGGCGCGGGGGAGACCTTTGCCGAAGCCGTGATGTTCATGGAAGGCCGCCAGTATCCGGTCACCGCCCAGGCGACCAGCGCCACCGAATTGCTGGCGATCCCCAGCGAACCCTACCGCGAGGCCCTGGCCGCAAGCCCGGAAAGCTGCTTCCGGCTGCTGGCGGACCTCAGCACCCGGCTGCACAGCCGTCTGCGTGATATCGACCAACTCACACTGCAGCAGGCAGCGCCACGCGTGGTGAACTATCTGCTAACCCAGGCGCCCCAGGACCAGAACCGACGCTGCATCGTGACACTGAAAGCACCAAAGCATGTCCTTGCATCACGGCTTTCCATCACACCGGAAACGCTGTCACGGATCCTCCACGGCCTAGTGGATGCCGACTTGATCCGCATGGACGGTCGTGAGATCGAAATTCTGGACAAGGACGGGCTGCGCGCCCGGCGCCAGGGCTGAAAGCGGCCCTACCCCGCAGGAAATTGCATCACCCGTGCTGCATTGACCTGGGTCAAGGCCTCCCTCCTGTCTGCTGGCCAGACTTGCCGGACAGACCAAAGGGGAGGTGCGCATGGAACTCGTTTGCCCGGCCGGCAGCCTTCCGGCCCTGCGTTCGGCCGTGGACGCCGGCGCCGATACCATTTATACCGGCCTCAAGGACGCCACCAACGCGCGCCATTTCGCCGGATTGAACTTCACACCGGAGAGCCTGGCCCGCGGTATCGAATACGCGCACGCCCGCGGCCGTCGCATTCTGATGGCCATCAACACCTATCCCCAGCCCAGGGGCTGGAAACAATGGACCGCAGCCGTGGACCGGGCAGCGGACCTGGGAGCAGACGGCGTGATCATTGCCGACCCCGGCGTCTTGGGCTACGCCGCCGAGCGCCATCCGGACCTTCCCAGACATCTGTCCGTTCAGGCTTCGGCCACGTCCGCGGAGGCACTGCGCTTTTATCATGCGCAATTCGGAATCCGCCGCGCGGTCCTGCCCCGAGTGCTGTCCATGGCCCAGGTCGCCCGACTGGCCGAGTCCAGCCCGGTGGAACTGGAGGTGTTCGGTTTCGGCTCCCTCTGCATCATGGCTGAAGGCCGGTGCCTACTGTCTTCCTATGCCACCGGGGAATCGCCGAATACCGCCGGTGCCTGTTCCCCGGCAGCGTATGTACGCTGGACCGACCTGCCGGACGGCGGGCTGGAGACCCGGCTGAATCAGGTGCTGATCGACCGCTTCAAGCCGGGCGAGAACGTGGGTTATCCCACGCTCTGCAAAGGGCGTTTTGAGGTCAACGGCGACCGCGTCGGCCACATTCTGGAAGAGCCCACCAGCCTGAATTCCATGGAACTGCTGCCCCAGCTTCGGGCAGCGGGGATTACCGCCATCAAGCTGGAAGGCCGCCAGCGCAGCCCCGCCTATGTCGCCCAGATAGCCGCCGTGTGGCGCGCTGCCATCGACGCCTGCCGGGTCCACGGCGACGCGTTCCGTCCCCAGGCCGACTGGCAACGGACGCTGGCGCAACTCTCGGAAGGCAGTCAGACCACATTGGGTGCCTACCACCGCTCCTGGCAATGACAACACAGCCTGAACCAGCACGGGATGACAGCATGCAGACACCGCCCCGACTCGCCCTCGGCCCCTGCCAGTACTTCTGGCCCCGGGAAACCACCGCGCAGTTCTATGACCGGGTGGCCGACAGCCCGGTAGACATTGTCTATCTCGGCGAGACAGTCTGCGCCAAACGCCGTGAATACCGCCCGGAGGATTGGATTGATCTCGGGCGGGAACTGGCAGGCCGGGGCAAGGATGTGGTGCTCTCCACACTGACCCTGATCGAGGCGCGCTCGGAAATGGGCGTGGTACGTCGCCTCTGTGACAACGGTGAGTTTCTCGTGGAGGCAAATGACATCGGAGCAATCCAACTGCTGCATGAACGCGGCCTGCCCTTCGTCACCGGCCCTTCCGTCAACATCTACAATGCCGCCACCCTGCGGCATTTCCACCAGTTGGGACTGAGACGCTGGGTGATGCCAGTGGAATTGGGGCGGGAATCCCTGGAGGCGATTCTGGACGAAGCCGCACTGCCCGGGGTGGAAACCGAGGTCTTCGCCCACGGGCGCCTTCCTCTGGCCTGGTCCGCGCGCTGCTACACGGCCCGGTACCACGATCTGCCGAAAGACCAGTGCGGGCTGCGCTGCATCGACAACCCGGAGGGCATGCCGGTGCATACCCGGGAGGGTGAACTGTTCCTCACCGTGAACGGCATACAGACCCAATCGGGCCGTATAGCCAATCTGCTACCGGATTGGCCGGATCTGGCACGGGCAGGCGCGGACGTGCTGCGGCTGAGCCCGTTGCCAGAAGGCACCATCGAACGCCTGTATGCCATGCGTCAGGCGCTGGATGGGGAGGCCGCGGCCCTCCGCGACGTGGATGCCGACCAGATCGAAACCTGCAACGGATACTGGTACGGTGCCCCGGGCATGAACGACAACCCATTGGCTACGCAGGAGCAGAACTGATGGTTCCGGGACTCCCCGCTCCCACGCCGCAGCAACTGCTGGCACCGGCGCAATTCCTGCCGACACCCTTGCTGGAAACGCTCATCGCCCGCCTCGCTCGTGAACTGCTGGCGGAGGCCATCGCTGATGGGGCCCTGGACCTGCTGGAGCACCGATTGCTTGCGGTGCACGTCACCGAGCCAACCCTGCGGCTGCGCTTCACCCTGGATGACGGCCAACTGCGCAGGGGCCATGCAGGCCCGGCAGATGTGACCATTACCGGTCGAGCCGAGGACTTGATACGTCTGGCCGCGCGACGCACTGACCCGGACACGCTGTTTTTCCAGCGTCGGCTTCGTCTGTCCGGTGACACGGAGTTGGGCCTTGCGGTCAAGAACGTACTGGACACCGTGGCCCTGGACGCATTGCCCCGGCCCATACTCAGTGTCCTCGCCCATCTGGCGGACCTGGCGGAGCGGCAGTCGCCGCAGGTCAACTGAAGGAAGCACTGATACTTGTGCTGGATCAAATAACCACTCATCAACACCGGATTAACATGTATCCTATTTCCTTCTTATAAGATCTGGAGCCGGATCCATGTTGCGTGCCCTGTTTTCCATCGGTTTCCGACCCTTCTTCCTGGCTGCCGGCTGGTTGGCAGCAGCGTGGATTCTGCTGTGGATCACCTATCTGCATGGCGGTTGGCCCGATCTGGGTGGCTTATCGCCCATCCTCTGGCACGGGCACGAAATGCTGTTCGGCTTCACCGCAGCTGTCATCGCCGGCTTCGTGCTCACCGCAGTGCAGAACTGGACCGGGCTCCCTTCCACCACCCCCGCCAGCCTGGGCACCCTGGTTGTTGTCTGGGCCTTGGCCCGCCTGGGGTTCCTGTTTCCCGAACTGGTGCCCCTGTGGCTCACCAGCATCGCGGATCTTGCCTTTTTCCCCCTGCTTGGAGCCATGATGACGCGGGTGCTGCTGAAGGCGGAAAACCATCGCAACTATGCCTTCATCCCGCTCTTTGCGGCCTTCAGTGTTCTGAACCTGCTCATGCACCTGGAATTCCACGGGCTTGTCGCCGGCGTGGGCATGCCGGCCATGCAGATCACCGTCTACCTCGTCACCGTCCTGCTGGTTTTCATGGGCGGTCGCGTGATCCCGTTCTTCACCAGCCGACGGCTTCCCCAGTTGAACGTCAGGCAGTGGCCCTGGCTCAACTGGGCGTCCACCCTCAGCGTGCTGGCCGTGATTCCGGCATATCTGGCGCTAGGCCGATCCCCGGCATTGGCGCCAGTGCTGCTTATTGCCGCGATGTTGACCCTGGCCCGGCTGCTGGCCTGGCAGCCGTGGAGCACCTGGCGCGTCCCGATGCTCTGGATCCTGCACCTGAGCTATTTCTGGATTCCGCTGGGCCTGCTGGCCCAGGCCGCCCATCTGCTGGGTTTCGGGGTGAGCTGGTCCATGGGTGTGCACGCACTGATGGTGGGCGCCATGGGTGGACTCTGCCTTGGCATGATGGCCCGGGTGTCCCTGGGTCACTCCGGCCGACCGCTGGAAGCGCACCCACTCATTGCGGTGAGTTTCGGCCTGATCGTGCTTGCCACGGCCAGCCGGCTGTTGATGGCGGTGCCCGGAAGTCCCGCCTGGCTCATGGGCGGCTCCGCCGTACTCTGGGCCAGCGCCTTCGTATTGTTCGCCGCCTATTACACACCCATTCTACTGACACCGCGCCAGGCATGACTTCCCCGGCAGCCCTGTCGCTGGGCGGTGTCAACTGGCGACGCGCCCGCGGGTCCGTTAGAGTCGTAGACGCAGAACAACAACCACGGGAGGCCTGATGCCCCAGCATCGTCGAATAAACCAACTGATGATCGTCCCATTGATCATCGCCTTTCTGCTGGGCGGGTTTGCCGCACAGACCGCGGGCGCGGGTATTGTCGGAACAGATACGCTGCTGGCCGAGCAATCCGGCAAGGACGAGCGGGCCCGGCTGGCCTCTCTCCTGGACCGTCAGGATGTCCGGGACAAACTGATTGAATACGGCGTCTCCCCGGAAGAGGCAGCGGACCGGGTTGCGGCGCTGACCGACGAAGAGGCTCTGGAGCTGGCTCAGCGGATTGATGACCTGCCCGCGGGCGGCAGTACCGTTGCCCTTCTACTGGTGATCATTATCCTGCTCCTGTTGCTACGTTAGGCAAACTCCGCATTGCGTAAGGTGCCGCCTCATTCAGCCGGGCTCTCCGCGGCGTTGGGCTTTCTGGTCATGCTGCTGTTGGGCGGTTGCGCCTCGCAACCGCTCCAGCACCGTTCCCTGGATGCGGAGTCCCAAGGGCTTGCGCCGCACACGGAAATGAGCCAGGTCCCTTTCCACCCGCAGGAGGCGTACCACTGCGGGCCGGCGGCATTGGCCATGCTGATGAACTGGCATGGGGAACCCGTCGCACCCGACGACCTGGCTCCCCGCGTTTACCTGGAAGGACGACAGGGCAGCCTGCAGGCGGAGATACTTGCCACTGCCCGGCAACACGGCCTGTTGGCCTATGTCCACGACTCCGGCTTTGAGCGCCTGCTGCAACAGCTGGATGCCGGCCATCCGGTGGTTGTACTGAAAAACCTGGGGTTTGATCGGTACCCCATCTGGCATTATGCCGTGGTCATCGGCTACGACCTGGACGCTCGGCAGATGATCCTCCGCTCCGGCACCACCGAGCGCAAAACCCTGTCGTTCCGGCGATTTGAGCGACGATGGCAGGGAGGGGATTACTGGGCCATGACGCTACACCGGCCCGGGGAGTTCCCGGCCGACGCGGCCGAGCGACCTTACCTGCGAGCTGCTGCAGACCTGGAACAGGTGGGCAGACTGTCGGAGGCCATGGATGCCTATCAGGCCGCAACGCACCGCTGGCCCGATGGAGTCCTCTCCTGGATGGCTCTTGGCAACGGGCATTACCGGCAGGAGCACTACCTGGCGGCGGAAGCAGCCTATCGCGCAGCGCTTGCCCAGGAGCCGGACCATGCCGCCGCCCACCACAATCTGGCGTGGGCGCTGATACGCCAGCAGCGTCCGGATGACGCCCTACCCCATGCGCTACGGGCCCACCGACTTGCCTCTGACCAGGGAGCCCATTATCGCGGCGCTCTGCAGGCACTCCTTGAACAAACGTCACCGCGGCCATGATCTAAGGCGAACGACACTGTCGCGATCACGCCGCGGTGACATCCTGACTAGCGGAACAGTCCCCGCACGCCTTCACGCACGCCGTCCCGCACTTCGCGCCGCGTTTCACCGGCCGCCTCGTCACGGGCATCCTCTCCGGCGCCCTGCATCTGCCGGCCAAGCCAACCCGGCTGGCTGTCTTCGTCCTGTCGACCGCGCTCACCCCGCTCCGGCTGATCCGGCCGCCGCGCCTGGGCCGGAAGATCCTGATGCTGCACGTTGGGCGGCAACTGGAAGTACCGGTCGCTGCGCGTTTCGCTGCTGACGCTGGTCAGCCGCATGTCCTCGGCTTCCAGTAAGCCGTATTCGTTGATATCGATGCCGATGGCATCGTTAAAGCTCGCCTGGTCTTCCACGTTGCCGAAAGCCTCCGCCATGCGCCGGAACGCCCGCCCCAGATGGCTCACACGCGGATCATCACTGAGAACGGCCTCACCTTCATCGCGCCATTCATCGGCCCATTCATCGCCGACTTCCACCCGGTACCGCTCACCCCGGATGCCGGCCACCGTGTGTCGCTCCCCCAGCGATGTGAAGCGAACCTGTTCTGCACCTCCATCACCGCCCTGCACCATTTCACGGATCTGGTCCGCAGAGATGGCAATCCAGCGCCCTTCCTGCCGATGCAGTGCGTAGGCCTCGCCGCCGGTGACCAGGAAGAATCCGCCATCCGGAAGTCCGTAGCGGATGTGATCATCATCCCGGTAGTCGATAACCAATTCGCCGTCCGGAGTCTCGTAAACGGCACGTTTGTCCGCAACCGCCTGCGACGCGAAAGCCGACGCCAGAAGAACGGAAATTGCCAGACCCGAGACTGCGATTCGCATGATGCCCTCCGGATGTTGCGTACCACGTCTGTAAGCAGTGTCCAGTATGGAGTGTATTCCATGCACATGGACTCACCCATTCAGGCTAGCCTGAATGGGTGAGAGACACGTCACTATCTTTGTAACAAAGCGTTCATCAAATTGTTACCTGCGGCGTTTAGGGTTGCGCACTCCAGCCGGTTCCACGGCAACCGACAGCAACCAGATGAAGGCACTCATGGCCGCGTTTCTCAGATGCAGCAAGCTGCGCAAGGCGTTTAACGATCAGACGATTCTGGACGGCGTGAACCTGGACGTCTCAAGCGGAGAATGCCTGGTCCTCCTGGGGCCCTCGGGCTGCGGCAAAACCACATTGCTGAACATCCTATGCGGCAGCGCGCCGGCCGACAGCGGTGAAATTGTGTGCAACGGGGAAACTCTGGATGCCCCGGGTCGGGGTATCTATGTCCCCATGCGCCGCCGCGGCTTTGCCATGGTGTTTCAGGATTTCAGCCTATGGCCCCACATGCGCGTGGCGGACAACGTGGCCTTCGGGCTGCGCATGCAGGGCGTGACCCGCAGCGAGCGGAAGCGTCGGGTGGATGAAACACTCTCGCAGGTGCAGATGACCCACCTGCGTGACCGGCTGCCAGGTGAACTCTCCGGCGGGCAACAACAACGGGTCGCCATCGCCCGAGCGCTTGCCGTCAGGCCGCGCCTGTTGTTGTTGGACGAACCGCTCTCGGCACTGGACGCCCGCCTGCGCGAAGACCTCAAGCACGAACTCTCCCGCCTGCTGAAAACCACCGGCATCACTGCCGTGTATGTGACCCACGATCAACAGGAAGCCTTCACCCTCGGCGACCGGGTGGCAGTGATGCATGAAGGCCGTCTGGCGCAGGTGGACACCCCGGAGGCTTTGTACAACCAGCCCGCCAACAGTTTCGTGGCGGGGTTTATCGGCAGTTCCAACCTGGTGGGCTACCGCCGTGTAAACGGCCACCTGGTTTTGGACGACACCCTGCGTCTCCCCCTGGCTCACGAACAGATTCCTGATGCCGGGCAGTTGATGGTGCGGCGGGAATCCGTTTGCGTCTGCACCGACGATGCCTGCAGCCAGGACGACTGGATCAGTCTGCACGGAATCTGCGAGCAGACCCACTTCCTCGGCGACCGCCGGGAGGCCCATGTTCGCCTTCCCAACGGTCGCACCTGGCGTGGGTTCGCCGAGCCGGGCATCGCCACCGGCACACCAGTGCATGTGCGCTTCCCGCGCAGCGCCATCCGCTTCCTGGCCCAATGAGGATGCGCCGCCTCGCGTCCCTTCCGGGGCTGGTCCTTCTGATCCTGGCCCTCACAGGCTGCTCTGATGGCGGCCGTACAGGCGATGCGGATACCCTGGTGGTGTATTCCGCCGGCCCAAGACCTCTGGCTGAGCGGATCACGGAGGAATTTACTGCCCGCGAGGACGTGCGCGTGGAGCTTTTCGCCGCCACCACCGGGCAGGTGATGGCGCGGTTGGAGGCGGAGCGTTACCGGCCGCGGGCCGATGTGGTCATTTTCGCCAGCCGGGTGGCTGCGGAGGCGCTGAAGGTTGACGGGCGCCTGCTGCCGTACCCGAGCCCTGACTGGCTTGAAGAAACACACCTGGACTGGCACGACCCGGATCAGTTCTACTTCGCCACCTCAGCGGCCATCGTGGGCATGGCGTTCCACGCCGATGCGCACCATCCATCAGCCGACTGGAAGCCGTTGTTCAACGGTGAGATTCCAGGGCGCTTCACCATGCCCTCACCGTCCCGCTCCGGCGCCGCTGGCGATTTCCTCGTGGCCTACGCCCTGGTGAACGGCGATGCGGCCTTTGCCGATTTCGCCCGTGCACGCCGTCAGGGGCTGGACTTCGCCGCCGCAAACTCCCAGGCCATCAGCACGCTGCTGGTCGGCGCTTTTCAGGGCATGGTGGGCGCCGTCGATTACCTGATCTTCCGGCAAATCGCCGACGGGGCTCCTTTGGTAATGCACTACCCCGACGGCGGTTCCGCTCTGGTGGAGCGGCCCATCGTGATTCTGGACAACACCCCGGTGCCCGATCTGGCCAGGTCTTTCGTCGATTTCTATTTCTCCGCCGACGCGCAGCAAATAGTGGCGGAGATGCATCTGCTGCCGGCGCGAACGGACACGGCGGTCAGCGAGGTGCGCGCAAACACCGAACTGCCGGCGCTGCTTGAAGTGGACGTGAGTGACGCGCTCGAACATCAGGACCGCATCCTGCGTCGCTTCCAGATCGAGATCGAGCGCGCCGAAGTGCTGCGCGGAGACCCCTGATGCCGATCGACGCCCCCAGCCGACGGTGGATCGCCACACGCACACAGCTCCTTGGCTGTCTGGCGCTGCTGCTCCTGGCGACCGGCTACCCATTGGCGGTGCTGTTCGCGCAAAGCGTATTCCCTGACATCCTAGGCGGCAGCCTTGACGGCTTCCTGGATGCCTATCTGCGCATTGTGGAGACACCGGACCTGCTGCGCATGATCGGCACTTCCCTGCTCTGGGCCGGGGCGGTCACGGTGACGAGCTGGGTTTTCGGCATTCCCTGCGGATACCTGCTCGCGCGCACCAATCTGCCGGGAAAATTATGGGCGCGGCTATCACTGCTGGTGCCGATCATGACCCCGCCCTACATCCTCGCGCTGTCCTACATTCTGATCATGCAGCAGGGAGGCTTCGCCGATGCCAGCCTCGGCCATCTGCCCGAGGCGGTACGTGCCTGGTTCTTTTCATTCTGGGGCGTCACCGTGGTGATGGCCCTCGCCTCCTTCGGCTATGTGTCACTGGCCGTGGAGGCCACGCTGTCCGGCCTGCCCCGCCGCCTGGAGGACGCCGCCACGGTACTCGGTGCGGACTGGTGGGCACGCCTACGACACGTGCTGCTGCCGCTGATGCTTCCGGCCATTCTCAATTCCGGACTGCTGGTGTTCCTGGAGGCCATTTCCAATTTCGGTGTGCCCGCCGTGCTGGGCACCCGCTCCAATCTGCCGTTGCTGCCGGCAGAGATCTTCTACCTGGTGACCAGCTGGCCGGTGGATCTGGCGTTGGCCACCTCCCTGTCCAGCCTGCTCTGCCTGTTCGCGCTCATTGCGCTGTACGGCAGTCGCTGGCTGGCGAATCTGATCGCCGGCGGCAGCGTCAGACCCGGCAAACCGGAGATCCTGCACCTGCCGCGCTGGGGCAAAGTCGCGGCCTGGGGATGGATCGGCGGGCTCTTCCTCTTCAGCTCCGGACTGCCCTACATCGCCATGGTGATCACCAGCCTCGCGGAGAGCTGGGGCGGCGGCATGCCCGCCCTCACCCTGGACAACTACCGCGCCCTGTTCGCGCCGGGCTCGCGGGGCCTGCAGGCGCTGCTCACCAGCCTCGGGCTCAGTGTCGGCGCCGCCACACTGTGCATACTCATTGGCGGCTATATCGCCTATGTGAACATCCGGAGCCAGGGGCCGCTGCAGCGGTTCCTCGACGGGCTGGCGACACTGCCCCGGGTGATCCCCAAGATCGTGATGGCCGTGGCGCTGATTCTGGCCTGGAATGCCCCCTGGGTCCGGATTGATCTGTACAACACGGTGTGGATGCTGTTGCTGGCCTATGTGGTGATCTACATCACGGACGCGCTCAACTACAGCCAATCCACGCTGCGGAGCATGAGCCCGAATCTGGAGCACGCGGGTTCCGTGCTCGGTGCAAGCCAGGCCACGGTGTTCCTGCGCATCGTCCTTCCACGCCTGAAACCGGCGTTGGCCGCCGCCTGGCTCACCACCTTCATCGTCTGCATGCGCGAGTTGGTGGCATCCATTCTGCTGCTGCCGCCAGGCGTGGACGTGACCGCCACCTACATCTTCAACCAGTTCGAGCAGGGCGACATCGCCATGGCCATGGCCATGGCGACCGTGACAATCCTGCTCTCCACCGTGGTCCTGGTGGTGTTTCAGCTGCGCCGGCGCGGTTGACCCGCCCCGCCTGTCACCGGATTGCAATCTGATCGTCAAATCCCGTTTACGGCAACGTCACATTGCTTCCCTAAGGTTGACGTCGTCTTCGCGCAACACCGCAAAGGCTGTTGTGGCGAAGCAACACCAAGGGAAGTCCGTTCGCCGATCCACGGGTTCGGACGCCTGCTGCATGTGGGATCTGCGGCACATCAACACGCCTGCACATCAGAAAACAGGAGCCATTCCTATGCAGAGCATCATCACGAAGGGAAGCCTGGTCGCGGCCTGCGCCGCCG
>SLCE01000206.1 GCA_007125985.1 Ectothiorhodospiraceae bacterium | reverse complement strand
TGACCTGCTGCCATCGCAGGTATCATAAAAAAACCGCGCCGGCATACTGGCGCGGTTTTTTTTGCCTTACGGAAATGCTTTAGCGTTCCAGCAACTCCAGTTTGCCGGGCTTGCCGTCCCATTCCTCGGCATCCGGTGGCGGATCCTTCTGTTCCGTGATCACGGGCCACTCCCGGGACAGTTCGGCATTCAATTCCAGGAAGTGCTGCTGGTTCTCCGGCAGGTCGTCTTCGGAGAAAATCGCCTCCGCCGGGCACTCTGGCTCGCAAAGCGTGCAGTCAATGCATTCGTCCGGATCGATCACCAGGAAGTTCGGGCCTTCATGGAAGCAGTCCACGGGGCAGACTTCAACACAGTCCGTGTACTTGCACTTGATGCAGTTTTCGGTGACGACAAAGGTCATGTTCGGCTCCGCTGTCGTTGTGCCGGCGTCTGGCCGGCAACTGCTGACGGTTGTCGCAATCCCGGCATGGGGGATCGGGTATGGAAATTCTGGTGAGGCGCAAGTCTAGCGCGTCCGGCCCCGGAATTTAAGAAGGCACTGAAGGATTTTCCGTGCTCGTGCGGCGCTCTGCCGGTTCAGCGTAATCCCTTGAGTTCGTAGAGCAGCTCCATCGCCTGGCGCGGGCTCAGGTCATCCGGGCGGATCTCGTCCAGCCGTTCCCGCAGCGCATCGGCTGTCTCCGAGAACAGCGACAGCTGATCGGCCGGGCCCGTGTCCCGCCGGCTGTCCCGTTCCAGCTGGCCGAGCTTGTCCCGTGCGGCGTCAATGACGGCGCGCGGCACCCCGGCCAACGCGGCCACCTGCAGCCCGTAGCTCTGATTTGCCGGGCCATCCTTCAGGGCGTGCAGGAACACGATGCGCTCGCCATGCTCGACCGCGTCCAGGTGCACATTGTCCACGGTGCGGTAATGTTCCGGCAGTGTGGTCATCTCGAAGTAATGCGTGGCGAACAGTGTGAACGCACGCAGCCGGTCCGCCAGATAGGCCGCCGACGCCCAGGCCAGGGACAGGCCGTCAAAGGTGCTGGTGCCCCGGCCGATTTCATCCAGCAGCACCAGGCTTTCCGCCGTGGCGTTGTTGAGGATGTTCGCGGTTTCCGTCATCTCCACCATGAACGTGGAGCGCCCGCTGGCCAGATCATCGGACGCGCCAATACGGGTGAAGATCCGGTCCACGGGGCCCAGGATGGCCTGCTTGGCGGGGACGAAACTACCCATGTGCGCCATCAAGGTGATCAAGGCCACCTGCCGCATGTAGGTGGACTTACCCCCCATGTTCGGGCCGGTGACGATCAGCATCCGACGCTTGTCATTGAGGCGTACGTCATTGGGCACGAACGGCGTCTCAAGAACCCGCTCCACCACCGGGTGGCGGCCTTCCTCGATCAGCAGTCCGGGCCGGGTGTTCAGCTCTGGTCGGCGATAGTCCAGCGCTTCCGCCCTCTCGGCCAGGGCGCTCAGAGCGTCCAGTTCCGCCATGGCCTCGGAACTGGTCTGCAGTGGCCCCAGTACCGCGTTGAGTTGCTCGAGCAGTTCGTCCCACAGGGCCTTTTCCCGGGCCAGGGCCTTTTCCCGGGCGCTGAGCACCTTGTCCTCAAACTCTTTCAGTTCCGGCGTGATATAGCGTTCCGCGCCCTTCAGTGTCTGGCGGCGTGTGTAATGCATCGGAACCTGATCCGCCTGCGCGCGGGTGACCTCAATATAGTAGCCATGCACCCGGTTGTAGCTGACCTTGAGCGTGCTGATGCCGGTGGTCTGACGCTCGCGCTGCTCCAGTTCCACCAGGTACTGATCGGCGTTGCGGCTGAGCCCGCGCAATTCGTCGAGCAGTGAATCATAGCCATCGGCGATGACGCCGCCGTCACGAATCACCATGGGCGGGTTTGGAATGATCGCGCGGCGCAGCAGGTCCGCGGTTTCCGGGTGCTCGCCCAGCCGCTGGGCAATGCTGCTGAGCAGAGGGGCTTCCAGTGCGCCCAGGCGCTCGCCCAGTGCGGGCAGGCGCTCCAGGGCGATGCGCAGGTGCTCCAGATCCCGGGGGCGGGCGGATCGTAGCCCCACGCGGGCCAGAATGCGCTCCACGTCACCCATCCCCTGAAGGAGCTGGCGCAGGCCGTCGAATGCGAGGCCGTCGATCAGCAATTCCAGGGCATCATGCCGAGCATGGACCGTGGCCCGGTCGCGCAGCGGGCGATTGATCCAGCGCCGCAGCAACCGGCTGCCCATGGCCGTGACCGTGCTATCCAGCACCCAGGCCAGTGTATGGTCCTGCCCGCCCTGAAGATTGTGTTCCAGCTCCAGGTTGCGGCGGCTGGCGGCGTCAATGATGATGGCATCCTCGCGCCGTTCCACCCGCAGCCCGCGAATATGGGGCAGGGCGGAGCGCTGCGTGTCGCCCACATACTGCAGCAGCGCGCCCGCCGCCTGAATCGCCAGCGGCAGGTCGGCGCAGCCGAAACCGGTGAGATCGCGGGTGCCGAACTGCTTGTTAAGCAGCCGCTGGCAGGTATCCAGCTCGAAATGCCAGGGCGCCCGTCGGGTCAGCCCGCTGAAGGCCTCCAGGCCAGAAACCAGCGACTGCTCGTCGTTGACGAGCAACTCCGCCGGGCGCAGCCGCTCAAGCTCGGCCTGCAACGCCTCTTCGCCGCTCAACTCCTGTACCGTGAACCGGCCGCCGGAGAGTTCCATTATGGCCAGCCCGAAGCGATCGCCGCCCCGGGACAGCGCCGCCAGCAGGTTGCTCTGACGCTCATGGAGCAGGGAATCCTCGGTCAGCGTTCCAGGGGTGATAATGCGGGTGACTTTGCGTTCCACCGGCCCTTTGGATGTGGCCGGATCGCCCACCTGCTCACAGATGGCGACAGATTCCCCTTGCCGGACCAGGCGTGCCAGGTAGTTTTCCGCGGAATGATAGGGGACACCGGCCATCGGAATCGGCTCACCGGCCGACTGACCGCGGGCCGTGAGGGTGATATCCAGCAGCGCGGCGGCGCGCTTTGCATCCTCATAGAAGAGTTCGTAGAAATCACCCATACGGTAGAACACCAGGATATCCGGGTGCTCTGCCTTGATGCGCAGGTATTGCTGCATCATGGGGGTGTGCTGGGAGGACTTGGTTTCGCGCATGAGCTGGCCCGGCTAGCGTTATAGATCGAGGCTGAAGGACCATAACGGAGGGTGCAGAGCTGTACAAGCCATGCCCCTTTATTGGAGGCTTGGGCTCGGGAGAATAGATCAGTGCTTCCTTAAAGTGAGGGTGCCATGAACACGAGTGATCAGCAGTTGTTCGATCTGGCCTTGCGGGTTGGCGACGCACTCAGGGAGCATGGGCTGCGGCTGGCGGCAGCTGAGTCCTGCACCGGGGGCTGGATTGGCAAGGTGGTGACGGATGTTGCCGGGAGTTCCACTTGGTTCGATCGCGGCTTCGTGACCTATTCCAACGAGGCAAAACAGGACTTGCTGGATGTGCCGGAAGGGCTGCTGCAGGAGCACGGCGCTGTGAGCGAGGCGGTGGCCCGGGCGATGGCAACAGGGGCATTGGCGGCCAGCCGGGCGGAAATCGCCGTGGCAGTCACCGGCGTGGCCGGGCCGGAAGGCGGCACCGCGGAAAAGCCGGTGGGCTTGGTCTGGTTTGCGTGGGCGCGCGGCGGTCGGGTGACCGCCGAGCACAAGGTGTTTCCCGGCGACCGGGACGCGGTGCGGCGCGCAACGGTGCGCCATGCCTTGCTGGGTGTG
>SLCE01000170.1 GCA_007125985.1 Ectothiorhodospiraceae bacterium | reverse complement strand
GCTCTTGGGGCAGCGCTGCTTGCCCTATGCCTGCTTATCATATCGGCAGCTTCTGCTGCTGAGCTGGAGGCGGGATTTGCCTGGCTTTCCGAGCAGCAGGCCGCGGCTGGGATGCTAAGCGCCGGGCCTCTGATGTATTACGGTGAACTTCCTCCGTCAGTCGCTGCGCCGGCCGGCATGGCCGCGACAACAGTGATTCTTCTTTACTGTTTCTACGCTGCGTTGGCGTCTGTGCGAGCTGTCAGCGCTCAACCGCTGAGCGCCAGAATTCAGAGAATAGAAGTTGATTTTCGCCGTAAGGAAACCTTCTTTAAACAGAAGGACGGGAATCGGTTTGTCGAGGTGCCTGATGTTTATCGGTTCTCTTATCGCTCCTGCGTGCAAGGACGGGAGATCATGGGGAATGCAGTGTATGTTGATGACGGATTCTGGGGGCGAAGCCCGACCACGCGGCGAGTGAAAAACCTGATCAAGCAGGTGATTGAGGATGGCCAGGTAGAGGTGAACTGTTATGTGATCAGCCGTCGGGGGCGCATGGAAGCGTGTTTGTATCGGGGAGCGCCTATTAGATATTGGTTTTTTTTCCTGGGGGTCGGATTGTTCATCGGCTTCATGATTGCTACCGATTATTCCCAATACCTGACGCCACTGAGTTTCGTGAGCAGTGTGGTGGTCGGTTTTTTCATGTTTTGGCTATTGTTTGGGCGAGACGGTCAAAGAAGGGATTGGCAGGACCTCTGGGTCGCTGAAGATGATGATGCGCGTGGCGGGTAGGCGAAACATGGCTGCCTTGCGCTGCTTCCAACCGGCCATTGACGCCACCCCCTAGAAATAGGACAATTTTAGTCCAAGTTGCAGTTTATTACCGGAGGCGGCCCATGAGCGAGGCGGCAGTCGATTTTGACAACCCGTTGATCTTCACCGACAGTGCGGCGGCGAAAGTGCGCGAGCTGATCGAAGAAGAGAACAATGCCAACCTGAAGCTGCGTGTGTATGTGGCGGGCGGCGGCTGTTCCGGATTCCAGTATGGGTTCACCTTCGATGAGAGCATCGAAGACGGGGACACGACGATGGAGAAGAACGGTGTGACGCTGGTGGTTGATCCGATGAGCGTTCAGTACCTGATGGGAGCGGAAATCGATTATGTCGAGGGCATCCAGGGTGCGCAGTTCGTCATCCGAAACCCCAACGCTTCCACCACCTGTGGTTGCGGCTCGTCGTTCTCTGTTTGAGCTTACGTGCAGGTGCGCGCCGAGATAGCGGTGCGCACTTTTCGCGCCACGCTCCTCACCTGCCTGAATAAATCGCCCCCAGCAACACCCGTTTGCTAGCCCCTGTCACTCCCGGTTCGTTGGCCGGACGGCCTTCAACCCGCTCCCGGGCGAGCCAAGCGAATCCCACAGCTTCCACCCATTCCGGATCGAGCCCGAGTTCTGATGTGGCACGTATCTGATGTCCTGGCAGGTGTTCCGCGAGGAGCGCGCGGAGGTGTGCGTTCAGCGCTCCGCCGCCGCAGAGGTAGACGTGCCGGCATGCTGGTGCCCATCGACGAATCGCGTCGGCAACCGTACGGCTGGTGTAAGCGCACAGTGTGGCCATGACGTCCTGAGCCTGTTCAGGGGCCTCGTCATAGGCGAGGCGTTGCCCAAGCCAGCGCGCGTTGAACAGTTCTCTGCCTGTGCTTTTGGGTGGTTCGCGTTGCAGGTAGGGTTCCTCCAGTAGTCGCTGTAGCCAGGCCTCATTGATCTGTCCGGATGCTGCAATGGCCCCGCCAGCATCATAGCGGCGGTGAAACCGGCTCTGTGCCCAAGTGTCCATCAGAACATTAGCGGGGCCGGTATCGAAGCCTGTGATGATTTGGCCCGTTGTGCCGGGCAGGCAACTCACGTTGGCGATACCGCCCAGGTTCACCACAGCCGTGGGGTGGTCGCTGCCGAAAAAAGCTTCATGGAAGCCGGGTGCGAGCGGTGCGCCCTGGCCGCCGGCGACGATATCGCGGCGGCGCAGATCAGCCACTGTCGGGATGCCGGTGCGTTCGGCAATCCGGTTTGGGTCACCGATTTGAAGGCTGTTGGCAGCGGCCCCTTCTGGGGCGTGCCAAACGGTCTGTCCGTGGGAGCCGATGGCTTCGATTTTGTCGCGGCTCACGCCGGTGAGCTCTATCAGGGCAAGACAGGCATCCGCCAGGCAGTCACCCATCTCGGCATCCAGTTCCGCATACTCACTCAAGGCTGTGTCCGCGGTTACGGCCAGCAAGCGTTGCCGCAGATCGGCAGGAATTACATGCGTCGTGCTGCCGAGCAATTCCGGGGTGTTGCCCTGGAAGCCGACCAGTGCCGCATCGATGCCGTCCATGCTGGTGCCGGACATCAATCCAATGTAGAGAGCGTCATCTGCTTGCACGGTCAGGTTCCACTGTGCCGGGCTCCCGGGTGTTGTGAGCGCATGGGCTGGAGTCGCGGCGTCGCGGCTCATTCGCTTGCCTTTGATCGAACACTATAAACGGACGCTGATCAATTCCCCTGTTTTCCGTTAGAATCCCCGCTCCAATCGACGGAGGAAGTTCATGGCGTCCATCACCGAGATACTTGCCGAGCTTCGCCGGGGTACGGACGAGATCCTGGTGGAGAGCGAGCTGGAAGAACGGCTGAAAGCCGGCCGACCCCTGCGCATTAAGGCAGGTTTCGACCCCACGGCGCCGGACCTGCACCTGGGGCATACTGTGCTCATCAACAAGTTGCGGCAGTTCCAGGATTACGGTCATGAAGTCTATTTCCTCATCGGCGACTTCACCGGGATGATCGGGGACCCCAGCGGGAAGAGTGCCACGCGCCCGCCGCTGACGCCCGAAGAGGTGAAGGCGAACGCGGACACCTATAGAGAACAAGTCTTCAAGATCCTTGACCCGGATAAGACGCGGGTTGTGTTCAACTCCGAGTGGATGAGCGGCTTCAGCGCGGCGGATATGATTCAGCTTGCCGCCAAGCACACCGTGGCCCGTATGCTGGAGCGCGATGACTTCCACAAGCGCTACACGAATAATCAGCCGATCGCGATCCATGAATTCCTGTATCCACTGGTGCAGGGCTATGACTCGGTGGCCTTGAAGGCAGACGTGGAACTCGGCGGGACGGACCAGAAGTTCAACCTGCTGGTCGGGCGCCAGCTCCAGCATCAGTATGGCCAGCAGGCGCAGGTGATCATGACGGTGCCGATTCTGGAGGGGCTGGATGGTGTCCAGAAAATGTCCAAGTCGCTGGGCAACTATATCGGTATTCAGGAGGCGCCGGAGGACATGTTCGGCAAGCTCATGTCCATCTCTGACGATTTGATGTGGCGATACTTCGAACTGTTGAGTTTCCGCCCGCTGTCGGAGGTTGAGCAGTTGCGGGAATGCGTCGCGGCAGGGGAGAACCCGCGGGACATCAAGTTCCTGCTTGGCGAGGAGTTGGTGAATCGTTTCCATGGCCCTGGTGCCGGTCGTGCGGCGCGGGATGCCTTTATTGCGCGCTTCCAGCAAGGTGCGATGCCTGACGAAATTCCGGAAGTCGAGGTGTCCGCCGAAGGTGATGGTGTCCCGCTTCCGGCCATGCTTCGGCTGGCCGACTGGATGGCGGAATACTATGTGGCTCCGCGCGAAGCCGCCATGCGAACCGTCTTGCCCGGGGCCATCCGCAGAAAGCAGGCGCGGTTCAAGCAAAGGTTCCGGGTTGTGCTTGCCGCATCCGATGGCGCGCCGTCCTCTGTTCGCG
>SLCE01000066.1 GCA_007125985.1 Ectothiorhodospiraceae bacterium | reverse complement strand
TCCCCTGTACCCAGGGTGAGGCAAACAGCAGCCCCCGCAAAATGAACGCGTCCTCTCCGGTCTCGGCTGCAGTGCGGCTGGCACCGCTACCGCCTGCCTCCTCGTAGGCGAACACAATACCACTGCGGGCGTTTTGCCAGGGGTTACCGAGAAACGCCAGGTTGAACTGATTGCCATCCAATTCCCGCGCGGTACCCAATGGTGCGGCCCGGCGATCATAACTGGCGGCAATGGTCACCTCGCCAACCTGGGTGACATAACTCAGGCGATCTCGCCGCGCATCACTGGTGGTGAAATCGAAGTTCCAGTTCGATATCTGTCGTCCGACCTGGAACACGCCAATGGCAGTTGGGACTCGCAAGAATCCATAGTCCAGTTCCACGGAGCGGTGCCCGCGATTGGATGCGGTAAAGGGCCGCTCATCCGGTCCTGCCCCTGGTTCGCCGGAGGCGTCACCCTGGAAACGATCGTTGAACAGATTCATTCGGGCATGCAGCTGCACGCCGTCTCCGGCATCAATGATGCTGAGCAACCGCACGCGCTGATCGAAACCAGATCTGACTTCGTTACTGCCACCATCGCGCGTCGCGTATCCTCGCACATCCACATCACCGCCGAATTCCACTTCAACCGCAGAGGCGGTACCGACCCCAATTAATCCAGCCAAGGCGAGCGCCGATATAATTCCGCGTTGATATTTCATTTCCATTACTCCTCATTACGATTTCTTATAAACGCCTTCAACAAAAAAGGCTATGTAATTATTTAACCGCCCAAACGACTCCGGAATCCGAAAATACACCTAAGTAAAACAACCAATAAAACCATCCATCACACGTCCCATCACGTCGAGATACAAACACTAGGTAAATCTCCTTAAGAAGAAAAACCAATTTCCGGCACAGGGAAAAAGCCCATTATTGAGTCCAAGCCTTGGCTAAGAACGATCTCAAAAGAACTGACTTCTTCAGCCCAAGGATTTCAACCAAGACCAGCAGGTGAACGATCACCTAAGGAGCACAACCATGAACCGCAAGACTGTCATCATCACCAGCATCCTGGGCGCATTTCTGACGTTGAGCACCGCGCATGCGGACGTCAGCCACGCCGACTTCACCTTGCAGAAGGAGTTGCAGGGAATTAGTGCAATCAGCCCCGATGTGGGTCCGAGTATGGTTGTGCGCACGGAGCGCACATTCGATTCCGAAACTCATGCGCGCGCTGCTGCGCTGGGCCTGGTCAGTGCGGGTCATCACGTGGTGGCGCGCTACGGTTTCACCCATGAGCCGGCAAGCGTCAACACGGACCCGCATCATGACCGCTTGGTGGGCATTGGCGCGCGGGCACCCATGGCCACCTTCAAGATGGTTCCTGCCGGTGATGGGCGCGCGGAAGAACTGGCCAGCGCAAAGCGCTGGGCGCACCGCCGGTAATCCTCCATACAACGCCACTGACCAGAGCAAGCACCGGGTGATGCGAACCACATCGTACGGATCACCCGGTGCTTTTTACATCACAAACCATACGCGCTAAAAAAGCATGATTTAACAAGGATTACGTTTTAGAAAATTGACCCTGAAAACTTGTCATTAAGCAAATATCTCTACGCATAATACCGAATCAAAATAACCGCCTAAGCCACCATAATTATCAACAAGCGCAAACGAAAACAGCCGGACAGTCCGGCTGATCTTCAAAAGGCGCTCTTATGCAGACAAACGGGTGATCGTTCACCCAAGGAGCACAACCATGAACCGCAAGACTGTCATCATCAGCAGCATTCTCGGCGCCCTCTTGGCAATGGGCTCTGCCCAAGCGGAACTGAGCTACGCCGATCGCACGTTGCAGCGGGAGTTGCAGGGAATTGGTGCCATCAGCCCGACCGTAGGCCCCAGCACGGTGGTTCGCACCGAGCGCGTGCCCGGCATCTCAGTGTCCTACGCCCGGGCGGTGCAACTGGGCCTCGCAACGGAGGAGCGTCGCGTGGTGGCTCGCTATGAGTTCGCCAACAATCCGGCGCAGATCACGGTGAGCGATTATCAGCAGCGTCTCATCGACATCGGGGCCGCTGCACCGGTGGCCGGCATACACATGGTCCCGGAAACGGCTGGCGAACGAAAAGGCATCGCCGCCACCTGGTAACCCCCACTGTGCACAAGCAGCACACGGAACCGCGCCGCCCTCAAGCTCGGCGCGGTTCCGTGTGGGCAACGACCTTTCAGCCCAGCCCTTCCGGCCCTCCTGCCTTAGCCGGAAGGGAGCGTGATCCGGAAACGCGTACCCCGGGGGCCGGTGTTTACCAAGAGCAACTCCCCGCCATTGATATGCACGAGTTCCCAGGCAATCACCAACCCAAGCCCGGTGGTCTCCGAGCCCAGCCTATGCGTTTTCTCCTGAAACAGTTCCGCCTGAACCCGTTCCGGGACGCCCGGACCATTATCCTGAATGTCCAGCGACACCTCCCCCTGCCGGGGGGCGCCTTCGATGCGCACCTCCGTGGCGCCGGCGGCCAACGCATTGCGCACCAGGTTCAACAACACACGATATAGTTGATCAAAATCCGCATCCAGCACCAGGTCGCCGTCCGTGAACATAAACCGGGCATCCGCGACCTCTTCCGGGCCGATGGCCGCGGTCAATTCGGATACCAGATCGCTCAGGGGAAAGCGTTCCCGCTGCGGTTGCTGTTCTTCAATGGTGCCTGCCCGCAGCGCACCCTGGCACATATCCACGGCGCGATCCACGGACCGGGTGATGAGTTCCGCGCTCCTCTGTACCAGCGGATCATCATGCCTGCGCAGTCGGTCGCCCATCAGGCGGGAGGCCACCATGGTGTTGCGCAGGTCATGCGCCAGCTTTCGGGTGGAGTCTCACAGCGTTGACCGGATGATGGCCGGTGACTTGCCATTAGAGCCTCGTCTGCGCGTCATTGTGGAAGTGACACGGCGTATTCTGGAGGTACGCGGGCATCTGGGCCGCGCGGAGATGCTCATTTTTGAGGATCGAGGCGTCACCTTTGAGGATTGCCTTGAGATCACAACCATCATCGCGGCCTACACACTGGCCACGTACGCCAATAACCTCGGCCACACGCGGGTGGACCCCGAATATCGCTGACAGGCCGTAACAAGCGGCACCCGACACAGCAACGGGGCGGCTGGGCTTGCATTGTGGACCAAACGGTCCTAATTTGAGGGCATGATGCGAGGAAGACCGATTGCGTTTGATCAGTCACGGGCTCTGGATGCGGCTATGCATGTCTTCTGGGCGCGCGGCTATGACGCGGCGTCCACCAGGGAACTGCAGGACGCCATGCGGCTCTCCCGCAGCAGCCTTTACCAACACTTCGGTAACAAAGAGGCACTCTTCGTCCGATGCCTGACCCGCTACCGGGAAAACCTGCTCGACCGGTTGGAACGCCATCTTCGGGAGGCGCCTTCAGCCATGATGTTTCTCGACGAATTGTTCCTGGACACCGCGGAATCAGCGGCCTCAGAAAGGGCGAAACTCGGTTGCCTGATCTTCAACTCGGCCACCGAGCTGGGTTACCGGGAGGATCTGCCTGGCCAGCAGGCGCGGCAGAGCGTCGCCCGGATCACGGCACTATTCCGCCAAGCCGTGGAGCAGGCGCAACAAGCGGGCGATATCAACAAACATCTTGATCCGGCCACCCTTGCAGATTTCCTGACATTAGGGATGGCAGGCTTGCGCACCTTGATCAAGTCGGGTGCCGATCAGAAGCGCGCTCAGGCCGCTGCGCAGCATATCCTGCGCGGCCTCGGATAATTTTTTTACCCAATATGGACCAATCGGTTCATATTTCAAAGCAAAGCCAAAGGAGGATCACAACCATGTCGGCCGAATACAAACTCAGCTCACCCCCGGTCACCCTGGACAATGCCGATGCCAAGGCGAAGCCTTTGCTGGAGAGCGCCAAGGCCAACCTAGGTTTTGTGCCCAATATGTACGCACACATGGCCAAGGCGCCGGGCGTCCTTGACACCTATCTGCACGGCTATGCCCTGTTCCGGCAGGACTCCGGGTTTTCCCCGCCGGAGCAGGAAGTCGTTTTTCTAACAATCAGCCGTGAGAACGGCTGTGACTATTGCATGTCGGCCCACAGCATGATCGCCGAGAAAGCGTCGAAGGTACCCGCGGATGTGCTTGAAGCGCTGCGTTCCGGTGAACCGATCCCCGACGACCGGCTGGCGGCCTTGTCCACCTTTACCTCGGTCATGTTTCGCACCCGGGGCATGCCGAGCCGCGACGATGTGGACGCCTTTCTGACGGCCGGATTCGAGGAACAGCACATTCTGCAGATCATCCTGGCCATGGCCGTCAAGACGCTAAGCAACTACGCCAACCATCTCAATCAGCCTGAACTGGACAGCGCATTCTCCGGCCACGCCTGGGAAGCCTGATGCCCCGCACCGCTCCCGGCGCCGCTGTCGGGAGCGGTGCGGTCCCGCAAGCCGATCCGGCCACCTTAATCAATTTTGTTATGAAAGGAGCCGCCATGCAGACACACGCCGTGATATTCGATGCCTATGGCACGCTGTTCGACGTAACATCCGTGCAACAGCAGACCGAGGAAACATTCCCCGGACATGGCGACGCCATCACGGAGCTTTGGCGTCGCAAGCAGCTGGAGTACACCTGGCTGCGCGCACTGATGAACCGCTACAAACCGTTCAGTCAGGTGACCCGTGACGCGCTCGTCTACGCGGCGAAAAGCCGCGGACTCACCCCGGAGGCACAACAAATCCAGACTCTGATGGCTGCCTACCTCACGCTGCACACGTTTCCCGAGGTGACCAGCGTATTGGCACAGCTGTCCAACAAACGCCGCGCGATCCTGACCAACGGCGACCTCCCGCTGATTGAGCCGGCCGTACGGGCCGCGGGGCTGGAAAACGCCCTGGACGCGGTGCTCTCCGTTGACAGCATTCAACTCTACAAACCCAGCCCACAGGCCTACGCGCTGGTCACAAGCCAGCTAAAGGTGAGGGCCGAGCATGTGTTGTTCGTGTCCTCCAACCCGTTCGATGTGGTGGGTGCGACGAACTTCGGCTTCCGGGTGGCCTGGGTCAAGCGCGCCGGCGGCCAGATGGACGAGCTGGACACCGCGCCGGCCCACACCGTAGAAACACTGACGGAGTTACTTCCACTGGTGGCCTAACCTGCAATCAGACGCGGAAGGGACGCCGGGGCCATAGACCTTTGGGACAGCAAACCATGGCAAGTTTTATCGCACGGGCAGTTGGCCGCCGACTTGCCGGATTCCTCTCCAGGCCACGACCGAATCAGGCGGATGTGCCGAACGTACCGCCTGATTTGCTGGTCAGCCGGATCCGCCCCGGGGATGTGCTACTGGTGGAGGGAACCAGCCAATTCAGCACCGCGATCAAATATCTGACCCAATCCACCTGGTCCCATGCGGCGCTGTGCATCGGGCACGATGCATCGCGCGGTACCGCGCGCAGCGCAGAGACCATCATGCTGGTGGAGGCAGATGTGATCGCGGGAGTGCAGATGATCCCGTTGTCGACCTACACCCTGTCACATACGCGGATCTGCCGCCCAGTGGGCTTGACCGACGAGGAAACTCGCCACGTTATTGATTATGTGTCGACGCGGATCGGTCACCAGTATGATCTGCGCAATATCATCGACCTGGCCCGTTACCTGCTCCCGACGCCCCCCGTTCCCACCCGGTTCCGACGGCGTATGATCGCGCTGGGCAGCGGAGATCCTACCCGCGCCATCTGCTCTTCGCTGATCGCCCTGGCCTTCCAAAGTGTCCGGTACCCGATCCTGCCAGAGGTCACGCTGCTGCCCTCGGATGACCCTCGCTGCAAGAGTTGCTACGACGAGGTACTCCATATCCGACACCATTCGCTGTTCACTCCCAGGGATTTCGACGTCTCCCCCTATTTCGATGTCATCAAACCCATCGTTGCCGCCGGTTTCGATCCCCACAGCCTGATCTGGCAGGACAGGCACGAGAGAACCGGGGCTGGTGCAAGCGCCTAGGGAAGCACTGATCTATTCCCACACGCTGCTAAGCCCCCTAGGGCGGGCAATTCGCGCACGCTGAGCATCGTGGGAATAGATCAGTGCTTCCCTAGGTGTTATTCCGGATTGTGCGGGGAGCAGCCCATGCAAGACTGGCGGTAAGCCCACGGTAACGGCGAGGCAGGTATGCAGCTGATCAGTCGAATGGCGCTGACTCTGGCGTTTGCCGGTAGCGCGATGGCGCACGCCGATTCTCTCCCGCTGCACGACGCGCAGTTGATGGCGCACCCGCCGGATAAGTACTGGGACGAAAGCCTCTCGGGTGGGCCTCCCAAGGATGGCATACCCTCCATTGATGATCCGGACTGGTGGACGGCCGAGCGCGGTAACGATTTCCTCTCGCCGGATGATCGGATCATCGGCGTCTTCCTAAACGGGGAGGCAAGGGCCTATCCGCAGCGCATTCTGGTCTGGCATGAAATCGTCAATGACACCATTGGGGACGACGCGGTGAGCGTCACCTATTGCCCGCTCACCGGCACGGCGCTCGGCTTCCTCCGGGGTGCCAACGAATTCGGTGTGTCCGGACGCCTGGTGAACAGCAACCTCATCATGTATGACCGAGGGAGCGACACCTACTGGCCGCAGATTCTCGCCGCCGGCATCCGGGGGCCTCACAGCGGCGAAGGCCTGACACAGATCCGGGTCGTATGGACCACCTGGGACCGCTGGCAGGCCCGCCATCCCGAAACCCGGGTTCTGTCGGACAACACGGGCTACGTGCGCAATTACCGCCGGGACCCCTACGGCTCCTACACACCGCTTAGCGGTTATTACGTGCCGGACTCGTTTCCGATTTTCCCGGTGATGCATCGCGATGAGCGCTACCCGGCGAAGGAGGAAATCTTTGGCTTCCGCACCTCCAGCGGGGCGGTGGCCGTGGATATGGACCATTTAAGCGAACAGGGCGTGCTGACACATGACGATGGCTCTGCCTCGTATCTGATCCTGCATGATGCGGAACTGGGTACGGCGTGGGTATTCCGGGGAATGCCGGATACTGTGCCGGACAGTGACAGCATTCACTTCGGTCCGGCGGGTCCGGAACACCCTGCGTTGGGCGACCTCGAACCGATCCATGGCTTCGAGGCCATGTGGTTTGCCTGGTACGCCTTTTATCCCGACACGGTGGTACTGGATGGAGAAAGCTGAGGCACGCCCCCGGCTGCCCGCGCTGCTGGGCGGGCTGACCACCGGGCTGTATGTGATTCTCTACCTCTATGCGATTGACGACCTGAGCCTGGCCGACCGTGCGGATTTCACAGTCATTCTTGGTTCTGTGCCGCTGGAGCGGGCGCTGGAGGCAAGAGGCCGCTTTCTGTTCGAAGCCCTCGGGCTGATCCAACTCGGCACTGTCGTGCTGTTGCTCAGCCCGCTCAATCTGGCCATAGGCGCGCTGCTGGGGGGCTTGTTGGGTGCCAATGTCCACGGCATCGCATCCCTTCAGAGCGGTGGCCGTGCCTGTGCTATGCCCAGGGGCGGCCAGGCCGGAGCCCTGAGCGGCTCCCTCCCCGCCCTGCTTGCCGGTGGCGCATGCTGTGCGCCCACGCTGCTGCTGATCGGCGTCCCTGGCATTGCGGCCGTTGCCGGCCTGCTTCCCTGGCTGCTACCGCTCTCCCTGCTCCTGCTGATTGTCTCGAGGTTCTGGCTACGCCGGCAGGGGGCGCCACCCCTGCTTCGCCGCCACTCACCCAACCTCGCCTGAGCACCTTCATTCAGGTATGGTCGTCGCAGCGCAAAATCAGAAGCCGATCACGGAGTCTCACACCTGCACTCGGTATTCTGTCGACATTGACGTCTCCACCTGCGACCAGCGGAACCTGAATGCAGCAGAACGCTTACCGCAACCTGTTCAACATCGCGCCGGCACTCCTCTGCGTGGCTGCGCTCGATGGGACGTTTCTGCGTGTTAACCCGGCGTTCGCCCGGTTCCTGGGGGTTCCGGCGGAAGACCTGGTTGGGCGGCCATTTGCCGACTTCATCCACCCCGATGACCAGCCAGCCACCGACGGCGCCATGCAGCGCCTGCGGCAAAGCGAGGGAATCACCGGGTTCTCCAACCGTTACCAGGGGGCGGACGGGGACTACCGGTGGCTGCGGTGGCATGCCAGCTCCGACGGCACACATATCCACGCCGCCGCCCAGGACATCACGGAAAACACCCGCAAGAACGAAGAACTGGACCACTTACGCACGCATGATCCGCTCACCGGGCTGGTCAATCGTGCCGGCCTGGAAGCACGCCTTGCCGCCCACCTGGACACGGCAGCGGACGGTCAGGTAGGCATGGCCCTTTACCTGGTGGACTTACGCACGTTCCGTGACGTGAACGAAGCCTATGGCTTCGCCGAAGGCGATCGGGTGCTATGCACACTGGCGGAACGACTCAAGCACTGCGCCGGCGAGGATGCACTGGTGGCCAGGCTTTCCGGCGATGTATTCGCCGTGGCAGCCCCGGACTCGCCGAAGCGGCGCACCGTGCAGGACTGCGCCGCAAAACTGCTGCGCTGCGTAGAAGAACCGCTGCATACTGGCGCCGGCGATCCAGTCCGGCTCTCCGCCCGTGTGGGCGCGGACTGGGGCGTGCTTCCGTACCGCAGCGCTGACAGCCTCATCACCAATGCCCAGGCCGCGCTGAACCGCATCAAACGCGATGGCGAAGTCATCGGCACCCACCAGCAGCAATCCAACAACACAGCGCGCGGCCGCAGCCTGATGCTGGCGGCCCTTTACGCGGCAACAGCCGAAAAGGAGTTCCAGCTGGCCTATCAGCCGCAGGTACAGCTGAGTACGGGGCGCATGATCGGCGCCGAGGTACTGCTGCGCTGGCAACGGGACGGCACACCGGTGCCACCCAATGCGTTCATACCGCTGCTGGAGGAATCCGGCCTCATGCTGCCCGTGGGCCGCTGGATTATCGAAACCGTGTGCCAGCAATGGCGCGCATGGAACCGCGCCGGTCATGCGCCGGCACGGCTGAGCGTTAACCTGGCTCCTGCCCAGGTGCGCGACCCGGAGTTGATCAACCACCTTAAACAGTGCCTGGAGGACGCGCGGATGCCGGCATCCGCGCTGCAGTTCGAGATCACGGAAAACGTCTTCCTTTCCAAGATCGACCAGCACCTGGAAACCATGCGTCAACTGCGCGACCTGGGTGCGGGGCTGGCGTTGGATGACTTCGGCACGGGCTATTCCAGCCTGAGCTATTTGCGGCATTTTCCCGTGGACACGATCAAGATCGATCAGTCTTTCGTGCAGCAGGTGACGTCCAGCCCTGGTGAGGCCGCCATCACGCGGGCAATCATCAGCATGGCCGAGGCGCTGGAACTGAAAGTGGTCGCCGAGGGGGTGGAGACCGCAGCGCAAATCGGTTTCCTGCGGCAACACGGCTGCGACATCGTGCAGGGGTATTATTTCGACCGCCCACTCACGGCACAGGAACTGGAGCGCAAGCTGATCAACCCGCAGGTGCGCTCATCGCCCGACCCGGAAGAATTGGGCGCCCAGGGCACCTTGCTGATCGTGGACGACGAGGAAGGGGTGCGCAACGCCCTGCGGCGCCTGCTGCGACGGGACGGTTATCGGCTGCTGCTGGCAGCGAATGCGGAAGAAGCCTTTGAATTGATGGCCTTGAACCAGGTGGATGTGGTGCTCTCCGATCAGCGCATGCCCGGCACCAGTGGCACCAAACTGCTCAGCGCACTGCGCCACATGTACCCGGACACCGTGCGCATGGTGATCAGCGGCTACACTGATGTCACCAGCGTGACCGAGGCGGTGAACAGCGGGGCGATCTATAAGTTCATCAGCAAGCCCTGGGACGACGAACAACTCCGCGGCTATATCGCCGAAGCCTTCCTGATGCACCGCCAGAACTGAAAAAGCACGGCTTCCCTAAGTCGCAACCCCGTCAGGCGGCGCAGCGCCGTAGATCCACCGGTAAACGGATAGTCACCCGGCAGCCTGCGTCCGGCTCGCTCTCAATGCGGATATCACCGCCGTGGGCGAGCACGATCTCCCGCGCCACGGTCAGCCCGAGGCCGACGCCGGAGCCCACAGGCCGCGTGGTGAAAAACGGGTCGAACGCATGCTCCAGCGTATCCGGATCCATACCCGGCCCGTCGTCGCTGACGCGCAATTCCAGAACAGTGCCTTCGGGATGGTCGAGTTGCTGCCCCTCTACCTGTAGTTCCCCGTCCACGCCGGCCGCCTGCATGCCGTTGCGCACCACTTCGCCCAGGGCCTGTTCCAGCAGTTTCGCCCGCACCTTGAGCTCCACGTTCTCGCTGAGCGTATTACGGATGCGCCCCACCGCCACGTTGTCCTTACGGGCAACCTCGATGGAATGCGAGACCAGCGTCTCCAGCGACGTCCACTCACGTTCCGCGTCCGAGGCACCGGTCAACCCCTTGAGCGCCGTGACGATGGCGGCGATCCGACCAATTCCCTCGGCGCTTTCCTCCAGCAAGGCGGGCAAATCATCTGCGGCGAATGCAAGATCCTCCTGCTCCCAGGCTTGACGCGCCGCATCCAGATCTGGCGCCTCTTCCAGCGCCGCGGCAAAAGCATGGAGGTGGTCCGCGTACTGTCGGCCCGTGCGCAGGTTTGCCCCCACAAACCCCAATGGCGTGTTGATCTCATGGGCGATTCCGGCGGCCAGGTGTCCCATGGAGGCCAGTCGCCGCGCTTCCGACAGCCGGCGCTCGGTGTCACGCAGGGCCTGCACCTGCTCCTCCACCCGGCGTTCCAGATCGCGGTTCAGCCGACGGTAGCGTTCCTCTGAGGCTATCAATTCCGAGGTGCGCGCCTGCAGCTCCCGGTAATCATCTTCGACGGCCTGCTGTTGTAGCCCCGAGACCAGTTGCACCCGGCGCGCTGCATCCAGCTGCTGGGCGATCACGCGGGCCATGGCCTCCCCGCGGGCGGGCTCGGCCTGATCACAGCCTAGATAGGCCACTGTCTCCTCATCGAGCTGCACCGGGTAGCGCTGCTCACCCGGTTCACCGGCCAGGGTGCTGCCATCAGCGGTCAGCAGCCCGGCCCGGCCGCCGCCGACACCGGAAAGCGCCTCCAACAAGCCCGGCAGATCCACCAGGGGGACGAGTTCGTGCAGGTCCTCTCGCACAACTACAACCCCTGCTCCCGCCGATACCGGCCGGCCAGCAGGTTCTCCTCCATCAGGCGATCACGCTCCGCGTAGGCATCCTGCAGGGCGGCATCCAGCGTGGCCTCGTCCCAGGGTTTGTCCAGGAACCGGAAAATGTGGGCTTCATTGATGGCATGCACCAGCGCCTGCTGATCCGCCTGACCGCTCAGAATCAGCCGAACGGCGCGGGGCTGCAGTTCGCGGGCGGCGCGCAGGAATTCGGTTCCCGTCATGCCCGGCATGCGGTAATCGGAAATGATCACGTCGAAGGTCTTGGTCTGCAGCCGGTTAAGCGCCTCTTCCGGGTTCGTGTACGTCTCCACCGAACAATCATCCTTGCGGCGAAAGCTGCGCTCCAGACTACGGAGCACCAGGGGTTCGTCATCCACCAACATCAGGTCTCGCATAGTGCGTGCCTCTTAGAGGGTTTAAGAAGGGTTCTCAGCGGCCGGCGGCCGCAACGGCAGTATGACGCGGAAGCAGCTTCCCCGACCGGCTTCGCTGTCCACGGTGATCCGGCCACCATGCCGGTTGACCGTGTCGCGGATCATGGCCAGCCCCAGCCCCGTGCCCTTCCCGGCCGGTTTCGTGGTGAAAAAAGCATCAAATATGCGCTCAAGGTCGGCCGCCGGGATACCGCAGCCATTGTCCTCCACCTCCAGCCAGGCGTGCTCCCCGTGGGAGCCCGTTCGCACCACGATATGACCATCAGCCTCGACCGCATGGCTGGCGTTGACCACCAGGTTGAGCACCACCTGGGAAATCATGGAGGCATCACAAACCAGCCGGGCGCTGCTTTGCAGTTCCGTATCCAGTGTGGCCACGTACTTCACTTCGTTATGGGCGATACGCAGGGCCATGCGCACCAGGTCATCCAGCTGAACCGGCTCCATGCGGCCGTCCGGCGTACGGGCGAAATCCCGCAGCGCCAGTGCAATATCACGGATGATGGAGACGCCCTGCCGGCTCTCGTCCAGCAAAGCGCTCAGGTCATCCAGCATGTAGTCGGCATCGAGCTCCTTGCGCAGCGTCTGGATCCGGCTTTGCTGATCCTCCGGCATGTGCTCTCGCAGCAGCGCTTCGTACTCCTGAATCAGTTCACGGAGCGCGGCAAAGTATTCGTCCAGCGCCCGCAGGTTGGATTGCAGGTAGCCCACAGGATTGTTGATCTCATGGGCCACACCAGCCGCCAACTGACCAATGGACGCCAGCCGCTCGGCCTCCATCAGCCGTTCTCGGTAAGGACTCAGGGAATCCGGAAAATGCTCGGACACAGGCAACACCGTTCCATCGAATGCGTTTTTATACCTTCACACATTACGCCGCCCCGGCCGCAGGGACTGTGACGCAATTCCCGGACGCTACAGTATGAGCGGATGCCGTCCCGCGCGGCGGCGTAGCCAATTAATGGCATGGTACACGGCCGGGCGCGAGACGAACCAACGTTCCAATCGGAATTTACCAGGAAAGTTGAGCAGCATGAGGCCCATCAGGATGGTCAACACCCCCTGGCCGGGCAGCACCAGCATCAGCAGCCCGGCGATAAGCAGAATGAGGCCAAGCAACGTCTTGAACACTTCGAGCAGCAGCCGCACCACCGGATGCCGGCGGGCCATGACGCGCTCCTCTCGGTGGCGGTGCGCGAAATAGGTGGCTGGCATACGAACGACCAGCAGAGGCACAAGGACGAGGGTGCCCAGGAACATGAGGATGGAGAAGACGGTGAGCCAGAGGAGGAGGAATTGGTTCTGTGCCAACCAGTCGAGCATGGTTATCAGCTACAATGCAGGCGGGCGCATGAGGTGCGCCCGCGTCATTAACAGAGACAGTCAAGCAACCGATCACCATACGCAGTGTAACTGTGACCTGGATGCTCGTTTGTTCACCGGTTAGTCGTCAAAAACAACCTCGGTCCAGCCGGCGACTCGACCGGAACGGACTGTGATAGGATCGCCGGCAAGGTCGCCAAAATCGGAGACTTGTTCGTACTGCAGACCACCTCGGAACTCCATTCCATCATCATCAGGCATATCCTCCACCTCATAGGAGCCGCCGGAGATGACCGTTCCACGTACCAACGACGTACCGCTCTGCACCACCTTTCCATCACCCCAGAACAAACCGGACAAAACCGCTGATCCCCGGAGGGTGATATCGCCACCGGCGTAAAATCCGGTGCTCAACACCTCCTCATCATCACCGGCACCAGCTCCGCCTCGAACTGTTATATCGCCAGTCACCAAAATCACACCATTCTTATAACGCTGGTTACCTCCGTTGAAATCCCCTTCACAGAAATG
>SLCE01000088.1 GCA_007125985.1 Ectothiorhodospiraceae bacterium | reverse complement strand
TTGCGAGTGAGATGGTCAGGCTTGGCTTACTTGCTGCCGCGACCGTCAAACTCCGGATAGGCTTCCAGACCGCACTCGGTGATGTCCAGCCCTTCGTCCTCCTGCTCGGGGCTGACGCGAATACCCATCATCGCCTTCAGGATGCCCCAGACGATCAGACTGGCGATGAACACCCAGGCGAAGATCGCGATGAGGCCGACAATCTGGGCGACGAAGCTGGCATCGGGGTTCCACAGCAGTACGGCCAGCACGCCCCAGATACCACAGGTGCCGTGCACGGAAATGGCACCCACCGGATCGTCGATCTTCAGCTTGTCCAGACCGATGATGGAGAACACCACGATCACGCCACCGAGTGCACCGATAACACAGGCCAGCAGGTGGGAGGGCACGTCCGGACCAGCGGTGATGGACACCAGGCCCGCCAGGGCGCCGTTCAGGATCAGGGTGAGGTCCGCCTTGCCGAACATGGCGCGGGACACGAGCATGGCGGCGACGAGGCCACTGGCCGCAGCCATGTTGGTGTTGGTGAACACCAGGGCCACGGCATTTGCGGACTCGATGTCGGACACCTTCAGCTCGGAACCGCCGTTGAAGCCGAACCAGCCCAGCCACAGAATGAACGTGCCCAGCGTGGCCAGCGGCAGATTGGCACCGGGCAGGGCCCGCACTTCACCGTTGGGGCCGTATTTTCCTTTGCGGGCGCCCAGCAGGATCACACCGGCCAGAGCCGCCGCGGCACCCGCCATGTGCACAATCCCGGAACCAGCGTAATCGGAGTAGCCGAGGCCGTCGAGCCAGCCTTCACCCCAGCTCCAGTAACCCTGCACCGGGTAGATGATGCCGGTCAGCACGATGGCGAACACCAGAAAGGACCAGAGCTTCATGCGTTCGGCCACCGCACCGGAGACGATGGACATGGCCGTGGCCACGAACACCACCTGGAAGAAGAAGTCCGAGGTGTTGGAGTAGTAGATGTCACCACCGCTAGCCAGGACGTCAGAGACAGAGTTTTCGGTATCAAGCCCGAAGCCGAAGCCCGGGAACACACCGCTGGCGCTGCCGCCGTACATAATCTGGTAACCGATGAACAGATACATGATGCAGGCGATGGAATACAGCGCAATGTTCTTGGTGAGAATCTCTACAGTGTTCCTGGAACGGACTAGGCCCGATTCCAGCATGGTGAAACCCGCGGCCATCCACATGACCAAGGCCCCGGACATCAGGAAATAGAAAGTGTCTAGCGCGTATGCGATTTCAATGACTTCGTTCATTGGGTCGTCCTCTCAGAGGCCAGTCTGTTCGCTTACAGGGCGTCCGCGTCGGTCTCGCCGGTGCGGATGCGGATTGCCTTCTCGAGATCGAAGACGAAGATCTTGCCGTCGCCGATCTTGCCGGTGTTCGCCGCTTTGGTGATGGCCTCGATGGTCCGATCCGCGAGATCGTCGGAGACGGCCACCTCCAGCTTCACCTTGGGAAGGAAATCCACCACATATTCGGCCCCGCGGTAGAGTTCGGTATGTCCTTTCTGGCGCCCGAAGCCCTTGACCTCGGTGACCGTGATGCCCTGCACCCCGATCTCCGAAAGGGCTTCACGCACGTCGTCCAGCTTGAACGGCTTGATGATCGCGGTGATCAGTTTCATAGCCCGGTTACTCCCTGATACGCTGGCCCACAGAGGGCCTCGTTTGCGAAGGTACTGCGCGCGGTGACCGGGGCCATCGCGCCCGCTTGCAGTCGGTGGTGACGTCCTGCCTGGCAGCTACGCCCGACTCGCGGAGGTACAGAGCATTTCCTGTGCCATGTGGTGTAAACTGTTACAGGGAAAGGCTTTCCGGGATTCCGGTGCCAAACGGCGACGGGTCCGAAGCAGAAACACGCACCAACAAGGCGCACGACGCACCGATCTGGTGCGCCTTAACCACCGGACTCATTGAGGAACGCACCATGCTGGACCCGAAAACGCTGGATGAGATGGCCCGCAAGTTCAGTGAGAATCTGCCGGGCGGCCTGCGGGAGTTTCAGCAGGAGATGGAACGCAATATGCGCACCGCCATGCAGTCCACCTTCAACCGGCTCGATCTGGTGACGCGGGAGGAGTTCGACGCCCAGACCAAGGTGCTTGCCCGCACGCGTGCCCAGTTGGAAGCTCTTGAGGAACGCGTCGCCGCGCTGGAAAATGCGGCTCGCGAACAGGATTAGCCAGACACACGACCCAGGGACGGGTTATGACACTTGCCATCGCCTACGGGCGCGCCGGGCTCGGCGTGGACGCGCCCCTCGTCAGCATCGAAGTTCATCTGGGCAACGGGTTGCCTGCGTTTAATATGGTTGGGCTGCCGGAAACGGCTGTCCGCGAGAGCAGGGACCGGGTGCGCAGCGCCATCCAGAACAGTGGTTTCGAATTTCCTGCCCGCCGAATCACGGTAAATCTGGCACCCGCGGACCTTCCCAAGGAAGGCGCACGCTTCGACCTGCCGATTGCCATGGGCATCCTGGCCGCCTCGGATCAGGTTCCTCTGCAAAGCCTGCAGCAGTTCGAGTTCGCCGGCGAACTCGCCCTCAGCGGTGAACTGCGTCCGGTATCCGGCTTGCTTCCGGTGGCCCTGCAGACCCGCCGCGCGGGCCGGACGCTGCTCTGTCCGGCGGACAATGCCCCGGAAGCCGCCCTGGTCCACCCGGGCGGCTGCCTGGCCGCCACGCACCTGCTCCAGGTGTGCGCGCATCTCAGTGGGCGCGAGCCCCTACCGGCTGCGCAGGCCCCGACGCTGAACACCGAAACAACAGCATTCCCACGGGACATGAGCGATGTGAAAGGGCAGGCGGGCGCACGACGGGCCCTGGAGATCGCAGCCGCCGGCGGCCATTCATTATTGCTGATGGGCCCACCGGGCACGGGCAAGAGCATGCTGGCGTCACGCCTTCCCGGAATCCTGCCACCCATGAACGAGGAGGAGTGCCTGCAGGCAGCAGCGGTACGCTCCGTGTCGGGCACCGGCTTCAGCCCCGCGGATTGGGGCACCCGCCCGTTCCGATCGCCTCATCATTCGGCGTCCCATGTGGCGCTGGCGGGCGGCGGGGGAAAACCGCGGCCGGGGGAGATCTCGCTGGCCCACTGCGGCGTGCTGTTCCTGGATGAACTGCCCGAGTTCAGCCGGCAAAGCCTCGAAATCCTGCGGGAACCCCTGGAAACGGGCACCATCACCATCTCCCGCGCCGCGGCCCAGGTGGAATACCCGGCCCGGTTCCAACTGGTGGCCGCGATGAACCCCTGTCCCTGCGGCTACCTGGGAGATCCGCAGACACCCTGCACCTGCAGTCCGGATCAGATCAGCCGTTACCGTGGCCGGGTGTCCGGTCCGCTGTTGGACCGGATCGACCTGAAGGTGGAGGTTCCCCGGCTGACCGCGGATGAGTTGCAGGCAACGACACCGGGCGAAGCCTCGGCGACCGTGCGCCGCCGGGTCTGCCAGGCACGGGAACGCCGCATCGCACGGTCGGGTGCGCCTGCGGCCGCCCTGAGTGCCACCGAACTGGAGACCGCTTGCGCGCTGGGCGCGAGTGAGCGGCGCTTTCTTGCCACTGCGTTGGAGAAACTGGGCATGTCTGCCAGGGCCTATCACCGCACGCTACGGGTCGCGCTGACAATCGCGGACCTGGCCGGGGAGGCACGGGTGGGCGCAGGGCATTTGTCACAGGCACTGGGATACCGGCGCACACTGGAAGGATAACCGAGGGGCTGCGGCCGCGCTTCCGGCGGCCGCAGCAATCAGGC
>SLCE01000081.1 GCA_007125985.1 Ectothiorhodospiraceae bacterium | reverse complement strand
CTGCTGGTGTTGTTCACCCCGGCGTTCTGGCGCCGCTAAGCAGGTGTCGGTGAACCCGGCGCGTCGCTGCTTTTTAGTTGCTGCCTGGTGCGCGGTACGGGTTGGGGAGGCCCTCGGGGCGGCGGCGGAACCGGCGGTAGGTCCACTGGTACTGGGCCGGGGCTTCACGTACACAGGCCTCGATGTCCGCATTCATGGCAGTGGCGGCAATCTCCGTATCCGGGTGGGCGATGTCCGGATGGCCGCGGCGTACATGCAGCTTGAAGCCGCGTCCGGCGGGCAGCCGTTCGCAGAAAACGAAAACCACCGGCGCGCCGGATTTGCGGGCCATCTGGCAGAGCAGCGTCATGGTCAGAGCCGGGTGGCCGAAAAACGGCGCGAATACGCCGCTGCGGCCCGGGGTCTGATCCGGGAGGATGCCCACCACCTCTCCCTGACGCAGCGCCTTGTACAGATTGCGGATGCCGCCGGGCGTGGCCGGGAAGGAGTTCGCCCCCGTGCGTTGCCGGAAATCCACCAGCAGCGGCTCCAGGGCGGGATCCCGCGGCGGGCGATAGAGGTTGTTGATCGGGAAGCGCTGGTTCAGATAGAGGCTGGCCAGTTCCCAGTTGCCCAGGTGCGGCGCGGCCAGCAGTAGTCCTGTGTTCCGGTCCCACAATGCGTCCAACTCATCCATGGCCTCGGGGTTGCTGACCAGTGACCGCAGCCGTTCCGGTGAGGCGTGCCAGATGATGCCCAGTTCCATGAACTGCCGTCCGAGTTCCCGGAATCCGGCGCGCTCCAATGCCCGGCGTTCAGCGGGTGCAAGCTCAGGAAAGCACAAATCCAGATTGGTGCGCACTGTATGCCGGGTCTTGCCGGGTATGCAGCCCAGCAAGGCGCCCAGAGCAGTGCCGAGCGCGTGTGCAACGCGCAGGGGCAGCAGGCTGGTGGTGCGCAGCAGGAATCGGATGATAAGAACACGCAGCACGTGCAAGCTCCACTTGGTTCAATGTGGCGGGAGAGTGGCAGAATGAGCGCCTTCCGGTCCAGCCCCGTCGCCCGGTGCTTTCAAACACGTCCCTCTTTCCAGCTACACTGTAACAACACTAGGTGGCGCAGGTATGGTAGGAGGCACAATGAACTGGCAGAAGGATATGGAGCGCATGGTGGCCGGCTGGACGGACATGCAGCAGCGCATGTGGGATAGCTGGATGGATTCTGTCAAGCAGTTCAGCCAGGGCGGGTTGCCCAAGGGGGATCTGCAGCAGGCCTACCAGCAGAATCTTGAAGCCTGGGAGCGTTCGGTCCAGGATGCGTTGGATGCCCAGAAGGCCTGGGCCCGCAAGTGGTCGGACACCATGGGCGGGGCCGAGGAAGCACCCGAAGCGGCGCGGGCATACAGTGAGCAGGTTCAGAGCATGATGCAGGGCTGGACGGAATCCCAGCGACAGCTCTGGTCGGCCTGGTTCGAGAGCGTGCGGGAAATGGACCCGCAACAGCTGAAGTCGCCCTGGGAGCAGGAGAGCCGCCAAGTGATGGAAGCCTGGCAGCAGGCGGCCGAGCGGGCAAGAGAGACGCTTGAGAACTGGGCGCAGTCCATGCCGCTGGCGGATCCCTCGGCCGCAGAGGCCAAGCCGCGTACCGCAAAGCCGAAGCAGGCGGCTGGCAGCAAAGGCTCATCAGCGGGTGGGCCATCCTCCCGCGCCAAGGGAGCCGGCGCCAAGACCCAGACCAGTCGGCGTAAAGCGGCGTCCGGCACTGCGGCGGCGCCCAAGGGTACGCAGAAACGCAGCCCGGCCCAGCCCGCCGCCTCCAAGGCGTCCGCCGGCACTGAGTCTGCGGAACCCGGAAAAGCGGACAAGCCGGATGAGGGCAAGTCGTCCTAGGACGACTTGCCTGTCGGGCATTCGGGAATTCAGCACAAAAGAGAACCGGCACAGTCCCTGTGCCGGTGTGGAGTGCTCACTTAGCTGAAGGTGATCTGCGCGTTGGCATACGCCATGCTTGCCGTCCTCCCTGACCCATCCCCGCGTTCCCTGCGTTATCCCTTTGGGTCGTCCCTGGTCGGCGTTGCGCTCGTCCCTGTTGTTGTTAGCGGTGCTTCCTGCAACCATCCCTGGTGACGGTGCATCCTGCATTCCCGTCACGATTGTTATGATGCCATGCGCGACTTGTGGTGAAAGTCGGTAAAACGCGACACTCTTTGTAGGATTTTTCCTACAAAAGCTTTGGTTCCGCGTTCGAATCTGGTCGAGGGTTTTCCATGATCGCCTTGTTACAGCGGGTTCGACAGGCATCCGTCACTGTGGATGATGCGGTTGTCGGGGCTGTGGAGGCTGGGTTGCTGGTCTTTGTCGGTGTGCAGCGAGGCGATGATCCGGCCGTTGGGGCGCGGCTGCTGGAACGCGTACTCGGTTACCGGGTGTTCCCGGATGAGGCCGGGCGCATGAATCTGTCTGTGCACGAGACGGGCGGGGGCCTGCTCCTGGTGCCGCAGTTCACCCTGGCGGCGGATACACGCAAGGGTATGCGCCCGAGTTTCACACCAGCAGCGCCGCCGGAGCAGGGTGAGGCGTTGTTCGGGCAGTTGCTGGCGCTGGCGCGGGAGCAGCATGAGCCGGTGGCTGCCGGGCGCTTTGGCGCGGATATGCAGGTGGCCCTGGTGAATGACGGCCCCGTGACGTTCTGGCTCGAGGTGCCGCCGCGACGCGCATGATTCGCCCCGTCCCTATGCTATGATGCGAGCCCTGTTCAAACCCATTCCGAGAGCCGAGCAGTCATGGCCGAACGTACGGCAACCGTCGAGCGCAACACCCTGGAAACCCAGATCAGTCTGAGCATCAATCTGGATGGCACCGGCAAGTCCGACATTGCGATCGGTGTGCCGTTCCTCGAGCACATGCTGGATCAGATTGCCCGCCATGGGCTAATTGATCTGACCATCCGCGCCACGGGGGACACCCACATCGACGACCACCACACGGTGGAGGATGTGGGGATCACTCTGGGGCAGGCACTCAAACAGGCGCTGGGTGACAAAAAGGGCATCCGCCGCTTCGGCCACGCCTACTGCCCGCTGGATGAGGCCCTGTCCCGCGTGGTGGTGGATTTTTCGGGTCGCCCCGGGCTGCAGTTCCACGTGGGCTATCCCCGTGCCCAGGTCGGTGGCTTCGATGTGGACCTGTTCCAGGAGTTCTTCCAGGGCCTGGTCAACCATGCCTTCATGACCGTGCACGTGGACAACATTCGTGGCGTGAACACGCACCACATCATCGAAACGGTATTCAAGGCCACCGGCCGTGCCCTGCGCATGGCTGCCGAGCATGATCCGCGCATGGCGGATGTGACCCCGTCCACCAAGGGCGCGCTGTAGGCGAAATCGGGTATGGGCAGCATAGCGGTCATCGACTATGGCATGGGCAATCTGCGTTCCGTCGCCAAGGCGCTGGAGCACGTGGATGACCGTGCCCGGGTGGTCATCACCCATGAGCCGGAACAGATCCTGCGCGCTGATCGGGTGGTGTTCCCGGGCCAGGGAGCCATCCGCGACTGCATGAGTGAACTGCAGCGGCTGGAATTGCGGGACGTCATCCTTGAGGTGGCGCGCAGCAAGCCGTTCCTGGGCGTTTGCCTGGGGCTGCAGGCGTTGCTCGAGTTCAGCGACGAGAACGGCGGCGTGGCGGGACTTGGCCTGTTGCCGGGCCGCGTCCGTCATTTCCGTGACGGGTTCTGCTCCGCCGGCGTGGCTGCGCCGGGTAAGGTGCCGCTCATGGGGTGGGTGCCGGTGAGACAGGTGGCCGCGCATCCGCTGTGGTCCGGGATACCGGACGGCCAGTGGTTCTATTTCGTGCACAGCTATTATGTCGAGTTGCTCGAAGGCGCCACGGTCGGCGTGAGCCGCTACGGTCTGGACTTTACCGCCGCCGCGGCTCGCGAGAACATGTTCGCCACCCAGTTCCATCCGGAGAAGAGTCAGCGGGCGGGGCTTGCCCTGCTGGCCAACTTCGCCCGCTGGGACGGGACGCGCTAGGCGGTCTGCCGGGGGCAGGTCTGTCTGAATCCACTTCATCCATTACGAGACCCGTTATGCTTCTGATCCCTGCCATCGATCTCAAGGACGGCAAATGCGTTCGCCTGCGCCAGGGCAAGATGGACGATGAAACCGTGTTCTCAGATGACCCCGTTGCCATGGCGGGACGCTGGGTGGAGGCCGGCAGCCGGCGGATCCACATTGTCGATCTGGATGGCGCCGTGCAGGGCTACCCGGTGAGCGCGGACATCATCGGCCGGATTGCGGAGACCTACCCGGATATCGAAATCCAGGTCGGTGGCGGGATCCGTGAATTCGACACCATACAGACCTATCTGGATGTGGGTGTGGATTACGTCATTATCGGCACCCAGGCGGTGCGCGCACCCCACTTCGTGGATGACGCCTGCCTGGAGTTTCCGGGTCATATCATCGTTGGTCTGGATGCGCGGGATGGCAAGGTGGCGGTGGAAGGCTGGTCCAAGCTGTCCCGGCATGACGCCGTGGACATGGCGCGCCGCTTCGAGGAGGCCGGTGTCGAGGCCATCGTGTTCACCGACATCGGTCGGGACGGCATGATGCGGGGCGTGAATACCGGGGCCACGCGGGAACTCGCGCGCCAGGTGAATATTCCCATCATCGCTTCCGGCGGCGTGAGCAGTCTGGATGACGTCCGGGATCTGTGCGAAGCCGAAGCCGACGGCGTGTCCGGTGCGATCGTGGGGCGCGCGCTGTACGAGGGTAAGCTGGATCTGGCCGAGGCGCAGAAACTGGCCAACGGCCTGAGCCGGGATTGACACACGGGTTTCATCTGGCGCAGACAAACTCCTGCGGGTTGGCCGGGGTGCCAGGGGGACGGGATGACGGACACGACATTAGACAGTCTGACCAAGCGCATCATTCCCTGCCTGGACGTGGATGCCGGGCGCGTGGTGAAGGGCGTGAAGTTCGTTGACATCCGTGATGCCGGTGATCCGGTGGAGATCGCACGGCGATACGATGCCGCCGGCGCCGACGAGATCACCTTTCTGGACATTACAGCCAGTTCCGACGACCGGGAAACGCTGGTGCATGTGGTGGAGCAGGTGGCCAGCGAGGTGTTCATGCCGCTGACCGTGGGGGGTGGCATCCGCTCCACGGCGGATGTGCGGCGCATGCTCAACGCCGGCGCGGACAAGGTGGGTATCAACACGGCGGCGATCCGTGAGCCGGAACTGGTGCGGCAGGCCGCGGAGCGCTTCGGCTCGCAGTGCATCGTGGTGGCGATCGACGCCAAGCGCGTCAGTGGTGAGGGCAAGCCCGCTCGCTGGGAGGTGTTTACCCATGGCGGACGCAAACCCACAGGGCTGGACGCGGTTGAATGGGCGGCCCGTATGAGCGAATACGGTGCCGGTGAGATTCTGCTCACCAGCATGGACCGCGACGGTACACGGGAAGGTTTTGATCTTGCGCTTACCCGTGCAGTGAGCGACGCGGTACCGGTTCCCGTGATTGCCTCCGGTGGGGTCGGCAATCTGCAACACTTGGTGGATGGGGTGCTGGAAGGCCACGCCGACGCGGTGCTCGCAGCCAGCATCTTTCACTTCGGCGAGTTCACTGTGGCCGAGGCCAAGGATTACATGGCGGCCCGGGGCGTGCCGGTTCGCCGTCCATGGGAGGCGGAATGAGTGACGACTGGCTCAACGAACTTGCCTGGGGCGATGACGGGTTGTTGCCCGCCATCGCCCAGGATGCGGAAACGGGACAGGTGCTGATGATGGCCTGGATGAACCGGGCGGCCTTGGCGGCCACCGTGGAGCGTGGTGAGGCCGTGTACTGGTCCCGCTCCCGTGGCCGGCTATGGCACAAAGGGGAATCCTCCGGACACACCCAGATCGTGCGGGATCTGCGGGTGGACTGCGACCAGGATGTGATTCTGATGCAGGTGGAGCAGAAGGGCGGCATTGCCTGTCATACCGGTCGACAGCACTGTTTTTTCCGTCGCCTGGAACATGGCCAGTGGGTGGACGTAGAGCCGGTACTCAGGAATCCGGAGGATATCTATGGCGGAGCGTGAGTGGGCCCCATCAGATCAGGTGCTGCAGGCGCTGGCCCGGGTTCTGGAAGAGCGTAAAGCAGCGGAGCCCGGCAGTTCCTATGTGGCCGGGCTGTACGATAAGGGACTGGATGCGATTCTGAAAAAGGTGGGTGAGGAAGCCACCGAAACGGTCATTGCCGCCAAGGGCGGGGATCCCGAGCAGATCATTTATGAGACTGCGGATCTGTGGTTCCATACGCTTGTCATGCTTGCGGCCTGTAATCTGGGGCCTGATGATGTGCTGAATGAGTTGGCGCGCCGGTTCGGTTTGTCCGGACTGGATGAAAAGGCGGCCCGCAAGGGCTGACGATGACGCGGGACACCCGCGGGAGATGGATAATGGGTATCGGTGGTATCAGCGTAGGCTCTCTGCTTCTTATTCTGGTGATCGTGCTACTGGTGTTCGGCACCAAGAAGCTCAGGAATGTGGGCAGTGATCTGGGTGGTGCGATCAAGGGGTTCCGGTCCGCCATGAAGGATGGCGAAAGCGAAAAGGGAGAGGGTTCCGAAGAGGATGGCGAGGAAGCGGCCCGTTTGAAAAAGGATCAGAGCACGGCCCAGGCAACCCAGGCCGAGCAGCAGGAGCAGAACCGCGACCGCTCCTCTTCCTGACGCCTGCGGAGCCTGACGGATCATGTTTGACGTCAGCTTCCAGGAAGTCTTTATCATCCTCCTGGTCGCGTTATTGGTGATCGGGCCCGAGCGGCTGCCCAAAGTGGCGCGAACCATGGGCCTGTGGGTGGGGCGCGCCCGCGCCATGTTCAACACCATGCGCAACGAGGTGGAGCGCGAGATCCAGCTGGATGAGCTGCGTAAGACCGAACAGCAGCTCAAGCGCGATCTGGATATGAAGAAGGAGTTCAAGGATCTGGACCGGGATCTCAAGCAGGAGATGAAAGACGACGCGGAAGTGGGCCGTGAACTCGAGCGCGAGTTGACCGCGCCGCTGGAGAAGCCGGCGGCTACCCGGGGCGGTCAGCGCAAGGAACCGGAGCTGCCGGCAGACGGCAACCGGGCGAAAGGGCGCGCAGGTGGCAACGAGACGGAACAGGCCCCGGAGGGTGATGATGAACGAAAGGCCTGACCTGGATCAGGACAAGCCCTTTCTCAGTCATCTGCTGGAGCTGCGCAGCCGGCTGATGTGGTCTGTGCTGGTCTTGCTCGGGGTGTTCCTGGTCATTTTCCCGTTCTACAACCATCTCTTCTCGCTGTTTTCGGAACCGCTTCGTGCGGTGCTGCCGGAAGGTGAGTTGCAGGCGATTCAGGTTGCGGGGCCGTTCCTCATTCCCATGAAGCTGTCGTTGGTGGCGGCGGTCTTCATTTCCATTCCGTTTCTGCTTTACCAGCTCTGGGCTTTCGTGGCGCCCGGCCTGTACCGGCACGAACGGCAGCTGGTCTGGCCGCTGATGATCTCCAGCTCCGTGCTGTTCTACGCCGGCGCTGCCTTTGCCTATTTTCTGGTGCTACCGCTGGTCTATGCGTTTTTCGCCGGCGTCACGCCGCTTGGCGTGGTGTACCAGCCGGATATTGGCGAGTACCTGAATTTCGTGCTCAAGATGCTGATTGTCTTTGGGCTTGCCTTTGAAGTGCCCATTGCCACCATGCTGCTTATCCGCTCCGGCGCCACTTCTCGGGAATCACTCGCGTCCAAACGCCCCTACGTGATTGTTGGTGCATTTGCCGTGGGCATGTTGTTGACGCCGCCGGATATGGTGTCCCAGGTGCTGCTGGCTATTCCGGTGTGGCTGCTGTTCGAGTTGGGGTTGTTCTTCTCGCGCTGGTATGGGAAAACGCTGCGCGACGATGACGCAGCGGCGGACTCCTGAGCGGATTGCCGGTAACTACTGGTACAGGGTCTGCCTGGGGCGGAAGCGGAAACGGGTAAATTGTCGCGTGGTCTCCAGGCGCTCCACCAGCTCCACGGTTACCACCAGATCCTGCAGGCTCAGCCGCAACACGGAGCCGGTGTCGAACACACCGGCCGGTGTGACCAGCGTGGCGGGCTCCACCAGTGGGTTGACCCGCGGCAGGACCAGGGCGCGGAGGTATTCCGCGCCGATGCCCGGACCACTGACCGCCTTGCAGCCGGCCGCGTAGGCGGTTTCCGCCAGCTTCTGAATGCCTACTTCCACGCCGCCGCGCGGGCGCGTGCGAAGCCAGCGGATAACGCCCACCCGCCACGCTGTGCCGGGGGGCTGCGGTATGGGGCTCTCCGTCCAGGCCACGATCTCTCCGACACGGGTGCGCGTGCGGCAGTTGGATGGGCAGAACAGCGCCATGCCGCCATCGCTTTGATTCTTGCGACTCCAGACCTCCGCCCGATAATTGGCGAAAGCGGGCTTGGAACGGGGAGGCTCCGGCTCGACCCGGTGCGGTTTGCCCCAGATGTCATCGGCTTCCGCATCATGCGCGCGGAAGTGGGACTGGCGCTGATCCCCACCCTGTGGGGTGGACAGATAGCTGTCGCTGGCGGCCAGTTCCAGAGCTGGTGCGGGGGCCTGGGTTTCCGTGATCCGCTCGCGCCAGCGGTCTTCGTCCCGTTCGGGAATGAACTCCCGGGCATCGTTGAGCATATAGTGGCAGCCGCTCAGCCCGTCGATCATGCGTAGTTTGGCCAGTGTGGGCTGCCGTTCGCTGTAACGCTCCTGACGTCCGCCCAGGGCACCGGCGAAGCGTTGGTACATGTCCCGCTGCATGCGGTCGGAAAATGTCTGGCTGCTGTTGTGGCGGGCGATGGCGGCATCCATCTGGGCCACTTGGTCCCGCAGCACGCGGACAAGTTCGTCCAACTCGAGCGCCCGTGGGTTCCGCGCCGGCAGCTGGCGGTGCTGGCGGGTCGCAAAGCGCGGGGGAAGGTCAGAATCCAGATCCACCAGGAAACGCCCGAGTTGCTGGCGCGGTGTTTCGGGGATGGTTAAGCGGACGAAGTGCACCCAGCGGCCAATGCGCCTGTAAAGCTCCTCTGCTTCGCCCAGTGCCAGGTGATATGGGTTGGACAACGCAAGGATGACCGCGCGTAGATAGGCCTGCTTGATGGAAAGCGAGGTTTCCTCGGCGTCTGGTTGGCCCTCAATCGGTGAGGCCTGCAACCGATGCTGTTCCGCATTGAAATAGAGCTGGTGAAGATCGGGCCACAAGCCCGGCTCCTCCGGGGCATAGACCCGATACGATTCGAGCAGCTCCCGACCCAGAACAAGCAGCCCGCGCTGTGCTGCCAGCTGGTACTGTTTTCGCTCTGCCGCGCCAAGCGCAGGGCGTTCGGCAATGGCATTGGCCGCGAGCTTGTACCCATTTGCGAGTTCGGCGTACAGCTGTCGCACAAGTTGCGACAGGGTTTCTTCCTCCGGGGAGAGCGGAAGCGGCTTGCGGGAGTAGCGGCGGGCCAGGGCCTCGCAGGTCTCGTAGACGGTGCGACGCAGCGCCTCGGCCAGTTGTAGTCGGTGGATGCGCCGCAATGGGGCACGATTGGTCGCGTGCAGGATCTCAGCCAGTTCCTGGCCGCAGGTGTGGGGGTTTGCCCCCGGCAGTGCGGACAACCAGACACGGACCCGGGGGAGGTCCGCATCGGTGAACAGGGCTGAATCTGCCTCGGCCCGGGGAACTGGTAGTGGCTTGATCGTACTCATTGCATCCCTGGTTTTCGTCGGCCGCCGCTGCGGCCGCGCGTTCGCGCTCCACCGCTCGGGACATTACCACAGTACACTGATAGATGACTGCATTCCGGCGCCTCGCTTATGGCGCCGGCTTGCTCCGAAAGAGGCCGGCGCGGTACATTATCAGCGCCCGACGGGCCTGAACGAAGGGGTGAGTTCAGGCGGTCGTCATGCTTTTCGCCCTTGAAATCCCGCTGGTCCGCCCAGACCCATCTGGCGGGATGAAATACTGCTGCGCAAGCGGTCGGAGGCACACGGTTCGCCAAATGTCTGACGCTTCCAGAACAGGCTTCTCCGCCTCAGGGGGTGCCGTTCCGCTCCAGTGTGGCGGCTACCGCGGTTGCCAGGGTGGAGCGATGCTAACGCCCATGAGGTTCGGTGCATGAACCCGGGTGAGTCCATTATTGCCCCCGATCACCGCTGCCTTCGCGGCCATCTCCGGCCTGTTAGGTCCTTTCTCCGGTCTGTTTTGCAGGTATGCGCCGGCGCTGCCCCGGCATCGCCGTTGTCGATACCTGCCTTCTGCAAGGTGACGCGCCCATGAAAGCTTCATTCGAGAAACTGCAACGCAGTTCCTATCTCAGTGGCGTGAATGCCACATTCATCGAGGATCTGTACGAGCTCTACCTGCGCGATGCAAGTCAGGTTCCCCAGGAGTGGCGGGCGTATTTCCAGGGGCTGGAGCATGGTGATCCACGCCCGGTCCGTGAGATCCCCCACAGCCAGGTCCGTGAGGAGTTTTTGCGCCTGGCCCGGGCCAACGGCAGTCGCGCCCGCTCACTGGCCGACGCGGGAGGGCTTTCGCCGCAGGACGCTGAGAAGCAGGCTGCCGTCCTGCGGCTGATCAACGCCTGGCGTGTGCGTGGCCACCAGGCGGCGAACATCGATCCTCTGGATCTGCGCGAGCCGCCGGAATTGCCTGACCTGGAGCCGGATTTCCACAATCTCACCGATGCCGACATGGATCGCGAGTTCAACACCGGCTCGCTGTTCACGGCGCCGCAGATGCGGTTGCGGGACATCATCGATTTCCTGAAAACCACGTACGGCGGTACCATCGGTTCCGAGTACATGCACATCACCGATACCGTGCAGAAGCGCTGGATCCAAGAGCGCCTGGAGCGCCCTCAGGCACGCCCGGATCTGGATGTTGGCACCAAGCGCCGGCTGCTGGAGCGCCTGACCGCCGCGGAGGGTATCGAGAAGTACCTGCATTCCAAGTATGTGGGGCAGAAGCGCTTTTCCCTGGAAGGCGGCGAGAGCCTTATTCCCCTGCTGGACGACTTGCTGCAGCGCGGGGGTGCCGAGGGTGTGAAGGAGGTGGTCATGGGCATGGCCCATCGGGGCCGCCTGAACGTGCTCATCAACCTCATGGGCAAGTCGCCCGGTGACCTGTTCCAGGAGTTCGAGGGCAATTTCAGTGTGGAAAATGCCGGCTCAGGTGACGTGAAGTACCATCTGGGCTACTCCTCGGACATCCAGACCGAAGGCGGCGCGCTGCACCTGGCGCTGGCCTTTAACCCCTCCCATCTGGAGATTGTCGATCCGGTGGTGGTGGGGTCAGCGCGGGCACGCATGCAGCGGCGCAAGGACAAGAAGGGTGAGGAAGTCCTGCCCATCATCATTCATGGCGATGCCGCTTTCGCGGGCCAGGGCGTGGTGATGGAGACCTTCCAGTTATCCCAGGCGCGCGGTTTTTACACCGGCGGATCAATGCATGTCATCGTCAACAACCAGATCGGGTTCACCACATCGAATCCGCTGGATTCCCGTTCCACGCTGTACTGCACCGAAGTGGCGAAGATGGTGCAAGCGCCCATTTTCCACGTCAATGCGGACGATCCGGAGGCGGTGCTGTTTGTCGCACAGCTAGCGCTGGATTTCCGCCATCGGTTCCGCAAGGACGTGGTCATCGATCTGATCTGTTATCGCCGCCATGGCCATAACGAAGCGGACGAGCCGGCGGCCACCCAGCCGATGATGTACGGCAAGATCAAAAAACACCCCACCACACGGCAGCTTTACGCGAAACGCCTGGAAGAGGAGGGTGTGCTGGAAGAGGGCGAGGCACAGCAGTTTTTCACGGCCTACCGGGACGCTCTGGACGACAAGCAGGTGGTGGCGCCGAACATTCTGACCGGCGTCCGCAACGATTACGCGGTGGACTGGAGCCCGTATTTCGAGGGCGCCTGGAACGATGATGTGGACACGGCCATCCCCACCGCCATGATCAAGGAGCTGGCGGAGAACCTGCAGGCTCTGCCGGACCGCTTCGAGCTAAACCCCCGGGTCGCCGCGATCATGGAAAGCCGGCGCAAGATGGGCGCCGGGGCTCTGGCGCTGGATTGGGGGTTTGCCGAAATCATGGCCTATGCCAGCCTGCTGCAGGAGGGTTTCAAGGTCCGCCTGACCGGTCAGGACAGTGGGCGGGGCACGTTTTCCCATCGGCATGCCGTGCTGCACAACGCGCAGGATGGCAGCACCTACGTGCCGCTCAAAAGCGTCACCACCGAGCCGGATGATTTCGTGGTCATCGACTCGCTGTTGTCCGAGGAGGCCGTGCTGGGGTTCGAGTACGGTTATGCCACCAACGATCCGCTGACCATGGTGATCTGGGAGGCCCAGTTCGGGGATTTCGCGAACGGTGCCCAGGTCCTCATCGACCAGTTCATCACCTCCGGTGAGACCAAGTGGGGCCGGCTGGCCGGGCTCACCATGTATCTTCCCCACGGCTATGAAGGGCAGGGGCCGGAGCACTCCTCCGCGCGGCTGGAGCGCTTCCTGCAGCTGTGCGCGGATCACAATATCCAGGTCTGCATTCCCAGTACCCCTGCGCAGTTTTTCCACATGATCCGCCGGCAGATGGTGCGCAACTACCGCAAACCCCTGGTGGTGATGACCCCCAAGAGTCTGCTGCGCCACAAGCTCTCCACGTCGTCCCTGGATGACCTCAGCGAAGGGCGCTGGCAAAACGTCATCGACGAAGTGGATGACATCAAGGTGCGGGACGTGGACCGGGTGGTGCTGTGTAGCGGCAAGGTCTATTTCGATCTGCTCACGGAGCGCCGTAAGCGGGAGCAGACCAACGTTGCCATTGTGCGAATCGAGCAGCTGTATCCGTTCCCGGAGGAAGAACTCACCGCCTTGTTGCGGCGCCGTTACAACAAGGCCACCACGGTGGTCTGGTGTCAGGAAGAACCCAAGAACCAGGGTGCCTGGTATTCCAGCCAGCACCACTTCCGCAATTGCATGAAGGATGGCCAGCAACTGTGCTACGCGGGCCGGGATGCCTCGGCCTCGCCGGCCGTGGGTTATCCGCGCCTGCATCACGAGCAGCAGCGTCAACTGGTTGAGGAGGCGCTGGGGCAGGGCTAGCCCGGGTGGCGTGATGGCGCCATACGGCTAACCTATACAACCAGCGTGCGTGATCCACCGCGGGCGCGGCTGCGCCCGCTGCCAACAGTCGAAGAGTGAGGGTTGGATGAGCATCGAAATCAAAGTGCCGCCGTTGCCGGAATCTGTTTCCGAAGCCACTGTCGTGACCTGGCACAAGCAGCCAGGGGATGCGGTCGCGCGGGACGAGAACCTGGTGGATATCGAGACCGACAAGGTGGTGCTGGAAGTGCCGGCGCCCGCCGACGGGGTGCTCGGTGAGATCAAGGCCGGTGAGGGTGACACCGTCACCGCCGATCAGGTGCTGGGTACCATCGAGGAGGAGGCCGCAGGCGCCAAGGCGGAGAAGCCGGCCCCGTCCGGCAAGGCCTCCGGAGCGGCGGAAAAACCCGCGTCCACGGACGAACCGGAGCTCAGCCCCGCGGTGCGGAGACTGGTGGCGGAAAACGATCTTGATGCCGCGAAGATCG
>SLCE01000035.1 GCA_007125985.1 Ectothiorhodospiraceae bacterium | reverse complement strand
GGAGGCTGGAGGCCGGTGCCGGGAGGCTTGCTTTCGGACTGTCGGCCGCATGGACGCGGCCGACAGTCCTTCGATAGCACTCGGCCTATCCCAATACATGGAATACTGTATATATAAACAGTAAACTTGGCGTATGCCCTACGCCGAACTGCACTGCGTCAGCAACTTCACCTTCCTGCGCGGCGCATCCCACCCAGAAGAGCTGGTGGAGCGCGCCACGGCGCTGGGTTACCACGCCCTGGCCATCACCGACGAATGCTCCCTGGCCGGCGTGGTGCGCGCTCATCAGGCCGCAAAGCACACCAGGCTGAAACTCATCATCGGCACCGAACTCCGCCTGCGGGATGGCCCCGGACTGGTGCTTCTGGCCCCGGACCGTCAGGCCTACGCCCAACTCAGCGCGCTGATCACCTTGGGTCGCCTGAACGCTCCCAAGGGCCAGTACCGGCTGCGTCGGGAAGACCTGGTGGGACAGGTACCGGATTGCCTGGCCCTGCTGCTGCCCGACCCGGGCATCAACCAGGAATCCACCGTCTGGTTTGCCGAGCAGTTCCGGGGCCGCGGCTGGCTTGCGGTCGAGTTGTTTCATGGGCCGGATGACGACGCCCATCTGGCCCATCTACAGGCCCTGGGCGCCGCCACCGGCCTACCGCTGGTGGCCGCCGGCGATGTCCACATGCATGTGCGCGGCCGCCGCGCCCTGCAGGACGCACTCACCGCCATCCGCCTGCGCAAACCGGTGATGGAACTCGGCTTGCAGTCCCTGCCCAATGGCGAACGCCATCTGCGCCCCCTGCCCACACTGCAACGGCTGTATCCGCCAGCGCTGCTGGCGCAGAGCCTGGCCATCGCCGAGCGCTGCCATTTCAGCCTGGATGAGCTGCGGTACGAATATCCGGATGAACTGGTGCCCGCCGGAGCGACTCCAGCCAGCCATCTGCGCGCGCTCACCTTCCAGGGCGCCGCCCGGCGCTGGCCGGAGGGTATCCCGGAGTCTGTCCGGAAACAGTTGGAGCGGGAGCTGAGCCTGATCGCCGAGCTGCATTACGAACCCTATTTCCTCACTGTGTACGACGTGGTGCGCTACGCCCGCAGCCAGGGCATTCTCTGCCAGGGCCGCGGCTCTGCGGCCAATTCCGCAGTCTGCTTCGCCCTGGGCATCACCGCCGTGGATCCGGCCTCCAGTCAGCTGCTGTTCGAGCGCTTCATCTCCCGTGCCCGGGACGAACCGCCGGACATCGACGTGGATTTCGAGCACAACCGGCGCGAGGAGGTCATCCAGTACATCTACCGCAAGTACGGCCGCCACCGGGCAGCGCTGGCCGCCACGGTGATCAGCTACCGGCCGCGCAGCGCCTTGCGGGATCTGGGCAAGGCGCTGGGTCTGGCGCCCCACCAGATCGACCAACTGGCCGGCAACCTGCAATGGTGGGACGGCCGGCGCGTGGCCGAGGAGCGCATCCGGGAGGCCGGCTTCAACCCGGACAACCCGGTGATCCATCGTCTGCTGGTGTTATGCCGGGAATTGGTCGGCTTTCCCCGTCACCTGTCGCAACACGTGGGCGGCTTTATCATCTCCCGCGGCCCACTGAGCGAGCTGGTGCCCACCGAGAACGCCGCCATGAACGGGCGCTCGGTGATCCAGTGGGACAAGGACGATCTGGAAGCGCTGGGCCTGCTCAAGGTGGACGTGCTGGCCCTGGGCATGCTCAGCGCCATCCGCCGGGCACTGGGCCTGCTGGCCCGCCACCACGGCAAACGACTGGAACTGGCCGACATCCCGCCGGACGATCCGGCTGTCTACGCCATGTTGCAACGGGGTGATTCGGTGGGCGTGTTCCAGGTGGAATCCCGCGCCCAGATGGCCATGCTGCCCCGGCTGAAGCCGAAAACCTTTTACGACCTGGTGATCGAGGTGGCCATCGTCCGTCCCGGCCCCATCCAGGGTGACATGGTCCACCCATACCTGCGTCGCCGGGAGGGGCTGGAACCCGCTGACTACCCCAGCGAGGATCTAAAACCCGTGCTGGAACGCACCCTGGGCGTGCCCATCTTCCAGGAGCAGGTAATGAAGCTGGCCCAGGTGGCCGCCGGCTTCAGTCCGGACGAAGCCGATCAGCTACGCCGCTCCATGGCTGCCTGGCGACGACGCGGCGGGCTGGAGCACTTCGAGCAACGCCTGCACGAAGGCATGCGCCAGCGCGGTTACAGTGCGGAGTACGCGGAACGCATTTTTCGCCAGATCCAGGGCTTCGGCGAATATGGCTTCCCGGAATCCCATGCCGCCAGCTTCGCCCTGCTGGTCTACGCCTCGGCCTGGATCAAATGCCACCACCCCGAGGTCTTCTGCTGCGCGCTGCTGAACAGCCTGCCCATGGGCTTCTACGGCCCGGCACAGCTGGTGCGGGATGCCCGGGAACACGGCGTATGCGTGCTGCCGGTGGATGTCACCCGCAGCCACTGGAACTGCACCCTGGAACCGGACGGCGACAACCGCCCCGCGCTGCGGCTGGGCCTGCGCATGATCAAGGGGCTAGCCCAGCAGGCCGGAGAACGCATCGTGGCCGCCCGCAGCAACACCGCGTTCGAGGGCGTCCACCACCTGGCCCGGCTGGCAAGGCTGGACCAGCGCGCCCTCACCGCGCTCAGCCAGGCCGGCGCCCTCAAAGCACTGGCTGGCCATCGCCGGCAGGCCTGGTGGCAGGTGCTGGGGGTGGATCAGGGGGCACCGCTGCTGGCGCTTGCCGGCGATCATCCGCCGCCACCGCTGACCCGGCCGGGCACCGGCGAAAACCTGGTACAGGACTACGCCAGCCTGGGACTGAGCCTGGAAGCCCATCCTCTGGAACTGCTCCGCGAGAAGTTGAACCGCTGGCGCTACCGCAGCGCCCGGGAATTACGCGACTCGCAGAGCGACGGCAGCATCGCCCGCATGGTCGGGCTGGTGATCAACCGGCAACGGCCAGGCTCCGCCGGCGGCGTGACCTTCGTCACCGTGGAGGATGAAACCGGCCATGTGAACGTGGTGGTCTGGCGGGATACCGGCGAAGCCCAGCGCAAAGTGCTGCTGAGCGCCCGCCTGCTGGGCGTGGTGGGCCGCTGGGAACGGCGCGGCCCGGTCTGTCACCTGGTGGCCGGGCGGCTGGTGGATCACAGCGAATTGCTCGGAGAGTTGCCGGTGCGGTCGCGGGATTTTCGATAAGCCTCAATCATCTGGCAGCTCGCCTGTGTGCCCGCCGTAACGCCCCCGAGGTACCGGTTGACCCCCGGCAACACCTGCTGCTCTTCAGGCCTGGTAGGCCCGGGGCTGCGCTTCGCCCCACAGGCCGGCAAAGGCATCCTGCTCGCCGGTGATGGGGTCGGGCATATCAGCCACACTGCCGGTCAGGCTTTGGAAATCGTGCAGATCGGTATCCCCCAGATGCGAGGGCCGCACGTTCTGCATGCTGCGCAGGATGATATTGAGCCGTTTCGGATCGTCCTGCTCCCATTGGCGGATCATCTGCTTGATCTGGGCGCGCTTCAGGTTTTCCTGGGAACCGCACAGGTTGCAGGGAATGATGGGGAATTCACGCAGTTCCGCGTAGCGCTCCAGGTAGTTTTCCGGTACGTAGGCCAGCGGACGGATCACCACGTGGCGACCGTCGTTGCTCTTCAGCTTGGGCGGCATGGTGGCGAGCTTGCCGCCATAGAACATGTTCAGGAACAGGGTCTCGATGAGGTCATCCCGGTGATGACCCAGCGCGATCTTGGTGCAGCGCATCTCCTCGGCCGCTGCGTACAGCGCACCCCGGCGCAGCCGCGAGCATAGCGAACACATGGTCTTGCCCTCGGGCAGCACCCGTTTCACCACGCTATAGGTGTCCTGCTCCAGGATCCGGTACGGCACGCCGATGGAGTCCAGGTAATCCGGCAGCACATGCTCCGGCCAACCGGGCTGTTTCTGGTCCAGGTTCACCGCAATCAACTCGAAACGCACCGGCGCCCGGCTTTGCAGCAGGCGCAGCAGGTCGAGCATGGCATAGGAATCCTTGCCGCCGGACAGGCAGACCATGATGCGGTCGCCGTCCTCGATCATGCGGTAGTCCTTGATCGCATTGGCGGCGAGGTAGGTGAGGCGCTTTTCCAGGTTCTTCAGGTTCATGGCGACGGACCAGGGGCTGTGCATGGGGCGTGCACTTATAGCATTTCCAGCGGGTACGGCCCAAGGAAAGGCCAATAAGCCGCTCGGGATTTCAGAAATCCACGTTTTTCGCCTGCCCGGCAACCACGTCCACGTCGCGGGCCGTGTCGCGTAGATCACCCACAATATCCGCGGTGTCACCTTGGCCCGAGTCACTTTGGTCCGGATCATCACTCAGTGCGCGGCAGGTATAGGACACCTGCCACTCTCCTTCCGGGATCAGGGGCGACCGGAACTCCCAGGCAGTCCCATCCGTGCCCTGGCGGGCAGCAAAGGATAAAACCGGCTCATTCACGCCGCTTCGACCCCGGATATCCGTCGGAGCTGTCGCAGACGCATCATGGACATAAACAGCCACATCTCCTGCAGGCCGATTTTGTGAGCACTGTGTATACGGAATCGTGCCCTCCACCGTGCCCGCACGGCCATTCCTCACCACATAGGCCGTTTTCGCAGTCTGTCGATAGCGGTAAAGAAAATCCCCGTCCGGAACAACCGCGGAGGCCGTATGCACAACAACCGTCCACCGGCCACCACCGGAGATCACCGGGGTGATCTCGATATCAATGCCGTTCCCCGAAATGGCTAGGTCGAGCTCCCCCCGGCCATCATCCACCACCGACAGATTCAATCCCTCGCCACCTTCGGCACGCAGGCGAAGGAACTCATAGTTACCTGACGGCAGCGATGCCCCGGACACCACCGTTTCACCCGACTCGGATCTCAGCAGATCCACCGGCCGTCCGGAGAAATCGAATGTCGTCGTGGCGCCGGACTCACGTTCGAAGACAACGCCCGTCACCCAAAGCTCCACGAAGCTGAAGAGCCCGTTGTCCGTGCCGACGATATCCAGTGTTACATCGCGACCGGAGCCGGATCCGTTTTCATCCTCATCATCCGTGTTGATGAAATACAGCTGGCAACCCGCCAGGGCGGAAACCAGTGTCAGGAGCAGTAAGCGACGGAGCGGGGACATGGCGGGTGGTTTTCCGGGCTACGCGATCTGCTGCTCACAGTAGCGCCGTTGGGATGCGTGAACAAGCCGCCCCGAACGGAAACAGGGCTGGCCCATAAGCCCGGGCCAGCCCTGGTCCAACGTGCTAACGATCAGTCATCGAGGCCGGGGATATCGCGCTGCGTCTTCTCGCCCGCCACAATCTCCACGCTTTCCGACCACGCGAACCCGACGTCCTCGCTGTTGTCCTCTTCAGGCTGATCCAGGTCCGCATCGCAGGTCAGGGCCACGGTGTAGTCGCCGGCAGCGAGAAAACCAACCCGGTAGCCATAGGTACCGTCATCTCGATCACGCAACAGCGCGGTCGCCACCGGACCCGCATCCTCCTGCATGTCGATCAGCTCCGCATCGTCACCCTCGAACACATAGACCGCACCGGTATCCGGGCAGGCATCCACATCGGGCAACAACGTGAAATCCACCACACCCCACAGATGCCCCACCTCGGCATTGTCGATCATGCGGACCACGGGCTTGAGCATGTAGTCCGGATCCTCATGGTTGCCTCCACGGGGCACAGTGACGATCGAGCGCCGCAAATCGAAGTCGATGGTATAACTCGCGAAGTCATTGACCGGCACCACGAAACCGCCCTGGAGCTTCAGCCCGGTCTGCAGGCCGCTGGGAATCTCGAGATAGACCGGACTCGCCGGCAGGTCCGGATCAGCCGGGAACTGAATGTAGGAAGTGGTCAGCTTATTGCCAGGTGTCTGCACGCTGTCATGGGGCAGCACGCCGAGGCGCACCCATTCATAACGCCCCGCCGGCACTTCCTCATCAATCAGCAGCGGCTCGTATTCCTCGCCCTGCAAGGCGAGCAGATCGATCTTCCTCGGCTCGTCATATTCGAAGACCAGCCGTTCCCCGTCCTGGTGCTTCAGCGTGATGCGGTCAAACTCCACGAATACAGCCTCGGCACGGTCGACGGGCGCATCCGTAATTGCCAGACTCAGCGTTCCCGTCTCTCCGCCACCACCATTGCTGTCACCACTGCTCAAACAGCCAACCAGACCGGCGCTGGCAAGCATGGCGATACCGGCAAGGTAAATCGGTTTCCTGTTGGTGATCATGCCCTTCTCCCTCAGTCAATGATCCATGCACCGCACATGCGTGGCGCGATGCCTGGCCCCACTATAGATGGGAAAAGGGCTGCAAAAACAACTGTCCGAGAACGACGACAGTACTGAAGTAAAGGCTGTCACACCGCCAGACTGACGAACGAAGCGCCTCTCAGGCGGCGGCCTGAACCTGGTTGCGTCCGGCGCGCTTGCCCGCGTACATGGCCTGGTCGGCACGGCGCGCGAAATCCTTTAGCGACGCATCCTGACTGGACAGTTCGGCAACCCCGATGGTCACAGTGAGACGAATAACCCCGCTTTCTGTCTCGATCTCGGCCTGCTCCAACCGGGTCCGCAACCGTTCTGAGAAAAGCAGCGCATCGTCCAGCGCCGTATCGGGCAGCGCGACGACAAACTCCTCCCCACCCAGCCGTCCGACAATGTCTGTTTCGCGCACCGTTTCCCGGCAGAGCGCGGCAAGAAACTGCAGGGCCTCATCACCGACGCCATGTCCGTAGGTGTCGTTCACCCGCTTGAAGTGGTCGATATCAAGAATGCAGAGCGCCAGCGGGGTACCGGCGCGGCGGGCGCGACGCATCTCATGCTCAATGAGTTCTTCGTATTGCCGGCGGTTATACAAGCCGGTCAGAGGGTCAATGCTGGCCTGCTGCCGGAGCGTTTCCTCCAGCTCCCTGCGCACCGCGATCTCGTGGGCCAGCTCCAGGTTCATCTCCTGCGCCACCTTCAGCGAGCCGAACTGTTTGCGGTGGATTGTTTGCAGGCGGTAGAGCACCACCAGGCCAGTGACCACCGGCACCATCATGGCGCCCACCACGGATGCCAGCCTTACACCATGAACACCGTGGCTCAGGTAGAGCGCAGCCGCGGTGCCGGCGATGCTATACAGGGAAACACCCAAGGCATGCGGGATACGGATGGGCAGGAAAACGAAGAGGGCCACCAGCATGACCATGCCCATGCCGAATATCCACGCAATTTCATCGCCGGGAAGCAGGAAGTAAAGTGAGAGGTAGCCGGTCCAGCCGATCGCCATCAGGGCAGCCAGCCCATGACTTTCTGTAAACAGAGCCGGCCACCGCGGAATAGCGACGACAAATGCCAGGATCGCGCCGAACACCAGCAACCGCTGCACCAGCATGACCCCGAATTCCGGTTGAGGCCCAATCCGCCCGTAGTCGTCCAGCACGAACAATAACCACAGGCCGGCCCATACCAGCAGCGCCACCAACACTTGGCAGCGCTGCTGCCGGAACTGCTCGGACCGATACTCCTGCTCAACCCCTGGGTGCACAAATTCCGCAACCCAGGGATTTAACGCATAATTTCTATTGGCCATGCAGGCTTGTCGTTATTTGCTGCCCCTTTCTAGACTATGCATGCATGAAATTGCATTTTCAACTGCCGCCAAATCGCAACACCCTGCCCGATTTTATTCCTCGGCGGAAACCTTCTTGTACAGGCTGTTTTTCGGCTTGGCGAACACGCGGCGCACCATGGGCTCGAAGAACTCCAGCGGCAGCGTTTTGCCTTCAGGGTCGAAGGCCGCGGCATCGTACTTTTGGCAGAATTCGGCCGTCCGCTGATACAGGGCAGTATCGTCCTTGTATCGCTCACGAAGGTTCCGGTCCATGCCCAGATGATGAAAGAAATAGTATCCCTGGAAAATCCCGTGATGCTTGACCATCCAGTGGTTTTCGGCACTGACAAAGGGCTCCAGCAAGGCGGCGGCGATATCCGGGTGGTTATAACTACCCAGCGTGTCGCCGATGTCGTGCAGCAGCGCGCAGACCACGTATTCCTCGTCCTGGCCATCCTCATGGGCCAGCGTGGCGCACTGCAGGCTATGGGTGAGACGGTCAACCGGGAACCCGCCGTAATCACCATCGAGCAACCGCAGATGATCAAGGATGCGATCCGGCAGTTGCGCGGCATATTCACGGAAGTTGCTGGCAATGACCTGCCAGTCGTCAGCGGTGCCGTCCTGCATGTGACGGAACTGGGCCTGCTGCATGGGTTCTCCTCCTGTTTCTGATCTGTCACGCGACCCGGGAATTGAGACACGTGTAAACTAGTCTGTTCCCGGCGCTGGCTTCTGTCCAGTCGTCGTTTCTTTTTGCCTTGCCATCAACGACAGCTTCAGGGGAATCTGCAGACCATGCCGCAGGATCAGGCGAACCTATCGGGAACCGGGCGCAATCTGCCGGCACGCCTGGCCTGTATCCTGGCGATATTCACGGCGATTTTCTCCAGCAACGTGCCCACGCCCCTCTACGCGGTCTGGCAGGCGGAATGGGGGTTTTCCTCCACGGCGCTGACAGCCGTTTTCTCCGTGTACGTCATCGGTGTGGTGCTGACTCTACCCACCCTGGGCGCGCTATCCGATCAGGTGGGCCGCAGACAGGTGCTGGTCCCCGGTGTGCTGTTCATCGTCGTGGGCGGCCTGGTATTCGCTTTCGCCAACGACCTGTACGGGTTGGCGCTGGGCCGTTTCCTCACCGGCTTGGGCACCGGGGTGATTACCGGAACGGCCACGGCGGCGCTGGTGGAACTGGATCCGGACAGAAACTGGCCCCGGGCGGCAACGGTGTCGGCACTCATGCTGACCGCCGGGGCTACCGCGGGCCCCACATTCAGTTCCCTGGTCCTGCACCTGGATCTGTCCCCCCTGTTCACGCCGTTCCTGGTTATTTCGCTGCTGGCCACGGTGGGCGCGGTAACACTGCTGACCGTCTCCTGGCCTGCGAACCTGGGGCAGCGCAGGCCCGGTTTCCGGCTCCGGAACTGGCGCCCGCAGGATATGGCTGTCCCGCGGAGCATCATGGGAGCGTTCGCATTCGCCGGCGCGGCGTTCTGCCTGTCCTGGTCCGCCGGCAGCATCTATGCGGCGCTGGGCCCCTCTCTGGCAGCGGAACTGGTGGGCATTGGCGACCGGGCATTGGCCGGACTCTACGCAGCCATGTTCCAGCTCATCATCGGGGTCAGCCAGATTGCGGTGCGCCATCAGCCACCCCGTCGCCTGTTGTTGATCGCCCCGCTGGTCCTGGCCCTGGGTATGGTGATCTGTGTGGTGGGCATCGTGTTCACCTCACCGGCCATCTTCGCCTTGGGAACGGTGACGACGGCACTGGGCTGCGGGGCAACCAGCGTGGGCGCACTGGGCACCATCAGCCTCGTGGCGCCGGAAGACAAGCGCGGCGGCGTGATCTCCGCCTTCTACGTGGTGGCCTACACCACCATGGCGATGGTGGTGCTGGGCGTGGGCGCCTCCGGGGACGCGGTGGGGCTGAAACTCACCATGATTGTGCTGGGCGGGTTCGCCCTGTTGGGGGCGGCAACACTGGTTTCGCTAGGTCGATGGCGGGGATTGGTGGGTATGAGCCGGGAGCGGGGTAACGGATAAGCCCCGGTAACGGTGTTGTCCGGCAATCGAATAGCGGATATTGCTCCAATCCATCCACTCAACCCGTGCTATCAGGACAGTGTCTGGCGGGAGGGAGTGGAGCGATATCCACTGACCGGAAGGCCTAGCCTTTCGGTACGGTTTGTGGCTCGATGAACTCGAACAGACCCTCCAGGCCACCTTCGCGCCCGTAGCCGGATTGCTTCATACCACCGAACGGCGCTTCCGGCGTGGGGCCTGTGCCCGTGTTGTAACCCACGTGGGCAAACTCCAAGCCGGCCATCATGCGCTGGGCGCGGGCGTCATCCGCTGTGAACAGGTAAGACGCCAGGCCGAACTCCGTCTGATTGGCCAGTTCCAGCGCCTGTTCCTCACTGTCGAAGTGTACCAGCGGCACCAGCGGGCCGAAGGTTTCCTCCTTCCAGCAGGCCATCTCCGCCGTGGCACCCTGCAGCACCGTGGGCGGGAAGAAGCCGCCCCAGTCGTTCTCAATGGGAGCCGGCACGTCGCCCGCGATCAGCGTGGCACCCTTTTCCAGTGCGTCCGCAGCATGCCGTCGTACTTTGTGATAGCCACTGCGATCGATCAGCGGCCCGATATCGGTGCCCGGCTCCATGCCGTCACCGACGGTCAGTTTATTGACGCGCTCCTTGACCTTGTTGCCAAAGGCCTCGGCCACCGCGCTGTGCACCAGGATACGGTTCGCGCACACGCAGGTCTGCCCACCACCGCGGAACTTGTTGGCCATGAGCTGATCGGCGGCCACATCCAGATCGGCATCATCGAAGACGATGAACGGCGCATTCCCGCCCAGTTCCAGGGTGAGCTTTTTCACCTGATCAGCCGATTTGCGGATCAGTTCCTTGCCCACCTCCGTGGAGCCGGTGAAGCTGATCACACGCACGTCGGGGTGATCCATCAGCACATCACCGATGGGGCCGGAAGAGCCCATGACCAGGTTCACCTTGCCCGGCGGCAGCTTCACCACATCATGCAGCAGCGAGAACAGGGCGATCATGGTCAGCGGCGTCTTGGACGAAGGCTTGATCACGCTGGGGCAATCGGCGGCCAGCGCAGCGGACAGCTTCTTGGCGATCATGCCGATGGGAAAGTTCCAGGGGGTAATCAGCCCCACCACCCCTGCGGGACGGTAGTGAACCGTCCAGTCGCAACCCCGGGGCTTTTCCTCCAGCTTGCGCGGAGCCAGCTCATCCACGTGCTCCGCGCAGTAACTGAAGAAACCGGCAGCGTAATCCACCTCGCCCTGACCTTCCTTCAGCGGCTTGCCGTGTTCCATGGTGAGGATACGGCCGATTTCCTCGCGGTTCTCCGTAAGCGCTTTGGCAATGCCGGCAAGCCACTCCCGACGCTGCTCCAGACTGGCAGGTTGTTTCAGGCTGGCCCGGGCCGACTCCACTGCCTGCCGCGTTTCCTCCGCGCCCATGTTGGGCACTTCCGCCAGCAGCTGCCCGTTGGCCGGATTGTAGACCGGCAGCGTGTCATCGCCGCCACCGACCCATTCGCCATTGATGTAACCACGCACCTGCCCTAGCAAGCTGGATTCGAGCATGCTGCCTCCGTCCTTTTAGTGTCTTGTTGGCCCGATGCCGATTCAGGACGTAGGCGGCACATAACCACGCGCCTTATCCACCTGGTTGGGCAGCGCCTTGCCCTGCTGCCAGCATCGGAAATTATCGATGAACTGTCGGATCAGTGTCTCCCGCCAGCCCACCACATCACCCGCCATATGAGCGGAAATCAGTACGTTCGGGAACGTCCACAGGGGATGATCCTCCGGCAGCGGCTCTTCTTCAAATACATCGAGCCCGGCACCGGCCAGTTCGCCGTCGCGCAGCGCCTGCACCAGGGCGTCCGTCTGCACAATGGGGCCACGCCCGATGTTGATGAGGCGGGCCGAGGCTTTCATGGCGCGGAACGCCTGGGCATCAAACAGACCACGCGTTTCATCGGTAAGCGGCGCGGCAATGATCACGTAATCGGCTTCCGGCAACTGCTGCAGCAGCAGGTCGGAGGGGTGCACCCGGTCGAAGTCCGGGTCACTGTCCCGGGCCGATCGCGCCATGCCATCCACCCGCATACCCACAGCGCCCAAAAGTCGCGCGATCTGGCGGCCGATGGATCCGGCACCCACGACCAGCGCTTGTTTGCCCTCGATGCGCTCGGTGTCACGGTGCCGCCACTGATGCTGTTGCTGATACCGCAGGGAACCGGGGAAATCCTTTGCGAAACTCAGCACCTGGCCCAACACGAACTCGGCAATGGGCCGATCGAACACATACCGGGCGTTGGTGACGGGGATATCGCTGTCGCGGATGGGGGGAATCATCAGCGCATCCACGCCGGCGCTGGTGGCATGAATCCACTGAATCCGGTGCTCATCCGGCCACACGTCCTCCAGCAGATCCGTGCGGAAGTCGGTGACCATGACGATATCCGCCTGCGGCAGATACCGGGACAGGCTGTCCTGGTCATTGCAGAGCATCAGTTCGGCCTCCCCGTGGAGGGGCTCCAGCCCTGGTGGCCAGTCTTCGTCGGCTGCGGTCACCACGGCGACGACCGGTTTCGTGGACATTGCTGCTCCCGTTACCTGCACTGTTTGGCCGGCATGAGCCGGCACCTCATCCACCGGACGTTATACAGCCCGGCCAACAGCCGTCAACCTGACGGAGAAAACCGCGCCATGACGGGGATAAAACACTGCTTGACCCGGGGGATTTTCCGGCTCCATAGTCGGCTTGAGCGCATAACAACGGGAGCACCACGTCATGGCCGTGAATCCGGTGGATATCGACGATATGGATCTGTCGGAGGTGGAGGACCTGCGGGACGCCACCTGGCATCCGTCCCTGCGCGCCATTCCTGTGGCGGGCATCCGGAAGATGGTCAACCTGGCGGCAAAGATGGACGATGTGATTCACCTCTCCATCGGCCAGCCCAACTTCCCCACGCCACGCCATATCGTGGACGCGCACATCGAGGCGCTGGAAGCCGGCCAGACCGGTTATACCATGGACGCAGGCCTTCCGGAACTGGTGGAGGCGCTCGCCGAGTATTACGGCAACCGCTATCAGCGCACCATCACGGCGGAGAACATCCTCGTCACCACTGGCGCCACGGAGGCCATGTATCTGGCCCTCACCGCCACCGCCGCACCGGGCCGGCAGTTTCTGGTCGCCGACCCCACGTTTTTGCTTTATGCACCCTTGATCCGCATGAACGGTGGCGAGGTGAAACTGATTCCCACCCGTGCGGAGAACGGGCACCAGATCGACCCGCAGGAAGTGATCGATGCCATGGGCATGCGCACTTATGGCATCGTGCTCAACTCTCCGAGCAACCCCACCGGCACGGTGTACCCCCGTGAAACCATTGAAGCCATCCTGGAGGAATGCGCCTACCGCGGCATCTATGTGTTCAGCGATGAAGTGTATGACCACCTGATCCTGGACGACATGGAATACCCGAGCGTGCTGCGCCACGCGATGGATATTGACAATGTCATGGTGGTGAGCAGCTTCTCCAAGACCTACAGCATGGCCGGGCTGCGCATCGGCTGGGTGATCGCCAGTCAGGCTGCCATCAAGAAACTGCGCCGCTATCACATGTTCACCACCACGGTGGCCAACACGCCGGCCCAGTGGGCAGGCATCGCGGCCCTGAAAGGCCCCCAGGACTGTGTGCATGACATGGTGAAGGAGTATGCGGCACGGCGCGACCGGGTGGTGCACCTGGTGGGCGAAACACCGCATCTCACCGGCTACTGGCCGCAGGGCGCGTTCTATATCTTCCCGTCCCTGCCTCCCGGAGTGAATGCCAGCAGTGTCTGTCTGCGCATGCTGCGGGAGACCGGGGTGTGCACGGTGCCCGGCGACGCCTTCGGGGAAAGCTGCCCGAATTCGCTGCGTATCAGTTACT
>SLCE01000123.1 GCA_007125985.1 Ectothiorhodospiraceae bacterium | reverse complement strand
CCTAGCGGATTCCGTAAGCATCGAATAAGCCTTCAGGACAAGTGCAAGGAAGCCTAGTGGATATCGGACTCAACGTTAGGGAGCGTTCCGCTCAGAAGGATGCGTTTTAAAATCTCTGATCAGCTTATGTGGATCAACCTTTGCCCGATGCTCCCGTGCGGCCTGCGCCCACCAAACCAATTGGCTGAACGTACGACCAAAGTAGTCAAACCAGGATGCCTGATCCTCCCCGACCTGCGGTGAGCCATCGGGCGCGAAGACCTCTTGTGCCTTGGGCACATGAATCATCGCGGAAACCGGCAGACAGCCAAGCTCTGCCAGAAACGTACGCATTCCAACTGCTGCACGCATTCCACCCCAGGAGCGCATCGACACTCACGCCGTCGAGGGCAGCGCACCCGCAATCAACTCTGAAACCTCCTTTCCCACCTCATCAACAGGGATAGCGCTCTGTTCGCTGCGCGCCATCATCAAGGCGCCTTCCAGACTGGCCAGAACCGTCAGTGCAAGGCTGCCGGCGCGGCCCGGCGGTACGCCAGCCGCCATTAGCGCATCACGGTACATGCGAGCCCATTGATCGAAGGCGGCTTGACAGGTTTTCGCTAACTCCGACTCGATATCCGGCCTATCCAGGACAATTGCCGCAACTGGGCAGCCGAACGCGAAATCCGATTCGACGAGTTCCCGTGCCGTGACCCGAAAGAACTGCTGGACCCCATCCGCAGGGTTATCCGCCGCGGCCAAACAGTCCCTGAGGGCATCAGTCGCCTCCTTAATTCCGGACTGCAATGCCGCCTGCATCAACTCATTCTTTCCACCGGGGAAATGAAAATACAGCGAGCCGCGGGGGGCTCCGCTCTCACTCAGGATGTCGCTGAGGCTGACGCCGTGGAGGCCATGAGTTTGAACGAGCCGCGCTGTCGTCTCGATCATTCGGGTGCGTGTATCGGGTTTCATGATTTATTTTCTAGCATGGTTGACAAAATATGACGATCGGTCTACCTATTATGTAAGACGGTCCACATATCCCTTGGATACACGGAGGCAGTCATGAACGATGGAACCGCCATATCCGCCTGGCAGCTTGATCAGAACAGCGCCGCCGCTTACGAAGACTACCTTGTGGGGCGCTTTTTCCGCCGATGGGCCAAGCGCCTGGTGGAGTATGCAGAGATCGCACCCGGCGAACACGTTCTGGATGCCGGTTGTGGTACCGGAATCGTCGCCCGGACTGCAGCCTCTGGCGTGGGGCCACGCGGCAAGGTCGTCGGGATCGACATCAACGACGGAATGGTTACCGAAGCACGCCGACAGGATCAGGACCAGACCGTGACCTGGGAGACCGCAACACTGGAAGAACCGCCTTTTGAGGACAGTGCCTTCGATGCAATCCTCAGCCAGCAGGTGCTGCAATTCGTCCCCGACAGAGCCAAGGCGCTGGCGGCACTTCCCCGTGTGTTGGCCCCGGGTGGTCGACTGGCACTCGCGGTATTGCGTGACATTTCTTTCAACCGCAGTTACGAAGCTCTAGCAGCCGCACTGGACCGGCACGCCGGGAAAGAGGCCGGTGACATGATGCGCTCGCCATTCGGCGGGCCGGACGCCGATACGCTCCGCGAAGAGTTGAAAGAAGCAGGCTTCCACACCATCTCCGTCAAGCACGACATCCTCGATGTACGATTTCCGAGCCCGGCGGAATATCTACGCCAGGAAGCGGCGAGTTCCCCGCTGGCGGGACCACTGGCAGAGCTCGACGCAGACAGGCTGGCGGCGCTGCTCGCTGACCTCGAAACAGCATTGGCACCCTTTACAGACGACAAAGGCGTCGCATTCCCCATGGAAACCCTTTTCATTATCGCATATCGCTAAGCCATTCTTGCATCCAGCCGAGCCCCAAAAGCAGCAGCTGTCGGATGCTGCGCACGCCGAGCCAGGGTAAGTAGAACTGCCAGCGTGGCAGCCATTCTGTAGCATCCTCACTTCATGAGCCCAACTCAGCGGGCAAGCTCATGCCCGCCTAAAGTCTGGACACCCTGCGATGTATCTAGAAGCTTTCTTCACCCCCCTTGGGGCCATAGAAGAAAACCCAAACGGTAAAGCCCTCGGACAGGTCCTGGAAATAATGCGGCGTTCCAGCCGGGACAAAAACGAAACTTCCCGGCCTTACAGGTACCACCTTGTCTCCGTCGAAGAACCCCGCTTCGCCTTGCGCGATGACATAGATTTCATCTCTGTCATGGGGCTTCTGGAGGTCCACCTCTACGGGCGAATACAGCCTGGCCTCCATTGTCCCGTGGCTTAGAACCGGAACAGAGAGGCTGCCATCTGGAGGGGGGCCCAGACCCTGAGCTTCTTCAAGGGATACATGCTGTGCGGCTTTCCGATTTCCCATCGATCAGCTTCCTAATTGGTGTGGGTAACGCTTGAGCTGAAGCCACGGCCCATCAGGGCAGTCGCGCCGCCAGTGGAGTGTTTGCCGCCATGCGCGCCAAACACTCCGCTCCTGATTGATTTACTTTTTAGCGCGGCTCATGCGTTCAGCCATGTCACCAGGTACGCCAAAGGGTCGTTCGCGCTCATGGAGCAACGCTTCTTCACGGGTCATGTTCGTTGCGGCGGCCAACAGCGCTTTGTCAATACGGTTCGTCCCGTCTGAATTCTTCAGTATTTCAGAAGCAAGTGACGCGATGGCCTCGTCAAGCTCCTCCGCTGGGACACAGTGATCAACCAGGCCAATAGCCAGCGCCTCTTGGCCGGGCAGCCGCCGACTGGTGAACATCAGTTCCTTGGCACGGGAACGACCTACTCGCTCCGGCAGCCGAACGGACATGCCCCAGATAGGCACCAGCCCCCATTGCCCATGCGTGTCTCCAATCAAGGCGGTCTCCGCCGCAACTAGCAGATCACAGCCCAAGGCAAGCTCTAACCCTCCGGTTAGACAGTGCCCCTGAAGCCGGGCAATCGTCGGCTGCGGCAATGCCTCAATCGCATCAATTGTTTCCGCCTCGAAGTGCAGGCCCGGGCCATGCTCGCCGCCGCCAACTGTCGCAAGATCATGCCCGGCGCAAAAGGAACGCCCCGCTCCGGCCAATACGACACAGTTAACTGATGCGTCTTTTGCGATGTCATCAACGTGCTGGCGAAGCAATTCGAACATGTCCCGGTTCAACGCATTGAGTTTCTCCGGGCGGTTCAATGTCAGCGTTGTCAGGCCGTTATTGTCAGTTCTAGTTACGAGCGAATCACGCATGTGATCTCCAGTTTAACAATCGTATTTTCTCGGTATACGTATTTTCAATTTCACAGCTTGTTCTCCGCAGCGAAAAAGCTGCTCTGGTTGGCCTTTCAAGCGCCTGCCTATAATTTGCGAATGACAGCAGTCGCTGTGGCTTTGGCAACGATCCTACCTTCCTGTGACAGCTCTCCGGAAAGGTAGCAGATACCCCCGCCACGCTTCTCTACCCGGCCGATACCGCGGACCTTCCCTGGCTTGGCTGGCGAGAAGAACTGCACGTTAAGGTTGAGCGTCGGTGCGAACTCGCCCTCGGCAAGCTGCGCCGCAAGCGCAGGCCCCATCGTGTCATCGAGCATCGCGGACAAAAAGCCACCCTGGATATTGCCAGCGGGATTAATGAACTCAGCCTTACCTTCAAACTCTGCTTCAAGGGCACCCTCCTCCGGATCAACATGCACGATGCGCATGCCGAGAGTACGAGCAGCGGCAGGCTGCGGCAGCTTTCCCTCTTGGATTTGCCAGAAAAATGCTTTGGGATCCACTCAACCTCCTGTTCTTGCTGG
>SLCE01000145.1 GCA_007125985.1 Ectothiorhodospiraceae bacterium | reverse complement strand
TGCGGCCACACCGGCCACAGCGGCGCCTTTTAACAGTTTACTCAATACGTTCATGGTCTCTCCTCCTGATAGAACGGATGATCACCGCCGTGCGCAGATGACCCGCAGAAAAAAAGCGACTCACGATCCGCTTTCGCGCTTCGTGGGTCGCTTCCCTGCAAGCCTTACGGCGAGTTCTGCGCTATAACTGCCCAAAGCGTTCCTTATGCCTGTTATCAGTTATCCATCTGCGATAGGTTCTCAGATGGTCAGCCGCTTGGCGCACGTTGATGATTCACCATTGAGACTATGCACCCCCACCAAACATGTCAATAAATAAAACGCAGTTCCGCACTACGAAACGCCATACTGCAAACGAGCGTATCTCCCGGGAAGGAATGTGACTTACACTGGAGCGGACGTCATCCCAACCGGCTGGAACTGACACCATGCAATTGGATCACGAACGCCTTGCAGAACTTGGATTGCGGCGCCAGCCCTTTCCCGAGAATGCGGCACTGGATGACCGCGCCCTTCGCTCCCGGATCGACAGGATCATCGAGCTACTGAAAATCAGCAGCGGTACGGTGCTGGTCACCGGCCCCATCGGCGTCGGGGTCAGTCGTCTGGTGCTGAAGCTGGAGGCCATCAGCGATGCCGGCCTGCGACTGCTCACCATTGATGGCGAATCCCACCCGACACCGGACGATATCTGCCACGCTTGCCTGGAGGCCTTCGACCTCCCACCGGCACCCGCGACATCAGGCCCGAGACTGCTCGACTACGTGGCTGATTGGCTCGATAGCCTGGCCCAGGCCAGTGACCGCCCGGTCATGCTGGTGGACAACGCCCATGAACTAAGTGAGCAGGCGCTGGACGCACTGCTGAGCATGCAGGAGGGCGAGGACGAGGATTACATCGGTCCCGGCCTGCTTCTGGCCGGTGCCCCTGAACTGGAAGAACGTGTCGCCCGCATGGGCGAACTACTGGACGAAGACCACTTTCACCTGTTCCGGCTGGAACCCTGGTCGGAGCGCCAAGTGGCCGCCTATATTGCCGCAGGGCTTAAACAGGCGGGCGGCGCCGACGGGCCGGCGGCCGCGTTGCTCGATCCGGCAGAAATCCATCTGCGTTCCGGCGGGTATCCGGCGCAGGTCCGCGCTGCGTGCCTGCAAGCCCTCAACGGCCCGGTCAAGCCGGAGGGTGGCTTTATCGACCGGCTGCCCTTGCCCTCCGTCACACCCATCGCACAGATTCCGGCGCCGCTGCGTAATCGCCAAGCAGTTGTGATTCTGGTAGCTGGCGTGCTTTTCCTCACGGTGCTGGCGTTCACCCTGCTCCGTGGCGAGAGCGAACAGGATCGGCAGGAGCAGGACCTGGTGTTACAACCTCGCCCTGTCCCGGCCCAACCGACGGATGACGGCTCCCAGGCTGAGGCTGATCAGCCTGAACCACGGGTGCAGCAACCCGCCGAAGACCGCGAGACACCGCTGTTGACCACACCGGACATCAGCCCGGAACCGGCACCTGAAACCGACACGCCGGCGCCGGTACCACCGGAACCGGAGGCGGAAGAACGCCCCGTGGCTGAGTCAACGCCGACTCAACCAGAGGCCGATGAACCTAAACCAACAGACGACGCGGCCCCAACCACCGACGCGGCCTCAGCACCCGCGGAGGCCTCGCCCCCCACCACGGAGGGTACTGCGGCAATGCCGGACATCGCCAATGCCATGGCGCGGGAAGGTGCGGACTGGCTGGCCAACCGCCCGTCCGAGCACTACACCATCCAGATCGTGGCCGCCGCGAACCCCGAAACACTGGAAGCCTTCGTGCGGGATCAGCCGAACCGGAGCGCGTTGCGGCTTGTGCCCACGAAGCGGAACGGGGAACAGTGGTATGTTGTGGTCGCCGGGGACTACAGCAACCGTGAAACTGCCAGAAGCGCACTGGACGGATTACCTTCCATCCAGCGTGAACATGGCCCCTGGGTAAGAACCTTCGGTTCACTGACCGACTGAATCCAGCACCGTTTCCGGAAAGCAGACAAAAAAAACCGGCCGCCTGGGAGGGGCCGGGTGGCGCGTACAATGGGGACAGGATGCGCCAACGCGAGAAGACCTTGGAAACTACGTTACGGTAACTCGGTAAGCTGTCAGTATTCGCTGTCAACTTGTGTACAAGAATAGTACATTAAAAAATGTCGCGCAAGCTTTATCTACAAAACCTGTACAAGAAAACAAAGGAAGGGACAACGACTGCTGTCAGCGTGCTCGTCGACGCCAGCGGTTCCATGCCGTGATGACCAGCAGCAACACCAGGGACCAGATCAGCGCCGAGATCAGCGCAGACCAGAAAAGATAGGATTCGGCGGTGAACCCGAAACCGTGTCGAATGACGATGGCCGGATGGTTCCGGGCAAGCCAGTCCATGAAACTCATGCCTGGCCACAGGAAAATGGCTTGCCACCACGTCAATGGAAAACGCAAGACGGCCCCCTCGCCTGACCGCGACCGCCGCCCGATTCAGCTGATCGCGTGCTTTTTCATCCGGTACAACAGCGTATCGCGCGTGAGGCCAAGCAACCGCGCCGCACGGGAGCGATTGCCCTCGGTCCGCTCCAGCGCCTGATTGATGAGTTGGGCCTCCACCGCTTCCAGGCTCACCCCATCCGCGGGCAGCTTCCAATGCAGTTCGGGGCTCCCCGCTTGCGGCACCTGCAGCCACTCGCCGGGCAGGTCATCCTCGCCGATACGCCGACCATGCAAGAGGACCACGCAGCGTTCCACCAGGTTCCGCAGCTCACGAATATTTCCCGGCCACGCATACCGCGCAAGGCGGCGACGCAAACCCCGCGCAAAAACCGGCGCATCAACCCCGTGCTGCCCGGACAGCGCCTGTACGAAATGATCCAGGAGCAACAGCACATCGTCATCCCGTTCACGCAGAGGCGGCAATTCCAGCGGGATCACATGCAGGCGGTAAAACAAGTCGGCACGGAACGCACCCTCGTCCACGCGGGCGCGCAGGTCCTGGTGTGTCGCGGCCAATACCCGGACATCCACTGTCTCCACGCGGGGGCTGCCGAGGGCCTGGCACTCACCGTATTCCAGAAAGCGCAGCAGCTTGCCCTGAGCCGCCAGCGGCAACTCGGCGATTTCGTCCAGAAACAGCGTTCCGCCATGAGCCTGCGCGATACGGCCCACATGGTCCGCCTGGGCACCGGTAAACGCGCCGCGCCGGTATCCGAACAGTTCCGACTCCACCAAGTCAGTTGGCAGCGCCGCACAGTTCACCGTTACCCAGGGTCCTTCGGCCCGGCGGCTCTCCCGATGAATCATCCGGGCCAGCAACTCCTTGCCTGTCCCACTCTCCCCCAGGATCAGGGCCGTCACATCGGTACCGGCCACCAATCTGGCAGACCGCAAGGCCGACTGAAACGCGGGCGATTCCCCCAGCATACCGTTATCCGGTTTGTTCTCTCGAAATCCGATCACGCATGTCCCCATTGACTGATCAGCAGCGGCACCGGTGCCAGCAAGATCACACACAGGCCGGCTGCCTGTCGCACGGCACGGCGCCGCAACAGCCCGGCCACGGTGCTGGCCATGACACCCACCGTGAGCAGCATGGGCAGGGTGCCCAGGCCGAAAAACCCCATGAACAAAGCGCCGCGTAACGCATCTTCGGTGCTAAGGCTGTAGACCAGTGCCGAATACACCAGGCCACAGGGCAACCAGCCCCAGACAAGCCCGAAACCGTAAGCCTGCGGCAGACGCCGAACCGGCAACAGCCGCCGCCCCAGTGGCTCAAGCTGCCTCCAGATCGGTCGCCCCAGGGATTCAACCCGCGCGAACCGCGGAAACCAGCCTGCAATA
>SLCE01000201.1 GCA_007125985.1 Ectothiorhodospiraceae bacterium | reverse complement strand
TTCCCGAATGGCGGGCAGGCCGTCCTCTCGAGCCCAGCGGTTCAATTGCATGCCCGGTGGCTGTCGCCGGACACCGCGCGCTGGCGCGATGCGGAACTGCTGGAGGCAACGGCAGATGGCGGGTTCCGGCTCCAGGCCCCAGGCGCCGGCCGTTGGATTCTTGTGCTCTCCCGATCAGCGTGGACCGATGCTACGGGTTTGCCGGGATCGAAACTCTGGCCGGAATAACCAGATGACGACTCCGGCCAGCGCGATGAGTCGGACAATGACGTGATCCAGCAGTGATATGGAGACCGCTGCGGTGGCCGAGATGCCCACCAGCCCCATCAGCAGAGCGTAGGCCCCCTCCTGCAACCCGAACCCCCCGACGGATATCGGCAACATCACCACCACCCAGGCGATGGGCATGACCAGCAGGTATTCAAATACGCTCGCATCAAGTCCGATGGCAATGCTCAGCGCAAAGATCAGTAATACTCGAACGCCGAGGATGATGACGGTGAGCGCCCCGGCGAGCCAGAGTACCCGACCGTGATGCCGGTACAGGTGGAGCGCCTGGTAGAAGGAGGCAAGGCGTTCCCCGATGTTTGGGCCGGGCAGTCGTCTCAGAGCGCCGGTCAGTGGGGCTGCGAGTCGGGGGTGCATGAGAATCACGGCACCCAGGAGTGAGCCGGCAGCCAGGCCCACGAGCAGGATGGACCAGGCCAGGAGGTCCGTTCGCGTGGACAGTGCAAGGGCAGCAAGTGCCGCCGCGATCAACGTGGCCCCCAGCATGATCAGCCTGTCCATGACGGAGGCTGCAGTGCATGCGATTCCCCGCCCCTCCCGGCGCACGAGCATAACGATGCGGACAGCGTCAACGCCGAATGAGGTGGGCAGAAAGCTGCCAATGAATCCGGCCGTCAGGTGCAATGCCAGCAGCGGAAAAAAGCGAACCGGCACGCCGTTGACCTTCAGCAGGATGAGCCAGCGCAGTGTCGCCAGGATCCGGTCGGCGAATCCCAGCAACAGGGCGATCGCAATGAGGAACCAGTCGATATTGCGCAGCAGACTGCCCAGAACCGCGAACTCGATGTGGAGCGCGACCAGGCCGAGCAGTATCAGCGTGATGACCCACCGCGTCACGTCCTTCCATGTAGGACGCCAGGCCTGCTTTGTCGTCGTTGCGGTCCGTGCTTGATCACTCATCCATTTTCGTGTCCCGCGGACGCATCACGGCCGGTCCAGCGCCGAACGTTGGCGCCGTAGCGGGTTTTCAGCACGGAGGCCAGTGAGACGCGCCGCAGACCTGGCAGCCGGCGCAGGAATTCCCCGCTGATTCGGACAATGCGACGTGGATCCGTCCCCACCCGGTTCCCGGGTATGCCGGGAAGCGTGCCCCACCAAAGACCTTCGTATCCCAGTGCCAGGGCCGTTTCCACCGCCTCGCTGGTGCCGTTGTACTGCGGGAACCCAAGATGTTTCACGGGTTTTCCGAGTTTTTGCTCAAGCCGTTCCTTTGCAAGTCGGAGATCCTGCTCCAGGGTCCGATTGGTGGTGGGCGAGGCAATGAACGGTTCCGCAGTAACCCCGCACAATGGGCTGGCCTCGGGCCAGCGCGGAATATAGCGATGCTCGTAGCTGTGTGATTGCACATCAATCACGCCGGATGCATCCATTTCCTGCAGTTCGTCCCAGGTGCACGCGCGCCCGCTTGCCCCGAGGTCATGTACATGGTCGTGGAAGTAAGGTGCGACAAAGGCAACAGCCCTGAAGCCGAATTCTGCAAGGGTCGGATACACCACCTGGTACAGCGCATCGGCACCGTCGTCAAAGGTGAGCACCACGGATTTCCGCGGTGCCTGGGTATCCCCGCGTACATGCTGAAGGAGTTCGTCTGCATTCAGGGTGTGATACCCGTTGTCGGCGAGGTAGCGCAGATCATCAGAAAAACCTGCGCGTTCCGGTGCGTGATAACAGAACACCGGAACCTCGTCATCGCCCAATCGGGGTGTTCGTCCAAGAACGAACTTCGGAAGCCCGTTGCGGAATGCGCAGTGGACTTCCGGCCAGTTCTTCTCCCAACTGGAACGAATGCGCCTGATCATGGTTTCTCAGCGCCTCCGGGCGCGGCAATCTCCGCGTAGAACTCGGTCAGCTTGGCCACATGGGCATCCACTGAAAGTTGGTTGGCCAACTGCTTTCCCCCTTCAATCAAGGTCCGTTGCAACTCCACATCACCAAGGACGCGGGCGATGGCAGCCGGGAAAGCCGCGTGCTGGCCTTTAGTAATCAGTAAGCCTGTACTCTCATCGTGTACGATTTCCGGAATTCCGCCAACTGCCATGGCGATTACCGGACGGCCGGCGGCCATCGCCTCGAGAGCTGTGTAAGACAGTCCTTCACTGATGGACGGGATCGCCACGATCGTGGTTGCCGCAAGTATGTCCGCCAGATCGCTGCGAAAGCCAGTGAAATGTACGGCATGCCCTATACCGAGCTGGGTTGTCAGGGCTTGGCACCTGGCCCGTTCGTCACCTTCCCCCACGATCAGGATGTGCGTGTGGGGCGTGCGTTGCAGCAGGTCAGGAAGCGTTTTGATGAATTCGGCCTGACCTTTTTCCGGGGATAACCGTCCGATCACCGACACCACCGGGGCGTCGGGGGGAATATCCAGTTCCTGCCGAATCCGCGCCTCTGCTCCGGGTTCGGCAGCCTGCGCACGCGCCGGATCAATGCCGTTGTGCAGCACATGGATTTGCTCCCGGTCGGCGCCTAACTCGTTGACGGCGAAATCCGCCACCGAGGCTGAAATGGCGATGGATGCCGTCGACCAGCGCGCTGTATGCCGTTGCAGGAAACCGATTGCGGCGTTGACTGGTTTCTCGTCGTGGAAGTGGGAGATGACCGGGGTTCCCGTGCGCCGTCCCGCGAGTCGGGCGAGAATAATGCCCTTCATGGCCGCTGCATGAACCAGGTTGATTTGGTGCTGACGGATTAGCCTGGTGATGTCGCCCAGCGCCCGCGGATCCCATTTCATGCGCCCGAGAAACACCGGAACGACGCCCGCAGCCCGCAGTTGCGCCTCCGCCGGATGCGGCCGGCCCAGGAAGCAGGGGTAAAGGGCGATACCTTGTTCCCTGAGGCGCGGCAGAACGCTTAGGAAATAGGTTGTTGCGCCGTGGACTGTGCCCCCGGCATGACCGAGATGATCGCTGACGAACAGCAACCGGAGAGATGGCCGAAGCGGTTCAGGCGTCGTCATGCGCCAGTGGTCTCATTGTCTGAGCCCGCTTGCCGGCGATAACCGACGACACGCGCGGGGACGCCAACCGCGATGGCGTATGCGGGAATATCCTTGGTCACCACAGCGCCTGCACCCAGAATGGCGCCGTCGCCGATTTTCCGGCCATCGGTGACGATGACGCCCGCTCCCAGCCAGACATCGTCGCCGATCTCAACGGCGCCTGCGGTCTCCAGGCCTTGGTCCATCATCGGTGTGGTCGTGTCGGCATGCCTGTACATCCCACCGCCGATGTAGCAATTGGCGGCAACGAGCACGCAGTTTCCGAGTCGGACGCCGGAAATGGACGAAATCACGGCGTTGCTGCCAAGGTCGCAGCGGCTGCCCAGTGTCACGGGCCCCTCCTTGGCCTGGATGACGACATTGCGCGAGACGATCGCGCCAGCGCCGATGGCGATGCCTGCGGGGCCTGCGCCACAGGCATCCAGCATCACATAGTCATCGATGGCGACCCGGTCGCCGAGATCGATACGGTCCGGATGACGTAACGTCAGCCCGCGCCCGAAGATCACGCCAGCTCCGACCCGCCGGAAAAGGCGCTTGAACAACGTCTTTCGCAGCAGATACCCGATCGCACCGCCCAGGTTGGTGG
>SLCE01000188.1 GCA_007125985.1 Ectothiorhodospiraceae bacterium | reverse complement strand
GTTCAGCCGCCAACCCGGGCCACCACCGCCCTCCTCGTTCTCGTTCAGCTTCCGTTCGGTTTACCCCGTGCACCATGACGCCATGACTCATGGAGTACGAGGTTGCCATGCACAGATACCGCCTTCCGGCCCTGCTCGCCACACTGGCTGCCGCAACGCTGCTCACCGGCTGCACCGAAAGCGAGGGCAAGCGCTCATCCACGTACTACGGCAATACGGTGTCCCTTGATTCCAGCGTCCGGGACGATCACTGGAAGAGCTACGCCACCCACGTGCCCCGGGGCACCTCACGGCTGGAAATCCGCCTGCACCGTCTCAGCCAGGATGCTGACCTGTTCGTGGCCGGGCCGCAGCGCAATGACACCTGCGATTCCACCGAGCCTGGCACCCGCACCGACACCTGCGTGTTCTACAATCCCACCCCGGGCGAATGGCTCATCGACATCATCGGCTGGGACTACGGGCGCACCCATTACACGCTGACCACGACCTTGAGCCCCTCCTACAAGAAGGCCTCTTTGTGGCAAATCGATGCCGGCGTGCTCAGCCTGCAGTCCACGCCGCTGACCACCCAGGCCGTGGAAACAGAACTGGATACGGCGAAATCCCTGCTGCCCGTGCTGGCCGCCGCACTGGACACCGCGCGCACCCTGGCGCCCGGCACGCACCGGTATGCGCTACGGCAGGCGAACACCGAGATCGGCCAGGTGGACCTGATGCTGGACAAAGCAGACGGTCAGCGGGCGCTGCACATCAAGGCGGTGCGGCATGGCGCGGACGGACAGCGCCAGTTGGTGTACACCCGTGCGGAGCATCCGGTCCGGCTGGATATGCATACCGGCGCCGTACAACAGGGAGTGCTCAGTCTGCATCTGGACGACCGCACGGTGGAACTGCGCCTGGGATCGGATACCGGCACCGGGGCCGAGCTGCAGTTGATGGCCAATCCCGGCCCCGTGGTGCGGGAGCTGCGGCTGGACGCGGTGGACCACGACAACCTCCAATTGGAGTCGCATCAGGATTAGGGAATCCTTCATGGAATGAGCTACGCTCGACAAGCTAAAAATAGAGAGGAGCCTGGCCCGACCATGACTGCGCCCATCCTGATTGCCGGCCGCATGCCGCCCAACGTGATCCCGCAACTGCAGGAACACTTTCCCGTCCACATCCTGCCCGAGCCAACAGCGGAGGCCGACGCGTTGCTGCAGGAGGTCGGGTCGCAGATCCGCGGCCTGGCGACCAACGCCGTCCAGGGCGTCCCGTTGGCGCTGATGGATGCGCTACCCGCACTGGAGGTGGTGGCCTCCTCCGGCATCGGCACGGACGCATTGAACCTGGACGCCGCCCGGCGCCGCAACATCCGGGTGGCCAATACCCCCGACGTGCTCACGGCGGACGTGGCCGATGCGGGCATTGCGCTGATGCTGGCCACGGCGCGCAAGCTCTGTCAGGCGGATCGGAACGTCCGGGCCGGCCGCTGGCTGCAGGGGCTGGGGCTGGGTCACCGGGTGACCGGCAAGCGACTCGGCATTCTGGGCCTTGGGCGTATCGGCCAGGCCGTGGCCCGTCGCGCCGCGGCCTTCGACATGCACATCGGCTACCACCAGCGTCGCGCAAACCCGGATGTCCCCTATCGCTACTACGACAGCCTGCCCGATCTGGCCGCGGACAGCGACTTTCTGATGGTCATCGTGCCCGGCGGCTCCGCCACGGAGGGCATGGTGGATCGCACGGTGCTGGATGCCCTAGGCCCCGAGGGTACCCTGATCAACATCGGCCGCGGCTCCACAGTGGACGAGCCCGCCCTGGTGGACGCGCTACAGGAAGGGCGCCTGCGCGGCGCCGGCCTGGACGTCTTCCATGATGAGCCCCACGTGCCGGATGCACTGATCGACATGGACAATGTGGTGCTGCAACCGCATTACGCCAGCGGCACGGTGGAAACCCGGCTGGAAATGGGTCAGCTGGTGGTGGACAATCTCCGTGCCCATTTCGACGGCCAGCCGCTGCTGACACCGACGTAAACGGCTTCAGGCGGCCCGCCCGAACCGGGTCAGGGCCGTCACGGCCAGCCCCAACGCCAGCGACACCCCGCCGATGATGAACACCGGCGGGTAGCTACCCAGCCAACCAAACACGCCGGCCAGGGCATAACCGCCCACCGCCTGGGCCAGGGCAAAGGACGCCGTGGCCCAGCCCCAGGCGCGGCGGTGCTGCTCCAGCGGCACCAGTTGCGACAGATAGCCGGAAGTCAGCGACACTAGCCCCGGCACCATGGCCCCCACCACGAAAGAACACAGCGAGGCCAGCAACAGGGCATCCGCCACGCTGGACAGGAACAACGCCGCCGACATCAGCGCCACCGCCAGCAGTAGCGCCGGATACCAACCCAGGCGTGCCGCCACCCAACCAGCCATGAACGGCCCCGCAATGGCGCCCAGCGCGAAAACACTCCATTGCACTGACGCGAACGCCGTTCCCAGCCCCTGCTCCCGGGCCAGGAAATCCACCCAGAACAGCGTATGCGGCACGTAACCCACGGATTGCAGCCCGTATCCGATCACCACCAGGATCACGGCCAGGGGCACCACGCGCATGGGAGGCAGGGGCTGCGCCGCAGCCCCCCCTGAAGCAGGGGATTCGGTGCGCCAGGCAGGCCAGGTGGCCAGGGTCAGCACCAGGCAAACCACACCCAGGGAAACCCACGCCCAACTCACCGACAGGGTGGTGAGCCAGGGCACCACGGTGGCGGAACACAGCACACCCACGCCGGCACCACTGAACACAATGGCGCCGGCCAGGGGTCGCCGCGCCAGCGGCGTGGTGGTGAGCACCGTGGACGCCGCCACCACCATCAGAATGGCGCCGGCCCAACCGGACAGAAAACGCCAGATGAAGATCCAGAAGAACGGCGCGGCCCAGGAGGACAACAGAAAACTGAGCGTGATCAGAAGCAGACCCGCGCGGATGGCCGCTGTTGGTCCGACCCGGCCGGCAAACCAGGAGGCACTGAGCGCCCCGAACAGATACCCCAACAGGTTGGCAGCGCCAAGGTAACCGGCAGCCGCGGGCGTGAACCAGTCGCCCTCGATCATGCCAGGAACCAGTGGCGGGTAACCGAAACGCGCCAGCCCCAGGCCGACCAGTATGGCCACTGCACCGGCCAGTACCTGATCAATGCGCATCCGTTCCTGCCCTGCCATGCTCCCCCCTGTCTTGTGCCCGGTTCAGATCGCCGCATCTGGCCGCGACCCTGAAAAGATGAGTAAGCTAGTAATTTATGTGTACAGTAATGCGCCGCACCTGCTTGGCGCCAGCGCGGCGCGGCATTTCACCATTTCCATGGAGGCATGGCATGACAGAAGCACATCCCTTCGCCGGCTGGGAAACCGCCGCCGGAGACCCCTTCGAAGCCCATAACGGCCCCTTGTACTGGACGTTGGACGCCGAGGGCCGTGGTCGATGCGGCTTCGTGGTGGAAGACCGCCACTGCAACAACCTGGGCGCTGTCCATGGCGGCATGCTCATGCTGCTGGCGGATTACGCCCTGTTCGTCATCGCCCGCCACCGCTTGCAAGGGGACAGCGGCCTCACCGTCTCCTTGAACGGCGACTTCACAGCCCCCGCCTTTCGCGGTGACGCGGTCCATGCGGACGGCGAGGTGCTGCATGCCACCGGCCGCATGCTGTTCGTGCGCGGTCGCATGTATACCAATGCCCATCCGGTGCTGGGTTTCAGCGGGGTGATTCGCCGTGTCAGCCGGGCGAACCGCTGACCGCCAGGCGCGCCAGGGCCCGATTCGATTCCACCAGCCCCTGCTGCAACGGTGTACGCAGCTTCCACCACAGGAAGGGGACCAGCACACCGCTCAGGCGCAGCCGCTGCAGCAGCCGGGTTTCCGCATCATCCTCGGTTTCCAGGATGAAGCGGTGTTCCATATCCAACAGACCGGCCATGGGCAGCCAACGCTGCAGCCAGCTCAGTTCCTCTGCCGGCAACACCCGAAGCAACTCCACGTGCGCCGACCGGGGTTGCAGCCCCGGTGGGCGGTATTGCAGCGCAAGCCGCTGGCCGGTACGCGCCTCGGCATCCAGTTCCGCCGGCGCGATGAACGGGTTCCATTCCGCGTAGGCGGAAAAGTCCAGCAAGCGCTCCCAGACCACGGCGGGCTCAGCGGCAATGCGGGTTTCGGCAATGACTTCCTTGCGCATGGGCCTGCCTGCATGTGTGCACCCGGTACGGGCGCAATCAAGTTATTGAAATAACTGGGCCGTGACTCCGGGCGCGGATTTTCGTAGAATCCGGCCGCCCGATAGATGAGCACCCCCTCAACAGCCAGAGCCCATCCGGAGTCAGCATGAACCAGCAACAGCAGGATTCCTATCTTAACGACTGGACCCAGCGCCAGGAACTGGCCGAACTGATGCTGCCGATGATCGGCAAGCTTTACCGGGACAAGGGCGTGGTCCTGCGGATCTACGGCCGCCCGCTGATCAACTGCACCACCATCGACATCCTCAAGGCACATCGCTTCGTCAAGCAGTACGAACCTGAAGGGCTCTCCATCCACAACACCTTCCCCGTGCTCGAGGAACTGATGAAGCTGGATCTCAGCCCGGCGCGGCTGGATCTGGGCAAGCTCACCACCGGCTTCCTCAAGGACGGTCAGAAGGACGAGACCATCGCCGACTACCTGCAGCGCAAGCTGGGCAATATCCTGGACGGCCAGGGGGAACTACAGCTGCGGGAGCCGCAAGACGTGGTGTTGTACGGCTTCGGCCGCATCGGGCGACTGCTGGCACGCCTGCTCATCGAGCGCACCGGCAGCGGCAACAAGATGCGCCTGCGGGCCATCGTAGTGCGCAAGGGCAAGGGCCATGACATCGAGAAGCGCGCCAGTCTGCTGCGCCGCGATTCCGTGCACGGCCCGTTCAACGGCACCATTCACGTGCTGGATGACGCCAACGCCATTATCGCCAACGGCAACTTCATCCAGGTGATCTACGCCGATTCCCCGGACACCATCGATTACACCCAGTACGGCATCGACAACGCCCTGGTGGTGGACAACACCGGCAAGTGGCGTGACGAGGAAGGGCTCAGCCTGCACCTGCAGGCCAAGGGTGTATCCAAGGTGCTGCTCACCGCGCCGGGCAAGGGTGACCTGCCCAACATCGTCTACGGCGTCAACCAGCACGACATGAAGTCGACGGACCGCATTGTCTCCGCCGCCAGTTGCACCACCAACGCCATTGTGCCGGTGCTGAAGGCGCTGCAGGACGAGTACGGCATCGAGCACGGCCACGTGGAAACGGTGCACTCCTACACCAACGACCAGAACCTGATCGACAACTACCACCCGGGCTCCCGCCGGGGCCGCAGCGCGGCGCTGAACATGGTGCTCACCGAAACCGGGGCAGCCAAAGCGGTGGCCAAGGCCCTGCCGGAGCTGAAGGGCAAGCTCACCGGCAATGCCATCCGGGTGCCCACGCCCAACGTCTCGCTGGCGGTACTGAACCTGAGTCTGAGCCGGGATACCAGCAAGGAAGAACTGAACGCCTACCTGCGGGACATGGCCCTGCATTCCGGTTTGCAGGAGCAGATCGACTACACCGCGTCCACCGAGATTGTCTCCAGCGACCTGGTGGGCTCACGCCATGCGGGTGTGGTGGATTCCGCCTCCACCCTGGTGAATGGCAACAAGTGCGTACTCTATGTCTGGTACGACAACGAGTTCGGCTACAGCTGCCAGGTGATCCGGGTTATGCAGGAAATGGTGGGCATCTGCTTCCCCAACCTGCCCTGATCCAGTAACGGGGCCGACCGTGTGGTCGGCCCCGTCACCCTTCGCGTATCAGAGGCTGCACTGGGGCCGCTTACCGGCCTGACGCGCGGCTTCGTATTTCTCCATCGCGTCCGGCATGTGGTCCTGCAGGTTTCTGATGCGTGTGCCGTGGGCCGGATGGGTGGACAAAAACTCCGGCGGCTGGCCGCCGCTGGCGTCCGCCATATTCTGCCACAGGCGCACGCTCTCCTGCGGATCGAAGCCGGCCCGCGCCATCAGGTCCAGCCCGATCACATCCGCCTCCCGCTCGTGGGTACGGCTGAACGGCAGCATGATCCCTACCTGGGCCCCCAGGCCCAGCAGGCCCAGGATCTGTGCCCGCTGAGGCGAACCGTCGTCACCAATTATCTGCACGACCTGCAACCCGGCGGAGGTGGCGAAGGCCGTGGACATACGCTCGTTGCCGTGGTCCGCCAGCACATGGCCGATTTCGTGGCCCATGACCGTCGCCACCTGGTGCTGGTTGTCGGCCACGTCCAGCAAGCCCGTGTACACACCCATCTTGCCGCCGGGCAGGGCGAAGGCGTTGACCGCATCGTCTTCGAACACGGTCACCTCCCAGTCATGACGGCGCTGGTCACGGGAATCCAACTCCGCGATCAGGGCGTCCGTGATGCACTGTACGTAAGCACGCTTGGCGTCACTGTCGGTGGCCGGGGTCTGCTCCTTCATCTGCTCATAGGCAGCCAGCCCCATGCGGTTCAGCTCCCCCTGCGGAAAAAAGGCAAGCTGGCTGCGGCCGGTGGGCGAGGTGGAACAGGCCACCAGCGCCACGCCGGCGCAGGCGGCCAGTAGAAGTCGGGACGCGCGATGGAGCGCGGAGCGGCGAAGCTGGACGTTCATGGAACCCTCAATGATCGGCTGGGCGCGGCAGCGCCATTTGCTACCAGTTTAGCTGGACCAGGCCGGAACGCGCACGGTGCGGCGCCCAGCGGCGCGTCTATTGGTTGTGGCTGGAGAAGATCGCCGCGTTGCCGTCGGCGTCAAACGCCACCACATGGTACGGGTCGCGACGATCACCCTGTTCCATACCCGGGGATCCGATGGGCATGCCCGGTACGGCAATGCCGCGCACACCGTCCGGTCGCTGTTCCAGCAGAGTGCGGATATCCTCAGCGGGCACATGGCCCTCAATCACGTAGCCGTCGATAAAGGCCGTGTGACAGGACGCCAGTTCCTGACGCAGCCCCACCTGCTGCTTGATGTCATTGAGTTCGCCCTGATCCACGTCCACCACATCCGTGGTGAAGCCCTCCCGCTCCAGGTACTCCACCCAGTCGGTGCAGCAACCGCACCAGGGGGTCTTATACACCTTGATATCCTGGTCGGTGGCGGCCAGTTCCTGCGGCACGCCGTCGTTTGCCGCCTCCGCCTGGGCAGCATTGCGCTCCGCCCACCAGGTGGCGGCAGCCACAGCGGCGAACAGCAACAGCACCGGCAGGATCAGGCGTCGGGCAAGAGCCTTTCTTGAGGGCATGACAAAATCTCCGGAATACGCTTAAAGGGGCACCTGCCCCTTTAAGGAAGCACTGATGTATTCCCATGGTGCTTCCTTAAGCATGGACCACCCACACCCGCCCCGGTTCCGGGGCGGGTGTGGCGGAACTGGTTCAGCGGGCCGCGGCCAGGGCCTGTTCGATATCAGCCAGAATGTCATCCGCATGTTCAATGCCGATGGACAGCCGCACCATGTCCCGGCTCACGCCGGCGGACTCCAGCTCGGCGTCGTTGAGCTGCCGGTGGGTGGTGGTGGCCGGGTGGCAGGCCAGGGATTTTGCATCACCAATGTTCACCAGACGGGTTATCAGCTGCAGGGCGTCGATGAACTTCGCCCCCGCCTCGGCGCCGCCCTTGATGCCGAAGCTGAGCACGCTGGAGGCGCGGCCGGCCATGTACTTCTGCGCCAGGGCGTGATCCGGGCTGCTCTTCAGGCCGGCGAACTTCACCCAGGTCACCTGTTCGTGGCCTTCCAGGTACTCGGCCACCTTCTGCGCGTTCTCGCAGTGGCGATCCATGCGCAGCGGCAGGGTCTCGATGCCCTGCAGGATCTGGAAGGCATTGAACGGCGACAGCGCCGAACCGGTATTGCGCAGTGGCACCACGCGGCAGCGGCCGATGAAGGCCGCCGGGCCCAGGGCCTCGGTATACACCACGCCATGGTAGGACGGATCCGGCTCATTCAGCATGGCGAACCGTTCCTTGTGCTCCGCCCAGGGGAATTTGCCGGAATCCACCACCACTCCGGCCACCGTGGTGCCGTGGCCGCCCATGTACTTGGTCAGCGAGTGGATGACGATATCAGCCCCGTGCTCAATGGGGCGCCACAGGTATGGCGTGGGCACGGTGTTGTCCACGATCAGCGGCACACCGTTGGCGTGGGCGATTTCCGCCATGCGCTCGATGTCCACCACATTGCCGGACGGGTTGCCCACGGTTTCGCAGAACACCGCCTTGGTCCGGGAATCGATCTTCGACGCCAGATTGTCCAGCTCATCATGGGAGATGAAGCGCACCTCGATGCCCCGGCGCGGCAGGGAGTGGGCAAACAGGTTATAGGTGCCGCCGTAGAGCTGGCTGGTGGCGATAATGTTGTCACCGGCCTCGGCGATGGTCTCGATGGCATAGGTAATGGCCGCCATGCCGGAGCTCACCGCCAGTCCGCCGATGCCACCTTCCATCTCCGCCACCCGCTGCTCCAGCACCGCGTTGGTGGGGTTCATGATGCGGGTGTAGATGTTGCCTTCCACCTTCAGGTCGAACAGGTCCGCCCCGTGCTGGGTGTTATCAAAAGCATAGGACGTGGTCTGGTAGATAGGCACGGCCACGGCCTTGGTGGTGGGGTCGGGGCTGTAGCCGCCATGAACGGCCAGGGTTTCCAGTTTCATATGTGGTCCTCCGGAGTGGTTGTTCGATAGCCATGAATCTCGTGTCCGCAGGCAGCCGGAACACCCCCGGCCGGACGGAACCGGCATAGAGTAGCAGGGTGCATCCGCTTAACGGTAAGAACAGATGCATATAAATACATGTTTCCTTGACAAATGTTGTCTCCTGTACGCGACATGAGTAGACTTCGATTCTGCATGTGGGGCGCGTGCGGCCTGAGGGGCGCATCCCGTCACCATGTATTCGTCAAAAAAAACACGAAGCGGGATGCTTCGGGTGGGCACACGTTTTAGAGGTCATCATGCAAAAACAAAGCGGTTTTACCCTCATCGAACTGGTTATCGTCCTGGTGCTGCTGGGCATTCTGGCGGCTGTGGCTGTGCCGCGGTTTATTGATTTGAGTGAGGAGGCAGAACAGTCTGCCCTTCGTGCCCAAGCTTCTGCCCTCAGCAGTGCCTCGGCCATTAACTATGCTGCTTACGTTGCTGAGGCAGACGGTGTAATAACAGTTTCCGGGTGCGCTGATGCTGATCAATTGGTCACTGGCTTTGACGGAGACCGCTTTGACCTAGAGGCGTCTACAGGGGAGCCATTCACGCTGCTTCGCACGGATGGGGACACACCTATTGAGGTGAGCTGTTTCGTGGATTTCGACAACGATTAAATCAAAGCATCCTCTGTACGTCGCGGGCTTGGGAGAATGTTTCAGGGTACAATCGGCATTCTGCCAAGCCCGGGCTTTAACTTTTCTCGGGTCGCACCGAACGGCAACTCTAAAAGGCATCGAGGATTCACACTCTTTGAGCTAATTATCACTCTTGTTCTTATCGGTGTTCTCGTCATTATCGCCGCCCCCCGCTTCATCGGATTCCAGGGCTATGACGCCCGAGGCTTTTTTGACAAACTAACCGCCGCCCCCCGCTACGCCCAAATGCAGGCCACGGCCTCTGGTTGTTCCACGCGTTTCACCATAAGCAGCAGCGGCTACAGCCTGGAACGGGAATTCCCCTGCGGTTCCGGTAACTTCTCCCTCCCAATTCCCCACCCCAGCCGCAGCGGTGCCTTTGCCGGCAGCACGCCGGACGGCGTGCAGGTGCAGGTAAGCGGCGCCGGCAGTGTGCCCTTCAACGCCCTGGGTGTGCCCCAGGTGGCGGATCCGCCCACGGTGACGGTGAGCGGCGGGGGCTTCAGCCAGAGCTTCCGCATTGTGCCGGACACCGGTCTGGTGGAGGTGCTGCCATGAAGCGCCAGCGGGGGGTGACCCTGATTGAACTGGTGGTGGCGCTGGTGATCATCGGCATTGCCGGAGCGGCCATCGTGGGCGTGTACACCACGGTGGTGGCGCGCAGCGCCGACCCCATGATCCGCCAGCAGGCCCTGGCCCTGGCCGAGGCCTACATGGAGGAGATCATGGCCCGGCCCTTCGAGGGCAGTTCCGCACCCGGCGATGCCCGGGACAGCCTGGATAACCTGCAGGCCTATGATGGCCTGCAGGATCAGCCGCCGCGCAATGTGCTGGGCGATACCATTGCCGGGCTGGATGCCTATTCCGTCACCGTGACGGTGGATGAGGACACCGCGCTGGGCCTGGGCGATGACGCCCGACGCATCACCGTGCGCGTGCGGCATGACGCCGGCACCGTGGATTTCCGCTTGTCCGCCTGGCGCGCACGGGACTGACATCATGCGATACGTTCAGGCACCCCAACGTGGCTTCACCCTGATCGAACTGGTTATCGTGCTGATCCTGGTGGGCGTGCTGGGTGTGCTCACGGTAGGCCTGCTGGTGGGCAATGTGGGTGGCTATCTGGATCAGCAGCGCCGCGCTGAGCTGGTTGACCAATCCGACCGCGCCCTGCGCCGCATGGTGCGGGAAACCCGTCACGCGCTCCCCAACAGTTTGCGGGTGAACACCTGCGACGGCGCGCCCTGCGTGGAGTTTCTGGCCACCGAGGCCGGTGGCCGCTACCGGGCAGGGCCCGGCCCGGCGCCGGTGGGCGGCGCGCCGGAACGCCGGCTGCGCACCAATGTGACCGAGTACAGCTTCAACGCCCAGGGTGGGCTGGGCGTGGGGAATGGCAGCTACGACTGGTTCGTGTCGGTGTACAACACCGGGCAACCCGGCGCCAATGCCTGGGATCAGACCGAGCCCGGCAGCATGACCCTGACCCGCGGCGTAACCCTGGCGGCGGACCCGGACGTACCGGAGGAAACGCGCATCACGCTGGCGCAGCCGTTCCGTTTCGCCCTGGAGTCACCCCGGCAGCGGTTTTTCCTGGTCTCCGGGCCCGTGGCCTTTGTCTGCGAAGGCGGACAACTGCTGCGCTACGCCGGTTATGAGCCCGGCCAGACCCATTCCGCCGGCACTGGTGACCCGCTGAGCGGAGATGTGGAGGACTGCAGGTTCAGCTACCAGGCGGGGACGTCCAGCCGCGCGGCGCTGCTCAGCCTGGAGCTGGTGCTGGCCCGGGATGGCGAGCGGGTAAGGTTGTTGCACCAGGTCCACGTGGATAACGCGCCATGACGGTTTGCCGCAGTCACATCGCCGCCAATCCGGCGCTCCGTCGCCAGCGCGGGGCGGCCCTGTTCTACGCCCTGTTCCTGCTGCTGGCACTGGCTGTGCTAGCCGGTTACATGGTGACCAGCAGCGGTGTGCAGCACCAGACCTTCGTGCTGGCCGCCGACGGCAGCCGGGCTTACTATGCGGCCCGCTCCGGGGTGGATGCAGTGGCGTTCATCGCCGTCCGCGACGGCGCCTGCCCAAGCACACAGAGCTACGAGCTGGATGGCTTCCAGGTCACGGTCGAATGCAACGCCAGCGGCCATGAGGAAGCCGGCGACAGCTTCAATGTCTACCGCTTGTCGGCGCTCGCGGAAAAAGGCGATGACGCCGACGCTGATTACATCTCCCGCCGCGTCAGCGCAACCATGAGTGATGCGCCATGAACTCTTCCGTGCGCTGCCTTCATCTGTCCCTCTTGGCCGTGCTGCTTGCGGTTACGGCCCTGCCCCTGACCGCTGAAGCGGATACGGCTTGTTCGGCACGCATCGGGGGCGCCACGATCAACGAGGCGTATCGGCGCGGCAATGCCGCCCGTTTCGTGGAGATTCGGATTCTAAACCCATCCATAAGCGCAAGCGACTATACGGATTGGACATTAACCATCTGCGCGCCGGGCGGTTGTCTGACCCGAGGGCTGGATCACAGCGCAATGGACGATTCGGATTACCCGTGGATCATCCTCCCACGGGACGGTATTCCCGACGCGGACATCCTCAACTTCGGACCCGGCACGGGAAATCAGATGGAAATCCGCCTGGATGATGCGGATGGTCGCGCCATCGACTACTTCAGCCTGGGAGGATACAGCGGCCCGCTCACCTCGGAATGCGCATTCGTTTACGACACCACGATGGAGGAAACGAATTCGAACCTGGTTGCACGGGTGCCGGACGGCACCGGCGACTGGACCAGCGCGGGGCCCGGGGAATCCGGAGGAGATCCCACTCCCGGTGGCTCAAACGACGACGAACCCCCGACCTTCCCCGGTTATGATCACATCCGCCTGACCCACCCGGGTACAGGCTTGTCCTGCGCGGCCTCGGACATCACCGTGCAGGCCTGCGCCGACCCGGACTGCAGCGCGCTGTATCCCGACGAGGTGACCGTGGAGTTCACCTCACCGGACGGCAATTGGGGGGCAAACCCTGTCACCTTCCAGGGCAGCACCACGGTGCCGCTCCAGTTCACCGGGGCCACCGACGACTCGGTCACCATCACCCTGGATGCCGCGGCGGTCGCGCCTGCGGCCTTCAACGCCACCCGCTGTTTCGGTGGCGGCACAGAGACCTGCCAGATGCAGATCTTCCCGGCGGGCCTGGCATTGGACACCCCGGACCAGACCGCCGGCCGGCCCTCGGACCCCATCACCGTGGCTGCGGTACGCCGTGATGACGAAACCCAGGCCTGCGTGCCGGCCTTCAGTGACGTGACCCGTGAAGTGCAGTTCTGGTTCGACTACCTGGACCCGGGCCCGGACGACCGGCCGGCCAGCCTGCCTGTGGAAGTCGATGGAACCGAAATCGGCACCTCGGAAACCGGGGCCACCGTGCTGCCGCTGAGCTTCGACGGCAACGGCGTGGCCACCATCGAACTGCGTTACGCCGACGCGGGCCTGATGGAGCTGAATACCCTGTACCTGGGTAGCGAGGCCACGGAAGACGAGGGCCTGGTGATGCCCGGGTCGGACAGCTTCGTCTCGTTGCCCGCCGGGTTCTGCATCGAACCGGAACAGACCTGTGCCACGGCGGACGCGGACTGCGGCAACACCCTGACCGCCGGCGCCGATTTTGATCTCGGCATCACCGCTGTGGTCTGGCAGAGCGACGGTGATGCCGATTTCTGCAGCGGCAATGCCCCTACCCCCAACTTCACCCTCAACGACATCGCGCTGACCCACGAACTGGTGGCGCCGTCTGAAGGGGAACCCGGCGCGTTGGCGCTGGAACGTTACGATCACCCGCGCAACCCGGATGCATCGGGCTCGGTGGACCTGCAACAGCGGATTTCCGAGGTGGGTGTCTTCCGCATCGCCATTGATCCGGACGCCTCACCGAATTACCACGGCGCCACCCTGCCCGCCGCGCAGAGCCCGTTTACCGGCCGCTTCATCCCCGCCGATTTCAACGTGTTGGTGCTGGAGGACGGCAGCCTGGCGCCTTCCTGTGCGGAACAGAACGCCTATGCCTACATGGGCGAACCGCTGGCCTGGGAGCAGCGGCCGGAACTGCAGATCACCGCCCTCTCCGCCCAGGGCAGCACCACCCGCAACTACACCGAGGGCGGGTTCAACAAGCTGACCGCTGCGGATCTGCCCTGGATTGCGGCCACAGCGGATGCCGGGGCAGAGAACGCACTGGAAGAGCCCTTCCCGGTGGAGATGGTGCTGGATATCGGCTCACTCACTGTCACCAGCCCCGGCGTGCAGCGCTACCGTTTCGCCGCCAGCGACAGCACCACCTTCGTCAAAACCGTGGACAGCCTGGTGGCGCCCTTCCAGCCCGAGTTGCTGGTGGAACTGCCGGAACTGATCGATGGCGACGGTGTGGAGGCCAGCGCGCTGCCCCTGGATCTGGAGCCGGAAACCGCGTTTCCGGTTCGTTATGGGCGGTTGCGGCTTCAGAACGCCCATGGTTCTGAATTACTCCCGCTGATCCTGCCCCTACGGGCCGAATATTACGATGGCACCGGCTTCCTGCTGCACGCGGATGACAGCTGCTGGGACTACGATACGGCCACTGTCACGCTGGACCCGGAACTCACCGCGGTCATCCCGGTGAGCAGCACGCTGGATGGCGGTCTGCCGCCCGCGGGGGAGGAGCTACAACTGGAAGCACCCGGAGCAGGCACGGTGGGCGAGACCCGCGTGACTCTGCCGGGGCCGCGCTGGCTGCAGCATGATGACACGGGTGATGGCGAACTGGACGACCCCGGCGCTGTGGCCACCTTTGGCATCTATGAGGCAGAGCGCCGCCATATCCACCGACGGGAACGGTTTTAAGCAGGCGCTGCTCGCGGCTGCAATCAGTCCGCCAGCGATGGGCTGACCTGCACCCGGGCGCCGTCCGCTTCTACGACAACACGGAGGCGTATCGCGGTTTGCGCTTCCGCCTCCAGCTCCGGGAAGGCCTGGGAACGGGCGGGCCGGTAGTACAGGGTTCCACTGTCCGCAGCGTAGCGCCATTCGCCGGGGGCGGCGGGATGCTCATCACCGCTGACGGGGAGTTCCACCCCGCGCGCCCGCTCCAACACTTTCCTGGGGTCCATTCCCTGCTGCACCTGCTCCCGATCCAGCAGCCAGGTCAGGGTCACCGCGGTCCGCAGGGCATTGATGTCGGCGCGCACGGCATGGGCCTCGATCCGTGCCTGGAGATCCAACACGCGGCCTGCCGCCACGGCAATCAAGACGCCCACAATAGCTGCGACCAGCCCCAGCTCCATGAACCGGAGCGCCTGGCGCTGTTGCCGCGGCGTGCTCACAGCGCCGCCTGGGCCAGATCCCACATGGGCAGGAACACGCCCAGCGCCAGTATCAGTACCAGCACACCCACCACCACCAGCAGCAACGGCTCGATATAGGTGTTGAGCTGGCGGATGTCGTATTCCACCTCCTGCTCATAGAAATCGGCCATCTGTTCCATCATGTCGTCCATCTGGCCGGTCTCCTCACCCACCGAGATCATCTGCATCACCAGTGGCGTGAACAGTTCGGTATTCGCCGCACTGCGGGCCATGCCCTCGCCGCGCTCCGTGGCCTGACGCATGCCCTCGATGCGCGAGGCCACCCAGGCGTTGCCGCTGGCCCGGGCCACCAGACTGAGGGCGGTGGTAATGGGCACACCGGACCGGCTGGCCATGACGAAGGAACGGCCGAAACGGGCCAGCGTGGCCCGCAGTACGATATCGCCCACGATGGGAATACGCAGTTTGAAGCGATCCCAGCGCAGGGCCCCGTCAGGCGTCTGTTTCCACCACATGAACAAACCCACCAAGGCGGCAAGGCCCAGCAGCAGCCAGACTCCGTAACTGACCGTGAACTCGGAGGTGGCCAGGAGAATCCGGGTGGGCAGCGGCAACTGTTCGCCGAAACCGGCGAACAGGCGGGCGAAGGCCGGAATGACGAAGACATTGATGACCGCGATGGCAATGGCGATGGCGACCAGCACCATGACCGGATAGCGCATCGCGGCCTTGACCTGATCCCGGGTGCGTTTGTCCTGCTCCAGGTGATTCGCCAACTGCAGGAACGCCTCGTCCAGCCGCCCGGCGTTCTCACCCACCTGCACGATGCTCACATACAGCGGCGAGAACACCCGCGGATGCTTTCGCAGGGCCTCCGCCATGGCGCGCCCTTCCTCCAGGTCATTCCGCACCTCACGGATGACCTGTGCCATGTAGGGGTCACGTGCGGTGCGGGCCAGTCCGTCCATGGCGCGCAGCACGGGCACACCGGCCCGGTTAAGGCTGTACATCTGGCGACTGAACATGATCAGGTCAGGCAGGCTGACGCGCCGCCAGCGCAGACCGGACAGGGCGCTTCCGGAGCGTGCAGGGGTAGAACGGACACGGGTCTGCCTGATCGTCACCGGCGTATGACCGTCCGCCTGCAACTGCTCGGCCACTGCATCCGCCGATGGGGCGTCCAGGGTCCCTTCCAGGGCCTCGCCGCGGCCATCCCGCGCCTTGTAGTAAAAGGCCGGCATCTCAGTCGTCCACCAGGCTCAGGGACTGCGGATCCACATCGGCGGCCGCAGCACCGTCCGACAACACTGGGGCCGCCTCCAGCGTGATGTCCAGGCCGCCGGCCACGCGCATGACTTCCTCGGCGCTGGTCACAGCTTGATCAGCGTAATCCAGCGCCGCAAGCGCCAGCGGCCGGTAGCCGGCCTGCGTCCGGGCGACGGCCTCAAAGGCATCCTGATCACCGCGCCGCAACGCGGAGGCCAGTTTGGTGGTCATCTCCACCATCTCATAGACACCGATACGGCCCCGATAACCGGTGCCATTACAGTATGTGCAGCCATGCCCATGGCGGAACGCCACCTTGCGCACACGCTCCCCCAGCACCGACTCCAGCCAGTCCAGCTGCTCCTGCGGCAGGGTTTGCGGCCGGGCGCAGCCCTCGCACACCCGGCGCAACAGGCGCTGGGCCACCACGGCCCGCAGTGAGGCGGCAAGCAGATAGGGTTCCGCGCCCATATCCAGCAAGCGGGCCGGCGTGGACATGGCATCGTTGGTATGCAGCGTGGACAACACCAGATGGCCGGTGATGGCGGCCCGCAGACCGATCTCCGCGGTTTCCTCATCCCGCATCTCACCGATGAGCACGATATCCGGATCCTGTCGCAGGGCGGACCGTAGCACGCGGGAGAAGGTCAGGCCGATCCGCTCCTGCACCTGTACCTGATTGATGCGTGGCAGACGGTATTCCACCGGGTCTTCCACGGTGATGATCTTCTTGCCCGCCTCGTTGAGTTCGGACAGGGCCGCGTACAGGGTGGTGCTCTTGCCGCTGCCGGTCGGGCCGGTGACCAGCACAATGCCGTGGGGCTGACGGATCACCTTGCGGAAGCGTTCGCTCACCGCCGCGGGCATGCCCAGCTTGGCCAGCTGGAGCACGCCAGAGGACTGATCCAGCAGACGCATGACCACCGACTCGCCATACTGGATGGGCATGGTGGAGAGGCGGACATCGATGCTATGGCCTTTGACCTTTATGTTGAAGCGGCCGTCCTGGGGCAGCCGCTTCTCGGAGATGTTGAGGCCGGCCATCAGTTTCAGGCGCAGGATCAGGGCCGAGGCAATGCGGTGTTCGCGCATCTCCTGTTCCTGCAGCACACCGTCCACTCGCTGGCGGATGCGCAGGACGTGGTCGTCCGGCTCGATATGGATATCGGAGGCGCCGATCTGGACAGCATCCTCGAAAATGGTGCGCAACAGGCGCACTACTGGGGCATCATCCGCCTCTTCGTCGCCCATCCGCGCCAGGTCGAAGTCATCCTCACCCAGCTCTTCGCCGAGCTCTTCAGCCAGCGTGTTGATCTCTTCGGTGCGCCGGTAGACGCGATCGAGCACTTCCAGTAATTCCTGTTCGCTGACCACCGCCTGGCGGATGCGGCGACCGAGAATACGGGTGAGCTCATCGTAGGCGAACAGATCCGTGGGGTCGGCCATGCCCACCAGGCATTCGCCGTCGTTCTCCTGCAGCACCAACGCCCGGTAACGGCGGGCATAGGTTTCGGACAGCAGGCGGATGGTAGAGGGGTCATAGCGGTAATTGCGCAGGTCCACATAGTCGACTTGGAGCTGCTGGGCCAGGAAACGGAGCAGCTCCACCTCGGAGATGAACTCCAGGTCCACCAGCGTGCGGCCCAGTCGGCGGCCGGTCCGGCGCTGCTCCTCCAGCGCGCGCTCCAGCTGCTGCTCGGAGATGATACCGTGCTGAAGCAGCAGATCGCCGATACGGATCCGTTTGCGTCGCGTGGCTTGCGTTGCCTCAGACATGCCAGTGTGCTCCGTTCATTCAACCGTCCCGAGCGCCTTCCAGCGCCGTGATCTGCTGTCGCACGAAGGCCACGAGCTCCATATCCAGCCCGTCGGCCTGCAGCGTACGCTGATAGGCGGCCAGGGCGCGTGCGGTGTCGCCGGCCTCCTCAAGGCTGAGCCCCAGCCCCAACCACCAGACGCCCTGCTCCGGATGCGCGCGCACCAGTTCACGGTACACAGGAACCGCCTCCGCCGGCCGGCTCTGATCCCGATAAAGGGCGGCAAGCAGCGCATGGTTGCTGCCATCTCCCGGATGCCCGGGCAGCGTGTCCGCCAGCAGACGGATCGCCGCATCGGCGCGCCCCCGGTGCATCAGCACCCGCGCCTGCAGGCGCGCCAGCCCGGGGTGGTCCGGCTTCAGCTCCAGCCCGGCCTGGAGTAGATCCCCGGCAGCGGCGTAATCCCCCACCTCCATCAGTAGCCGGGCAAGCAGCTCCCGGGCTGCATGCAGTTCCGGCATACCGTTCAGGGCATCGGCCAGCGCCCTGCGGGCCTCGGGCGTATCGCCATCGTCCAGCGCGGACAGGGCACGGCGGTAGAGCTGCCTGCCTTCCCGCTCCCCTGCCGAAGCCCTGCGTTCGATGCGCAGTTCGGAGTCCGTAGCCACGACCTCCTGCGGCTGCTCCACCGCCGGTTCGGACGTGACCGCGTCTTGCAACGGCTCAGCCTCTTCAGGGGTCTGTTCAGCCGCTGTATCAGCAGCCGACGGGGTCGGCGCAGGATCAGATTCCTGCGCCTCTGCCACCGTTGCCTGCGGGGGCTCCGCGGTATCCGGCTTGGACACCAACGCGGCCACCGGGTAAGCCGGTGGGGTGTCCGCTGTGGGTGGCGGGCTGGAAGCAGCGGAACCGCCCGACTCGACCGGGGGTTCGCCAGTCTGGGACTCAGCTGCTGGTGCCGGTTGCTGCACGGATGTGGCGTAATCAACGAGCGCCTGTTCCGAGGGGAACAACAGCCAGGCGCCGCCGGCGCCCACCAACACCAGGCCCAGCGCGGTGGCGAGCAACCGCGTACCCAAGCGTCGCCCGCGGTGCCGGCGTACCGGCACGGCGGCTTGCCCCAGCCCGGGATCCGGCGCTTTACCGCGGCGCCGGTCCAGATCGCGCAACACGTCGTTGATCAGACTCATCCCAGGGCTCCCGACGCCAGCACGGCGCCAGCCGCGGTGGACAACACCAGTAGCCCGCCCAGGGCAATCCCCAGCCAGGGCAGCGTGTCCGGCGCCCTGGCATCGTCGGTATCCGCCACCGCCCGTAGAACATGCCTGGCCTCCACTCGTGATGCACCCTTACCAAAAGCCACCAGCAGTGCCTTATGGGCCAGAATGTTCACCAACCGGGGCACCCCGCGGGAACTCCGTGCCAGGTGGCGCACGGCGGCCCGACTGAACAGCGGTGCCCCGTCATGCCCGGCCTGCTGCAAGCGGAAGCGGAGGTAGTTTGCCACGTCGGCCACATCCAGCGGCTGCAACTGGTGGGAGAAACTGATGCGCTGGCGGAGTTGCCGCAGCTTGCGTCCGGCCAGCCGTTGGTCCAACTCAGGCTGACCCAACAGGACCAGATGCACCAGTTTGCGCTGTTCCGTTTCCAGGTTGCTGATCAGGCGCAGTGCTTCCAGGGTTTCGCCCGGCATGGCCTGGGCTTCGTCGATGATGAACACCACCGGGCGCTCATCGGCTGCCAGTTCCAGCAAACGCTCGCGCAGCAGCTGCATGACCCGGTGCTGGCCGAGATTGCGCGGGCACTGGAGCCCCAGTTCCTCAGCCAACGCCAGTCGCAGCCCATTCGGGTTGACATGGGGGTTGGGCAGATAGGCAGTGACCGCCCGTTCTTCCAGTAGCGCCAGCAGGCGGCGGCAGAGCAGGGTTTTGCCCGTGCCCACCTCCCCGGTGACCTTGATGAAACCCTCACCTGCATCCAGAGCCACCAGCACCACATTCAGGGCCTCGCGATGCCCGGGATGATCAAAGGCATAGCGTGTGTCCGGCGTGAGCCGGAACGGGTAGTCCTGAAGCCCAAAGTGCTGCAGGTACACCACGCACCCCGCTAGTTGGCCCAATCCGTATCACCGCCAAAGCGGCGAATGCGATCGGCGCTGCGCTGCAGGTCGGCCTCCCAGCCGTCGTCATCCGCCACGACGGGACGCAGCAGAATCACCAGTTCACTCTTGCGGCTGCTGGTGCGGGTGTGACGGAACAGACCGCCGAGCACGGGCAAATCCCCCAGCAGCGGCACGGAAGCCGTCTCGTCCTCGGTCTGCTCCTGCATCAGCCCACCGATCACCACCACCTGGCCGCTGCGGGCACGCACCACACTGTCCGACTCGCGAATGGTGCTGAAGGCCAACGGCAGGGTGAACTCCTGCTCACCGGTGCTGATCACCTTGCGCTGGTCGCTCACCTCGGAAACCGAGGGGTGGATGTGCAGGGTGACCATACCGTTGGCCGCAACCTGCGGGGTGACATCCAGCGCGATACCGGAGAAGAACGGCGTTAACGTCACATTGGGCGTGGTGGTGGCGGTGGTGCCCACAGCCGTGGTGGTGGTGGAGATATCGGTGACAAAAAACTCGTCACTGCCTACCTTGATCACCGCCTTCTGGTTATTCACCGTGGAGACCCGCGGGCTGGAGAGCACCTGCACATTGCCCTGGGTCTCCAGCAACTCGATAAAGGCGGTGAAATCCCCCAGATCCAGAGCCAGTGAGAACATGCCGCCGAAGGCTTCGGTGAAGGTACCGTCTATATTCGGCCCGCCATCCCCCGGCGCCAACCCGCCGCTGCGTCCTTCGATACCGGACACCCCTTCACCAATAATGCTGCCGCCGCCAATCTGGCCGCCGATGACACGCCGCCCATCAGGCCGCCCGAGCGCAGCCCAGTTAATACCCGACTGGAACCCTTCGGCCAGTTCCACTTCGATGATCTTTGCCTCCAGGATCACCTGCCGCTGCAGGCTTCCCTGCACGCTGGACAGGAACTCCTCCACCTGGCGCAGGGTGGCGGGCGTGGCCCGCACCACCATCACGCCGGACTGGGGGCTCATCACCACGCGCCCACGATCCTCGTCAGCCATGATGGCGTCCAGCGCCTCCCGCAGTTCACGCCAGAAGTCGGCATCGTTGCGGGTGCTGATCTCGCTGCCTGCCATGCTGCTGCCGCCCTCGCCCCGGGTACCACCGTCTTCATCCCGGCGCGCATTGGTGGCCTGACCGGAGCTAACGCGCGTCCGGGACGAACCTTCGCGTTGCACATTCAGATAATCCACATGAAAGATGCGGGTCTCCGGTTCCGCGGGCAGCACGTGGAACATGTCGCCGGAACGGCGGTACTCAAAACCGTACACATCCCGTACCGCGGCCATGACCTCTGGTACCGAAACATTCCGCAGATTGAGGCTGATCAACCCCTCCACCGACGGATGCACAACCATGTTGTAGTCACTGCCCTCCACCAGGGCCATGAAGAAATCCGCCGCCGGCGCCTGCCGCACACTCAGATCGAAACGTTCCTCGGCGGCCTCCGGCTCAGGGCGCACGGGTTGTTCTTCCGGAATCAATGCCTGCTGGACGCGATCCGGCACCTGCCGTTCCGTCGCCCGCTCCCGCGCGGCCTCGTCCACCGCCTCGTCCAGCGCCGCCTGGATATCGTCACGCGGAACCTTTTGTTCGCCGGTGATACTGGCGCAGCCGGCCAGCAGCAAAGCCAGCAGAAACCCCAGGGCCGCTCCGTGGCGGGGAGTTGCGCGACCATCCTTCATGGATTCTCCACCCTGATATTGCGTTTTCTGATTGATTTGTCCGCCACCGGCAGACGGAGGCGCTGCTCACCGACCACCAGGGTGACGGAATCACTGCGGATCTCGGTCACCCGAGCACCGTTGACCCTGTCCCCTTCGGCAACCAGCGCACCATTGACCAGCGCCAGCCGGCGATCCACGCCCAGCATCACATAGGTCACGGTGAAACCGGTGGCATCCGCCCGGGGGGCTTCGGCGGGTGCCTCCCTATCGTTCGAGAAACCCGCCGGAGGGGCCGTGGGGTCATGCGCCTGGGCCGTCACCCACAAACCGCACGTGACCACAAGGAGCAGGATCAGTGTTTCCCTAGACACCGAGCGCATCCTCCCCGACGCTGAGTGTGTGCAGCCGCAGCCGGACACGGGCTTCCGGATGGCGTTCCACCGCGTAATCCAACTGCTCCCAAAGCAGCCGGCCGCGGAGAGCGCGGAGTTGCTGCAAATAGACTTGGGTGCCGGAGAAATCTCCGGTGAACTCCAGCTCAATGGTGTGCCGGTAGACCGGGGGACTTTCCTCGTCCGGCCCAATCAGGCGCTGCGGCTCCAGGGTTTCCAGCGTATCCAGCCGCAGACCAGGCTGGCTTTCCAGCAGTGCATGCAGCACATCCACCATCTCTTCGGGGCTGACATACACGGCCACGTCGTCCTCCAGCGCCTCTTCGGCGCGGGCCAGCGCTTCGCGCAGTTCCTGCCGCCGCCGCTGGAGCTCACCGTCCGGTTCATCACTCAAGGCCACGGTGGCGGCTTCGCGCCGCGCCTCCAGGCTGGAGATGCGCGTCTGCGTCTGCTCAATGCCCTGCTGGGCACGCTCCTGACGCGTTTCCAGCGGAACCAGAACAAGGAAGTTCCAGATCAGCACCAGCACGCCGAAACCGGCGGCCATCGCCAACACCCGCTCGCGCCGCGAGACGCCATCCAGCCACTGTTCTATACGCTTTAGCGGACCGTTCATGGCTCAACCCCCGGGCCGATGAGCTGAAACTGCCAGCTCTCGGCCGCCCCGTCCTCCCGGTCCAGGCGCACGGTGCGGAACCGCTGCCCGATGAACTCCGGCTCCCGTCCAAGCCGATGCACGAAGGCCGGCACCGCCTCCGGGCGCAGACTGCGGCCCTGGAGCAGCAACTCGCCCTGCCGCTGCACGCGGATCCTTTCCAACCACACACCGTCGGTGCGCTCCCGCGCCAGCGCGTCCAGCACGCTGGCGTACCCTTCCAACTCCAGGCTGCCCGGTTTGGGGAGATGATCGCGAGCGCCGCTGACAGCCGCGAGCCGGCGCTCCAGCCGCTCCACCTCAGCCTGCAGAGCCTGGTCGGGAGAGCTGGACGGCCGCATGGCTTCCAGTTCATCCACGGCATCCTCCAGGGCTGCCGCTGTTTCACGCTGTTCCGCCAGAAGCTGCTCCAGAGCCAGGGTCTGGCGCCACTGGAAGGCAGCCAACGCCGCCAGCACCAGCACGCCCAGCAGCAGCCAGCGGGCCATGCCCCGCGCTGACCAGGGGTCGACACGCCGCGTCTCCGGCTGATACAGATTGACTTCCTGTCTCACGATTCCAGCCTCATTCCCCGCAATGCCGCACCCAGCGCCACCGAGCAACGATCCAGCGTCTCGGCATCCAGCTCATCCGCACCGACCAGCAACTCGGTCAGCGGCACTGTGGCCACCGCCACCGGAAGCTGGTTACTCAGATCCCGAACACAGTCGGTGACGGAAAAGTCCGGGCAGGGCATCACCAACAGACGCGAAACGCTGGCCCCCGAGGTACGGCTTTCGTAGAAATCCAGGGAGCGCTGGAGTTCCAGCGCCATGGCCTCGGATCGCACGGTGTGATCCTCCACACTGGGCAACTCCACCTGCCGCGCCAGATGCAGCGTATCGCCACGGCTGATGGTGAGGTGGGCCGTACCGCCACTGGGCCAGAGCATGGCAACCCCACCCCGCTGGTCCGGCAACAGCGCCGCGAGGTTGCGCATGGCCATTTCCGGAATGTCCACAGCCGCTGGTTGCAGACCGGCCTTGCGCACCTGTTCCGTCAAGGCTTGAACCCGCTTCCTGGGCGAGGCCACGACGTACATAAGGGAAACGGCCTGCCGGCCGGCCCCTTCAGGCACGGGAAAGGCGTCGGTGATCAGTTCATCCAGCGGTTGATCCACCAACTCTCGGATGCGCCAACGCGCTGCTTCCGCCCGCTCTTCGGCAGGGGTATCCGGCGCATTGATCTGCAGTAGTTTGTACGCATCCCGGGGCAGCACAACGGTGGCCCGGCGACCGCGCACACGGTGCCCCCGCACGCAGGCCGCCAGTGCCTCGGCCGGATCACCGTTCCGATGCTCTGCCATCACCAGCCGCGGGCGTTGCTCCCCCTGCGGCTCAACTAAGGCGCATGCAACACCATGATCGGTTGGATGAATGGCGAGCAGCTGACCGGACTTTCTGGAAGGAAACCAAAAGCGAAACAGACTCGAACCCCCGCGTATCACGCCACCCCGGCATTAACCCCGAAGAACAGCCACAGCCGTCTCCACTCACTTTTTTCTTGATTCGATTATTTACGGACACCCGACTTTAGCGCGGAGACCCTGACGCTGCACGCAATCGGAAATGCAACATGTTTCAGGATTCGTCAGCACAGCCCGGATGTAACGCGGAAGATCTTATAGGGTCAGGATTCTACAGGCAAATTCCCACCCGTCCCGCCTGCATGGAAAGCCGCTGGGGGACAGTACCGGATTACGTCAATGACGCGTAAACTGAGCCCATGAAATCATTTGCTGACCTCTCATTCCCTCTTCCCGAGCGATTGTGGCGCGAGGACGGCGAGCCCAGACGGCTGGGCGTGGAACTGGAGTTCGCGGGACTTCCCCTGCAGCGGATCTGTGAACTGGTTATGGAACTCTACGGCGGTCACGTGGAACAGCGGGACCCCTTCGTCCAGATCGTCCAGGGCACCCGCTGGGGTGATTTCACGGTGGAGATTGATACCGCACTGCTGAAGGAGCGGACCTACTCCCGCTTCCTGGAACGCCTCGGACTGGAACTGGAACCCGGCGGACGTGCCGAGGACCTGCTGGCCCGCCTGGCTGGCACGGTGGTGCCTCACGAAATCGTCTCGCCTCCGATTCCCATGAATGAGGTTCATCAGCTGGAACGGCTGCGCCAGCGCCTGCAACAGGAGCAGGCTCAGGGCACCCGCGCCTCGGTACTGTACGCATTCGGCCTGCACCTGAACCCCGAGGCGCCGAAAGCCGACTGCGCCACCGCTCTGACTTACCTCAAGGCCTTTTTGCTGCTTTACGATTGGTTACATGTCAGCGGCCAAATCGACTGGAGCCGCCGCCTGACGCCCTATATCGACCCATTCCCCGAACCTTACCGTCGGCTGGTGGTGGACCCGGACTATCAGCCGGGTCTGGCACAACTGGTGGAGGATTACCTGCGTCACAACGCCACCCGGAACCGTGCCCTGGACATGCTTCCCATGTTCCGGGAACTGATGGGCCATGAGGCGGTGCGCGGCGTGCCGGAGGCCAAACTGGTCAAGGCGCGCCCGGCATTTCATTACCGGCTCCCCAATTGTCGCATCGATGAACCGGACTGGACGCTGGCACGGGAATGGTTTGGCTGGGTGATGGTTGAATGGCTGGCCGAACGCCCGGATCGCATGCGCGAGCTGGGCGCCCGCTATCTGCGGCGGAAGGGCCCTGCCCTGGGTGGTGTGGACAAACTCTGGGCCCTCGAAAGCGAGGGCTGGTTGCCGGCATGAAACCCCGGATCGGCGTCACGGGACCTTCCCGGGGCGGCCTGGCCGCCTGGGTGTTCTGCTGGTTCGCCATCCGCCGGGCCGGTGGCCGGCCGATGCGCATCACACCACGACGCCCGATGCCACTGGACGGCCTGGATGGCCTGGTTATCGGCGGCGGCGCGGATGTGGATCCGGCGCTCTACGGCGAGCCGCCGGAATCTCCTAGGCTGGGAGAGCTGCGGCGCCGCAGTCCGGGGCTTCCGCGCTTCCTGTTTACCCTGCTGTTGTTTCCCTTGATCTGGGTGTTGCGCCGGCTGCTGGCCACCAAGCAGATGACCCGCGGCGACCAGAACCGCGACGCTCTGGAAACCCAGCTGCTTCGGGACGCTCTGGAGCGTGATCTTCCGATACTGGGTATCTGCCGCGGAGCACAGCTGCTGAACGTGGTGTGCGGCGGAAGCCTGCATCAGGATCTGTCCGATTACTACGAGGAGACCCCCAGCCTCTGGACCATCTGGCCCCAGAAGACAGTGCACCTGGCGACAGACAGCCGCTTGGCACGATTGATCAACGCCGACAGCTGCCAGGTGAATTCATTGCATCGACAGGCTATCCGGAAGGCCGGGACGGGCCTGCGGGTGGTGGCCTGGGAGGATACCAGCGTGATTCAGGCAGTGGAGCACGAGAAGCACCCCTGCGCTTTCGGCGTGCAGTGGCACCCCGAATACCTGCCGCAGCGCGATGAACAGCAGGCGTTGTTCCGGGCGCTGGTGGGGCATGCGACCAAGAAGGGGCGGATGCCTCCCCCTTGAGGAAACACTGATCTATTCCCGGTATTTCCAGCCTTACGCCCGGTGCCGGCAACCGGCTTGCGCCGGTTACCAGCCTACACGCCTGCAGTCAGGCGCCCGAGGAGCTATTGCCGGCCCTTTTAGCCGGAAACAGTCGGAGTATCTCAAGCCGAGACGATAAAAAACCCGTTGAGCAGGTTTTCCTTGTTGTAGCGCAGCGGCTCGTCCGGCGCATCCGCCCGCACAACCTTGCCGCCGGCGGCCTCCACCAGGGCGTGGCCTGCACCGGTGTCCCATTCCATGGTGGGTCCGAACCGTGGATACAGAGTGGCGCGGCCCTCGGCCACAACGCAGAACTTCAGCGAACTGCCCACCGGAACCGAATCCGCTACATTGATGGTTTTCAGGTACTCAGCGAGTTCGCCGGAGGGGTGGGAGCGACTCTTCACCACCGCATGCCCTTCACCCTCCGCCGGGCTGCGGACCTGTAACGGCCTGCGTTCGCCATCATCTTCCTGCTTCCAGGCACCGGCACCCACGTCACCAACGTACAGGGTATCCAGTGCAGGGGCGTAAACCACACCGAAAACCGGCCGCCCCTCTTGGATCAGTGCGATGTTGACGGTGAACTCACCGTTGCGCTTGATGAACTCCTTGGTGCCATCCAGCGGATCCACCAACCAGAAACGCTGCCAAGCGGACCGTTCGCTGTAGGGTACGTCTTTACCCTCCTCGGACAGCACCGGGATATCCGGCGTCAACGCAGCCAGCCCATTCGCAATAATGCGGTGGGCCGCCCGATCGGCGGCGGTGAGCGGCGAGTTGTCGTCCTTGTGCTCCACGCCGAAGTCCGAGCTGTTGTACACCTTGAGAATCGCTGCGCCGGCTTCCCGGGCAATGCGAATGACGCCTTCGGTGATTTCGGTGTTCATTGCTTTCATCCTATGTGGTTTGCCGAGGCTGGCCTCTTTCGGCAGGAGCCTTCGAGTCGGACGGCACCGGAGGCCAAGGCCGGGGTACGGGGCAGCGCGACGGACTGTCGGCCGCATGGACGCGGCCGACAAGCCTACAGGGACGTATTCACGGCGCGTCCGTCGCGCTGCCCCGTACTCCGGCCGGAACGAAGCACCAAAAAACCCAGCTGTTACTCCCGGTCAATGTATCCCTGTTTCTCCAGCTGCAGCAGCACCTGATGCGCCAGCTCGTCGGCGCTGAAGCGGGAGGTATCCACCACCACCTCCGCGTTTTCCGGTTCCTCGTAGGGATCATCAATACCCGTGAACTGCTTGATCAGCCCGGCCCGCGCCTTGGCATACAGCCCCTTCCGGTCTCGTTCCTCGCAGACCTCCAGCGGCGTGGCCACGTGCACCTCGATAAAACCGCCGTGCTGGCTGACCATCTCCCGCACCTCGCGTCGCGTGGCAGCGTAAGGGGCAATGGGCGCGCAGATAGCGATGCCGCGGTTCTTGGTGATCTCGCTGGCCACGTAGCCGATGCGTTTGATGTTGATCTCCCGGTGCTCCTTCGAGAAACCCAGCTCACTAGACAAGTGCTTTCGCACCAGATCTCCGTCAAGCAACGTCACCGGCCGGGTGCCGATTTCCATCAGCTTGGCCATCAGAATATTGGCGACAGTGGATTTCCCGGAACCGGACAGGCCGGTGAAGAACACGGTGAAGCCTTGCTCCCGCTTCGGCGGGAAGGCCTCGCGGAGCTTGGAGATGACCTCCGCGTACGAGAACCACTCCGGCAACTCCAGCCCTTCCTTGAGTCGGCGGCGCAGTTCCGTTCCGGAGATGTTCAGAACACGCGCGCCTTCCGGCACTTCCGAGCGGGGCACGTACTGGGCCAGGTCTTCGACATAGACCATTTCCTCGAAGGGTTGCATGACGATGCCGAGTTCGTCCTGGTACTTCTGCACGAGTTCCTGTGCATCGTAGGGGCCGTAGAAATCCTCGCCCTGGTTGTTCTTGCCCGGCCCGGCGTGGTCACGCCCCACGATGAAGCGGGCACAGCCGTAATTCTTGCGGATGATGGCGTGCCAGACCGCCTCACGGGGTCCGCCCATGCGCATGGCCAAAGGGAGCAGCGACAGCGTGGTGGTCTGCTCGGGGAAGTGCTTGATCACCTCCTGGTAGCAGCGCACACGCACGAAGTAGTCCACATCCCCCGGCTTGGTCATACCCACCACAGGGTGGATCAGCAGATTGGCCGCCCCCTTCTGGGACGCGCGCTTCGCCAATTCCACATGGGCCCGGTGCATGGGGTTACGGGTCTGGAAGGCCACCACATTGTTCCAGCCCAGTTTGGCAAACCACTCGCGCAGTTCCTGTGGCGTGTGGCGTAGGTGCTTGAAGGTGTGGTGCGGGGGCAGTTCCAGTCCTTCAAGCCGGCCACCCAGGTACACCGGGTTGGTCTGGTGGAACAGGCGAAACACCTCCGGGTGCGCCTCGTCGGCGGCGCCGAACACCTGTTCCGCCTGCGCGCGGAAATCCGGCCGGTAGATGTCTTCCACCGTCATCACGGCCAGGACCATGCCCTCCGGGTGGCGCAGGGCAATGCGGGCGCCGGGATGCAGCCCCTCGGCAAAGGCCTCGGTGACATCCAGATTGATGGGCATGGGCCAGAGGGTGCCGTCTGCCAGCCGCATGGTGCGGCAAACCGCATCGAAATCCGCCTGGGTGAGGAAGCCGTCCAGCGGTGAGAAGCCGCCATTGAGCAGTAGCTCCGTGTCACAGACCTGACGTTCGGTCAGATCCCAGGACGGCAGGTCGACGGCTTCCTGACGCAGTTCAGCCACGCGGCTTTCGTCGACCAGCAGTTGCTTCAGCACACCCCCATGCGGGGCAATAAGCTCATTGCTCGGGTTGGTCATGGCATCCTCATTAACATTGCGACTCAAATTCAGAACCCCCAGATCAGCGGGATGATCAGCACGGCCACAAGACCGGTTACCAGATTCAACGGCAGGCCGATACGCAGGAAGTCCGCGAAACGGTAACCGCCGGGGCCAAACACCATCAGGTTGGTCTGGTACCCCATGGGCGTTGCGAAACTGGCCGACGCCGCCAGCATCACGGCAACGGCAAACGGCATGAAGCTCAACCCCAGATCCCCGGCCAGCGCGAGCGCGATGGGAAACATCAGCACGGCGGCGGCATTATTCGTGATCACGGCGGTGAACACTGCCGTTAACAGGTAGATCACCGCGAGGTTGATCCAGGGAATATCGCCGCTCAGCCCCACCACGTACTGGGCGATGGCAAAGGCGACCCCGGTCTCGTCCATGGCTGCACCGAGACCGAAAGCCGCGGCGATGACCACGAGTACGGACCAGTCGATGTTCCGGTAAATATTCGCTGGCCGGACGCAGCCGGTGATCAGCATACCGCCTGCAGCCAACAGCGCGGCCTCCAGCATGGAGAACAGGCCCAGCGTCACCAGGACCACCATGGCAATCAGTATGCTGAGGGCAATCGGCGCCTTCTCATGCTGGGGCCGGGCGGACTCTTCCACCCGGCTGACCAGGAAGAAATCCCGGTTGTTGCGGTTCTGCTCGATGAACTGCGGGCGCGCCTCGATCAGGAGCGTGTCACCCGGCTGCAGGACAATATCCCCTATCTTCTGGCGAATGCGCTCGCCGTGGCGCGCCACGGCGATGACCACGGCGTCGTAAACAGAGCGGAAGCGGCCGTCGCGGATACTCCGCCCTACCATGGGCGAGGTAGCGGACACGGCAGCCTCCACCAGATTCCGCTGGGACCGGTGTCCATCCAGTTTGAACACCTGATCCGTAGCCGGTGTCAGGCCGCGTATCTTCTGCAGTTCGACCACCGATTCGACGATGCCAACGAAAATCAGTCGATCGCCACCCTGCAGGAGTTCCTTCGGGGACACCGCAGGTATGACGGTTCCGTCCCGGTCAATTTCCGCCAGGAACATGCCGGTGAGATGGCGCAATCCCGCGTCCTCGATGCTGCGCCCCACCAGCGGGCCGTCCGGGTCCACCAGCATTTCCACACTGTACTCGCGCGGATCACCAAGCTGACTGAGTGCCGGCTTGCGGTCCGGCAGCAGCCAGCGCGAAAAGAGCAGGATGAAAACCAGGCCGGTCAGGGCCACAGGCACCCCGACCCAGGCCAGATCAAACATGCCCAGCCCCTGCCCGGGGCTCCGGTCCAGGATGAGGCCATTGACCACCAGATTGGTACTGGTACCAATCAGGGTGCAAGTGCCCCCCAGAATCGCCGCATAGCTGAGCGGAATCATCAGCTTGGAATTGGACAGACCGAACTTCCGCGCCCATTCGCTGACCGCGGGGATCAACATCGCCACCACAGGCGTGTTGTTGAGAAAGGCACTGAGGAACGCCACCGGACTCATCACCCGGATTTGCGCGTGCGCCAGCGAACGGGGTCGCCCCAGTACGCGCTGCACAATCCACTGAATCCCTCCGGTTTCCTGCAGCCCTGCAACCACCACGTAAAGCACGGCCACCGTCAGGAGCCCCTGGTTGGCTAGCCCGCCAAAGGCCTGGGCAGGTGTGAGCACGCCGCTCAGCAAGAGCAGCGTGACTCCGCCCAGGAATACGATGTCTGGCGACGTTCTGGAGAACACCAGAGTTCCCAGTACGCCCACCACCACCGCAGCAGTCAGCCAAGCCTCCCAGATCAAGAAAACACGCTCCCTGGCCAGGGGTCAGCACCTGGCTTGCAAGTATTCCGGAATGCGCCGGACTCTATTACGGGCTGTGCCAACGGCCAAAGAAGCATTTGCCATGAGCACATGACCGAACCGGCTACACGGCTTAATCGGCGTTGTGGTAATGCCGCAAGTAGGCGGCAAACTCGGGGCCGAGTTCCGGATGTTTCAGCCCGTATTCCACGGTCGCCTTGAGGTAGCCGAGCTTGCTGCCGCAATCGTAGCGCACGCCACGAAACTCATGGGCCAACACGGTCTCGTAATCCAGCAGGCGGGCAATGGCATCCGTAAGCTGAACCTCACCCCTTGCATCAGGGGCGGTGTGCTCCAGCAACTGGAAGATGCGCGGTGAGAGTATGTAACGGCCCACCACGGCCAGGTTGGACGGAGCCTCGTCCGGCTCAGGCTTTTCCACAATGCCCGTGACCCGACTGAGTGCGTGATTGAAGTCCCCGGTACTGACCACGCCGTATTTGTTGGTTTCCTCGGGCGGCACCTGTTCCACACCCAGTAACGAACACCCGTGCTCGGTGAATTCCCTGGCCATCTGGGACATGACCTGTTCGCCGTTCCCGTCAATCAGGTCATCCGCCAGAATCACGCCGAAGGGGTCGTTGCCGACAATGGGCCGCGCACAGAGTACTGCATGCCCCAGGCCCAGCGCCTCGCCCTGCCGGATATAAATGCAGTTCACGCCACTGGGCACCGTGTTGCGCACCAGTTCAAGCATGGCATGCTTGCCCTTGGCCTCGAGCTCCATCTCCAGCTCGTAGGCCTTGTCGAAGTGATCCTCGATGGCGCGTTTGGTGCGGCCGGTGACGAAGACCAGAGTCTCGGCCCCGGCGGCCACAGCCTCTTCCACGGCGTATTGGATCAGCGGCTTGTCCACCACCGGCAACATTTCCTTGGGGCTGGCTTTGGTGGCCGGCAGAAACCGCGTGCCGAGGCCAGCCACGGGGAATACCACTTTCTTGATACGCTGAGTCATGACAGTCCTGTCGTATTTACCAGTTGTTAATCACTTGTGGACGGGTCACCGGCAGGAGCCTTTGATCGAGCCGAGGCCGTGTGGCACCCCTCTCCCTTTGGCGGCAACCCTAACGCCTGCATTGCCTGACATAGGCGAGCAACTCCCGCGTGGAGGCATCCAGCCCTGCCGGCGACTGCTCACCCGTGACCGCCGGCAGCAACTCCTTGGCCAGCTCTTTGCCCAGTTCCACACCCCACTGGTCAAAGGAATTCACCTCCCAGATCACCCCCTGCACGAATACCTTGTGCTCATACAGCGCGATGAGCATGCCAAGGGTGTGGGGATCGAGCCGTTGGAACAACAAGGTGCTGCTGGGCCGGTTGCCCTCATGCACCTTGTGCGGCACCGCCCGTACGATCTCTTCTTCCGACAGGCCTTCAGCGCGCAAGGCGGCTGCGGCCTGTTCCGCGCTCTGCCCCTCCATCAGGGCCCGGCTCTGGGCAAAGCAGTTCGCCAGCGCCAGATCGTGATGGCGCGGATACTCCGATGAACCCTGCACCGGCGCCAGAAAATCCGCGGTGACCAACTGGGTGCCCTGATGCAGCAGCTGGTAGAAGGAGTGCTGGGCATTGGGCCCCACCTCACCGAAAACCAGCGGACAGGTCTGCCAGGTCACGGGCTCGCCGTCGCGCGTGACCCGCTTGCCGTTGCTTTCCATCTCCAACTGCTGCAGATACGCGGGAAAACGGTGCAAACGATGATCGTAGGGCAATACCACATGCCCCGTGGCGCCGAGAAAATTCCGGTACCAGATGCCCAGCATGGCCAGCAGCACCGGCATGTTCGCCTCCAGCGGCGCCTGCCGGAAATGCCGATCCATGGCATGGAAGCCGGCCAGCATGGCATCGAAGTGTTCCATACCCACCGCGATCGCCAGAGGCAGACCAACGGCGGACGAGAGGGAATAACGGCCGCCCACCCAATCCCAGACGTGGTAGCGGTTCTGTTCCGTGATACCGAAACCCGCCATGGCCTGATCGTTGGCCGACACGCCCAGGAAATGGGTTTCCAGCGCCGACTCGTCGTCCACATGCCGCAGGAACCAGTCGCGCACCGTGCGCGCGTTGGTCATGGTATCCAGCGTGGTGAAGGACTTGGACGAAATAATGAACAGCGTGGTCTTGGGGTTCACCCGCTCCAGCACATCAGTGACATGCACGCCGTCAATGCTGGAGACGTAATGCATACGAATCGCATTGGTTCGATAGGGCGCCAGGGCCTCGGTGGCCATCACCGCGCCCAGGTCGGAGCCACCGACGCCCACATTGACCACATCGGTGATCACCCGTCCCGTACAGCCCCGGTATTCCCCCCGGTGCAGCTGATTCACGAACAAGCGCATGCGAATCCGTTCGCGCTGCACCTGCGGCATGACGTTTACACCGTCCACCATCACCGCGGTGTCATTGGGTGCGCGCAGCACGGTGTGCAACGCGGGCCTGTGTTCGGTGCAGTTCACCGCCTCGCCACTAAACAGGCGATTGATCCAACCCTGCAGGCCGCGTTCTCGGGCCAGTTCCAGCAACAGTTCCAGCGTGCGGGGCAGGAACAGTTGCTTGGAATAATCCAGTACCAGACCGTTCAATTGCAGGCGGCAGCGACGGGCGCGCTGAGGATCGTCTGTAAACAGCCGGCAGATGCGCATACCGGCCAATGTGTCAGCATGCTGTTCCAACGCCGCCCAGGCGCCATCCGTGGAAAGCTCCTTGCTGGTGTCGCTCATGGCTCCGCCTCCATTGGAGCAGCCGAAATCAGGCGCCGTTGCCGCGTACGCTGTCTCCCCGCCCGATGGCGTAGTAGACAAATCCCTGATCGTTGAGCCCACGCGGGTCGTACAGGTTACGGCCGTCAAAGATCGCCGGTGTGCGCAGCAGTGACTTGATACGCGGGAAATCGGGGCTGCGGAACACTTGCCATTCAGTACAGATGGCCAGTACATCGGCACCTTCCAGAGCATCGTAGACGCCGTCGCACAGCACCAGGCCTTCTCTGTCACCATAGATGCGGCGCGCCTCGTCGGCCGCCTCCGGGTCATATGCGCGCACCCGGGCACCGGCAGCCCATAACGCCTCCATCAGGTCCCGGCTGGGAGCCTCGCGCATGTCATCCGTATTCGGCTTGAACGCCAGGCCCCAAAGGGCGATCGTCCGCCCGGCCAGATCACCATGGAAATGCTCTTCCAGCCGTCGGAACAGCACCTGCTTCTGGCGTGCGTTAACCGCTTCCACGGCATCCAGAATCAGTGGCTCATAGCTTGCCCCACGGGCTGTGCGCGCCAGCGCCTTTACATCCTTGGGAAAACAGGAACCACCGTAGCCACAGCCGGGATAAATGAAATGATAGCCGATGCGCGGATCCGAACCGATGCCGTGACGGACTGATTCGATATCCGCCCCCAGGCGCTCGGCCAGGCCGGCCAGTTCATTCATGAAGCTGATCTTGGTCGCCAACATGGCATTGGCGGCATATTTGGTGAGTTCTGCCGAGCGCACGTCCATCAGAATCAGCTTGTCATGGTTGCGGCTGAACGGCGCGTACAGTTCCCGCATGAGTGCAGTGGCCCGCTCGTCCTCGCTGCCCACCACCACGCGATCGGGCTTCATGAAATCGCTGATGGCATCCCCTTCTTTCAGGAACTCCGGATTGGACACCACGCTGAACGGCAGCTGTTCGCCGCGATCGGCAAGCACCCGGGACACCGCCATCCGGACCTTGTCCGCGGTACTCACTGGCACCGTGGACTTGTTGACGATCACCTTGTAGCCATCCATCCGTTCGCCGATGGTCCGGGCAACGGCCAGCACATATTGCAGATCGGCCGAGCCATCCTCATCCGGCGGCGTCCCCACAGCGATGAACTGCAGCAGCCCATGGGCCACAGCCATGTCCGGGTCGGTGGTGAACTGCAAACGGCCAGCGTCCACATTGCGCTCGATCAGCGCATCCAGCCCCGGCTCGTAGATGGGAATCTCGCCGCGGTTCAGGCGCTCGATCTTGCCCTGATCCACGTCCATGCACACCACGTCGTTGCCCGCGTCGGCCAGACAGGCGCCCGTGACCAAACCCACATAGCCGCTACCAAAAATGGTGACCTTCACAACTGCCTCACTTTCCTTGATATAGGATGCAATGCACCGCCCTCAAAACGACAACCGGGGCAGTCACCGGACTGCCCCGTAAGCATAGGATGCTGCGGGAGGCGCTGAAACGTTTTGCGACTCCCGCAGCATCCTGAAACCAACCGAAATCCCTATAGGTCAACTCTAAAAGGGAATATCGTCGTCGAAATCCTGATTCATGGCGTCCGGCTCCGCCTGCTGCGCGGGCCGCGACTGTTGCGGCCGGCTCTGGCCGCCGCCGCCCATGCCGCCGCCTTCGCCACGACTGTCCAGCATCTGCATCTCGTTGGCAACCACCTCGGTGGTGTAACGGTCCTGGCCATCCTGCCCCTGCCATTTCCGTGTCTGCAGCCGGCCTTCCACGTACACCTTGGAGCCCTTGCGCAGATACTCGCCGGCGATTTCCGCCAGCCGCCCGAAGAACACCACCCGGTGCCATTCGGTGCGCTCCTGCATCTCGCCGGACTGTTTGTCCCGCCAATTATCCGAGGTCGCCAGCGTCACGTTGGCGACGGCGGCGCCGGACGGCGAATAACGCACCTCCGGATCCTTGCCCAGGTTGCCGATGAGAATGACCTTGTTGATACCTCGCGCCATGTGTCCTCCATTGCAGACGGCGAATGCGGCATTTGCTTCCCTGCGCCCCCGCAGCCGGGAGCCCGCATTCGATTGACAAAAAAGAAGAAAAACTCGAATTCGATCGCGTTCCGGGAACCGGGATCGGATCGCGTTACTTTAGCCGATTTACGTCACTCTCGCACGCCTCCGCGGCTTTCGCCGGCTCCTTCGACGAGCCTCCCGGCACCGGCCCGAGTTTCAGGCTGAAGCCGAGCCCCAGCAGGGCCGCCACAGCGCACAGCAGGAACACTCCGGCGGTGCCATACGCCCCGAGGACCACGCCCCCCAGCACCCCGCCCAGGAACGCCCCGCCGAACTGGGATGTGCCATAAACCCCCAGCGCAGCACCGCGCTCGGCATTGGGGGCATACCGGGACACCAGCGAGGGCAGGCTGGCCTCGAGCACATTGAACGCCGAGAAGAACAACCACAGGGTGACCAGGAAGCCGAAGCCGGCGGGCACCAGCGACTGCGAGGTGAGCACCAACGTCAGCAACAGCAGCGCCATGACCAACACCAGCCGTTGCCGGCCAGTGCGCTCACCGAAACCAATGGCGGGAACCAGTAACAGCACCGACAACAGCAACACGGGGATGTACACCTTCCAGTGGTCATCCACCGCCAGCCCCATGCCATCAGCCAGCATCAGAGGAACGGCGAGAAACGCCCCGGTGAGCACGAAATGCAACACCCCGACGGCAAGGTTCAACCGCATCAGGTCCGCATTACGCAGCACATGCAGAAGGCCCCGCAGACGGGGCGAGGACGACTGTACCTGGTGCCCGCGGGAAGAAGGCACCACCGTAACCAGGCTGACCATGGCCGCCAGCGCCAGCAACGCTGTGGTCCAGAACAGGCCGGACAAGCCCGCCCAGGAGGCAATCACGGGGCCGAGCATCAACGCCAGCATGAACGCAGCCCCGACGCTCATACCGATGGCCGCCATGATCCGTGTTCGACGCTCCGGCGGAGTCAGATCCGCCGCCAATGCCATCACCACCGCCGAAATCGCTCCCGCCCCCTGCAATGCGCGGCCCAGGATGACACCGACGATATGGTCGGACAGGGCGGCCACCACACTCCCCAACAGGAACAGCAGCAAACCAGCGAAAATCACCGGGCGCCGGCCGACCCGGTCGGACACCATGCCCAAGGGGATCTGCAATAATGCCTGGGTAAGCCCATAGATGCCGATGGCCAGACCAATCAGGCTTGGCGTCGCGCCCTCCAGTTCCTGCCCGTAGATGGCGAACACGGGCAGGATCAGGAACAGACCGAACATGCGCAGCCCGACAATGGACGCCAGGCTGGCCGCCGTGCGCGTCAGAGTCGGCTGCATGGAATACCCCGCAATCGCTGGCAAAGACCCG
>SLCE01000020.1 GCA_007125985.1 Ectothiorhodospiraceae bacterium | reverse complement strand
CTCATGGTGCAAAGCAACAACACCCCAAACGCAAGCGGGGCTGCCCAGAGGCAGCCCCGCTTGATGCTCGTTTGCGGCCGTCACGCGTCAGTCGTCGACCGACAAGCCGGCCTCTTCCAGCATGTGGCGCACGGCATCCTCGACTTCCTCATCACTGAGGCTACGGTCACCGCCACGGGCAGGCATGCCGCGGATGCCGTTGATGGAGTTGTAGACCAGCTCCTCGAAGCCCTTCTCGTCCAGCAACTCCGCCCACACGGCTTCGTCGCCGGTGACCGGCGAGTTCATCACACCCTGGGAGTGGCAGGCCATGCAAACGGATTCGTAAACATCGGACCCGGTGCGAACCACATCGTCACCGTTATCAGGCTCGTCGGCGCGCGCCAGCGACACCGGCATGGCCTCACCGTCAAGCCGCACGCTCCCGATGGGCTGCAGATTGCGTTCCGCGCGCTCGCGCTGGAATTCCGACCGGGCCTGGTCGTCACCACTGAAGGTTCCGACGAACATGGCCAGTGCGAAGATGATGACGCCGAGGACCACCAGGCCCACCATCACCATCCCGAACGTCTTCATGAATGCGGTATCGTCCTGCTCGCTCACCCTAACCCCCTCACGTGGAAGCCGCCCGGGCACGACTTGCCGGCGGCGCATTCAGCAGCAGGGGGCGAGTATAGCGAGAAACCCGCGGCCGGAAAAGCAAGCCGCCTAACGCCAACCCCCTGTCAGGTCTCAACCTGTTGCCTCTGCACCCGGCCCGTCCAAGCGGCGGAGCATGCCTTCCCGGATGATGAAGTCCCGGACGCTGCCGAGCCCCTCGGCACGCTTGAGGTTGGTGAACACGAAGGGCCGTCCGTTGCGCATGCGCCGGCTATCACGATCCATCACCTCCAACGAGGCGCCGACCCCATCCGCCAGATCAATCTTGTTGATCACCAGCAGGTCCGACCGCGTAATACCAGGTCCGCCCTTACGCGGAATCTTATCGCCGGCGCAGACATCAATGACGTAAATGGTGAGATCGGACAATTCGGGGCTGAACGTGGCGGACAGGTTGTCACCGCCGCTCTCCACAAAGACCACCTCCAGCCCCGGGAAACGCCGGTTCAGATCCGCCACCGCCGCCAGGTTCATGGAGGCATCCTCCCGGATCGCGGTGTGGGGACATCCGCCCGTCTCAACGCCGACAATCCGCTCCGGCTCCAGCGCACCGCGCCGGGTGAGGAACTCCGCATCTTCCCGCGTGTAGATGTCGTTGGTGACCACGGCGATGTTGTAATGACCCCGCATGGCGGTACAGAGGGCCTCCAGCAAGGCCGTCTTGCCCGAACCCACCGGCCCCCCGACGCCAACCCGCAAGCACTGGTTCCGATTCATGATGCGCTCCTCTAGACCTATGGAAACACTGCCCTATTGCCAATCAGCTTCTGAATAAACGGGAATACTGGGTTTCGTGCAGGCTGCTGAGAATGGCAAGGCCGGGCGCACTGCCGCCGATTGCCTCTGGCCCGGCAGCCAAGCCTTGTGCCGCGGCGTCGCCCAACGTTGGCGCCAGATCACGCAGGAGCCGCTGGCCGTCGGTCTGCCCCAGCGGCACCAGTTTCACGGCGGCGGCCACCTGATTTTCACACCAACTCCAGAGATAGGATTCCACCCCTTCCTGGAGTGGAATCCGCCAACGGGCCATGGCCAGCGCAAAGAGTGTGGCCCAGCTTGCCAACTCCGCGTGGCGCCAGGGTTCGGCCTCCTCCATGCCCAGATCCGCCAACAGGGTGGCCAGCGCGCGGCCCTGATGATGGTCCTCCCCAACCAGTTCCGCGGTTTCCCGGCAGGCCCGTAACCAGGTACTGAATCGCTCGACAGCCGCCGCATCCCGGTTCATCCAGGCGTCATGCAGGCGGGCCAGGAGGGGCACATCCACTCGGGCGTGGCAATGTATCAGCTGGCCTGCGATCCAGTCCGCGGCCTCCGGTAGCGAGCGGATCAGCCCGCCGTCCACCGCCGCTTCCAAGCCTCCGGAGTAACTGAACGCACCCGTTGGCAGTGTCGGGCTCATCAACTGCCACAGGCGCCGACGCGCCAACCCGGGATCAGACATCGGGCTGGTGGTTGTGCACATGATCGTGTCCGTGGGAATGCCCGCCGCCGTAAGCCCCAGCTTCAGGCTCGAATGGTTCCTGCTCACACTCGGCGTGAAGACCCAGGCCGGCCACCATGGCATCGAGCACATGATCATGCCGGTAGCGGGCGAATCCGTCCCCGATCTGCAGCGGTACATGCCGGTTGCCCAGGTGGTAGCACACCCGTGCCAGCTGCTTCGAATCCGTGGTTCGCACGGTGCTGACCGTCTCGGCCGCCGACTGCACCTGAACCAGAGAGCCATCCTCCGCCCGAAGCACATCGCCGTCGCGAAGGATCTGCCCCCGCTCCAGGAACACGCCAACCGCCCGACCATCGGTCAGCGCGGCTCGGAAACGGCTCTTCTGGCGCAGGTCGAAGGGCAGGCATAGCCGGCCCGTCAGGTCCCCGGCCGCTGCGGTCATACGCTCCACCAGAATCAGCATCGCCAGCCTCTCAGAACAGGAAGTAGCGTTGGGCAAGAGGCAGTTCCGTCGCGGGTTCGCAGGTGAGCAGCTCTCCATCGGCGTGCACCGCATAGGTTTCCGGATCCACCTCCATGTCGGGTTGCCAGTCGTTCAGCAGCATGTCCCGTTTGCCGATCGCGCGGCAGTTCTGCACCGCCACCAGACGCCGCTCCAGGCCGACTCGTTCCGCTAGGCCGGACTCCAGGGCCGCCCCGGAGACGAAGCTGACGCAGCTTTCGGTCATCGCGCGGCCATAGGCACCGAACATGGGCCTGTAATGCACTGGCTGGGGTGTGGGAATCGAGGCATTGGGGTCGCCCATGGGCGCACAGGCGATAAAGCCGCCCTTGATAATCAATGAGGGCTTCGCCCCGAAGAACGCCGGCTTCCAGAGGCACAGATCGGCCAGCTTGCCAGGCTTTACCGAGCCCACTTCGTGGCTGATGCCGTGGGCGATGGCCGGGTTGATGGTGTACTTGGCCACGTAGCGCCGGGCGCGGAAGTTGTCGTTGCGATCGCTGTCCTGGGACAACGGCCCGCGCTGCAGCTTCATCTTGTGCGCGGTCTGCCAGGTGCGAATGAGGTTCTCCCCCACGCGGCCCATGGCCTGGGAATCGGACGAGATCACCGAGAACGCCCCCAGGTCATGCAGGATATCCTCGGCAGCGATGGTTTCCCGGCGAATACGCGATTCGGCAAAGGCCACGTCCTCGGGAATGCGCGGATCCAGGTGATGACATACCATCAGCATGTCCAGGTGTTCATCGATGGTGTTCACCGTATAGGGCCGCGTGGGGTTGGTACTGGAGGGCAGCACGTTGGGCAGCCCGCAGGCCTTGATGATGTCCGGTGCATGACCGCCGCCGGCACCTTCCGTGTGGTAGGTGTGGATCGTACGGCCGCGGAAGGCAGCGAAGGTGTCCTCGACAAAGCCGGATTCATTCAGGGTGTCGGTATGGATGCAGACCTGGACGTCATAGTTCTCGGCCACACCCAGCGCACAGTCGATGGCGGCGGGTGTGGTGCCCCAGTCCTCGTGCAGTTTGAGTCCGATGGCGCCGGCTTCGATCTGTTCGTTCAGGGCGCCGGGCAGGCTGGCATTGCCCTTGCCGAGAAACCCCAGGTTCATGGGGAAGGCCTCGGCCGCCTGCAGCATCCGGTGGATATTCCAGGGCCCGGGCGTGCAGGTGGTGGCGTTGGTGCCAGTAGCCGGGCCGGTGCCGCCACCCAGCATGGTGGTAATCCCGGAACTCAGCGCCTCCTCGATCTGCTGCGGACAGATGAAATGGATGTGCGCGTCGATGCCGCCAGCGGTGACGATCTTGCCCTCGGCGGCAATGGCTTCGGTACCGGGGCCGATCACGATATCCACGCCGGCCTGGGTGTCGGGGTTGCCGGCCTTGCCGATGGCTGTGATACGGCCGTTCTTGATGCCGATATCCGCCTTCACGATGCCCCAGTGGTCAAGGATCAGCGCGTTGGTGATCACCAGATCCACCACCTGATCGGCGGTGCACTGGCTCTGCCCCATGCCATCGCGGACAACCTTGCCGCCGCCGAATTTCACTTCATCCCCGTAGACTGTGTGGTCCCGCTCCACCTCAATGACGAGTTCGGTGTCACCCAGGCGCACCCGGTCGCCGGTGGTGGGTCCGAACATCTCGGCGTAGGCGCCGCGCGCGATCCGGTTGCTCATTCCTTACCCTCCAGAGGCCCCATGACGCGGCCCTTGAAGCCGTACACAGTGCGTTTGCCCGCGTAGGCCACGAGTTGCACGGTACGGGCCTGGCCCGGTTCGAACCGCACGGCGGTACCTGCCGGGATATCAAGCCGGAATCCCCGGCAGGGCTCCCGATCGAACGTCAACGCATCGTTCACTTCATAGAAGTGGTAATGCGAGCCCACCTGTACCGGCCGGTCACCCGTGTTGGTTACCGAGACAGTCAGCGTGTCGCGCCCGGCATTGAGCGTGATTTCACCGTCCGCGGGGAAGATTTCTCCAGGAATCATGGCCGGCTCTCCTAGCGAATGGGCTCGTGGACGGTGACGAGCTTCACACCGTCCGGGAACGTGGCTTCCACCTGCACCTCCGGAATCATTTCCGGCACGCCGTCCATGACTTCGTCGCGGCCCAGCACCTCGGCGCCTGCGCTCATCAGTTCCGCCACGCTGCGACCGTCCCGGGCGCCCTCCAGAATGGCGGCGGAGATCAGCGCCACCGCCTCCGGGTAGTTCAACTTCAGTCCTCGTGCCTTACGGCGCTCCGCAAGCAGCGCCGCCGTGAACAACAGCAGCTTGTCCTTTTCCCGTGGTGTGAGTTCCATGTCGTCAGGTCCTCCAGATTCGCGGTGGACACGCAGGCCGACCGAGCGCCGCCGGCCTTAGCTGCGTCCAGGCCTGTTCCAGCAAATGGCGCACCGGCTCCGAACCAGGGCCGAGACAGCGGAGCAACAGCACGTCGTTGATACGCGTGATGCCCAAGCGGATGCCATCCGGCACCGGCAGCGCATCGCGCAGCGCCTGCTCCAGACCTGGCTCCACCGGCGTCGCCACCAGCAGGCCGATCACCGACTGCCCATCCAAGCCCCAGGGCGCCTGCAGCAGACGGTCACCGTCGTGCAGCAGCAGCCGTTCATGCAGGTACAGACGGCCATCCCGCAGAATGCGCAGATCCTGCTCGCACCGGCCGTTCGCAAAGTGGTCGCCGCTGCCGGGACGCCCCAGGCAGAGCACATCCCAGACACATAAGCGGGCGTCGCCGTAGAGTTCGTAGCGGTTCGTCAACAGCACATCGCAGCCGCCGTGCAGGATGGTCTCGGTCGGCAGAAATTCCAGCGCACCGCCCGGCTCCACCGCACAGCTCTGCTGCTGCTCCGCCCGGAAGCCGCCGCTACGGTAGAACTTGGCAGCCGCCGGCGTAGTCACGACGGCATGCGCGTCACGCGCAACCGTGACATGCAATTGCAGCCGGTCACCGCCGACCACACCGCCGGGAGGATGGATCACGTAGCTGTGACACGGCGCGCCTTCCGGATGAAAACTGCGCTGCACCAGTAGAGGGCCCTGATGCCGTCGCCGGACCAGCACCGTGCGGCCCTGACGGGACTCGTAGCCCAGTTCCAGACTGCCCAGCCAGCCATCCGTGGCGGACATCACCTGCGGCGCAGCGGCCAAGGACGGCTACACCAGCAGCACGAGGAAGACGGCGCTGGCGGCCAGCAGGGTTGCCCCCACTGAACGGGCCACCGGTTGCTGCAGCATGCGCCGTTCCGTGAACCGCCAGCCCGCCATGCCGGCCAGGAGCAAGGCAGCGGATGCCAAGGCGAAGCCAACACCGAAACTCAGCGCCGACAGTCCAGCGGCCATCTCCGCGCCATGGGCATGTCCGTGAAAAACGGCGAAGACGCCCACCACAGCCGCTCCGGCGAGCAATGGCAGCTGACGCCGGAACAGAATCAGCGCCCCCACCAAAGCCACTGAGCCCACGATACCGAGCTCTACCAAGGGCAACGGTGCGGAGCCGACCCCCAGACCAAACCCCGCCAACAGCATCACCAGGAAGGCGGCGGGAATCGCCAGCAGAGCACGCCGGTCCACCTGCTGGGCGGCCCATAACCCGACCCCCAGCATAGCCAGCAGGTGATCCAGCCCCAGCATCGGGTGCAACAGACCCGCACCCAGACCACCGTGGGTGTGCGCATACGGATGTGGATGGGCCAAGGCCAGTGCAGGCACCAGCAGCAATGCACCAAGGAGCAGCAGCGGGAGTCGGCTTCGTTTCATGATCAGTTCTCCGTTCTGAATGGGCGTTGATGAGAATGGGTCATGCAGGCTCCATGCCATCGACCGTTTCCGTGAATCCCACGCAACCGGACGACAAGGTCTGCTCGAAAAAGGTGCATCGGAACGGGGCACTCCCGTTCCGATGCACCAGGGCGGGTCATGGTCAGCCCTGGCGCACGCCAGGTTGGTGCATTGGCCATTGCCTGCGAACGCCGCCTGGGCAGCGCACGCGACTGGCTCCGCAGAGGGCCATGGAATAGATCAGCGTTTCCTCAAGTGCCGGTCTTGGCCTGGAAGGCGTGCGCAGCCTTCAGCACCGTTGCATCCTCCCAGTGACGGCCCACCAGCATCATCCCCACCGGCAGACCATCAGACACACCGGCCGGCACGTTCATGGCCGGGTGGCCCGTCACGTCAAAGGGCGCGGTGTTGTACAGATTGCCCAGGGCACTGGCGAGCACCGTGGCCAGCGAACGGTCCGCCGGCTTGGGCATGGCCTTCATCGCCGTGGTGGGCATGACCAGCAGGTCCACGCCCTGCAGCGCGGCGTCGTATTCGCGCCGCAGACGGCGACCCAGGTTCTGGGCCTTGGCGTAATAACGACGGTGATAGCGCGTGCTCATGTAATGCCCGGCCAATACGGTTGCCTTCACAGTCTGGCTGAAATCCTGGCCCCGAGCCCGGCGGGCGCGGCCGAAGAAATCCACCAGATCGGTGGAATAATGGCCACCGGCGTTGGTGCCGAAGGCATCGCCGGCGACCATCAAATCGGTGGCGCCCTCGGTGGCAATCGCGGACCAGAGCACCAGCCCGTCGGCGTGCATGGGAACCGACACCTCGGACACGCTGGCACCGGCCTTCTCCAGCACCGCCGCGGCCTGGCGCACGGCTTCATCCACATCCGCCTCACTCATGTCGGGAATACCAAAGCCCTCACGCAGCAGACCGATGCGCAAGCCGGAGAGGTCCTCTCCCAGCGCTGCCATGTAATCCTCGGTACGCACGTCATACTGGCGCGGATCCAGCCCGTCCGCCCCCGCGATCACCTGCAGCATCAGGGCGCAGTCCTCGGCGCTGCGGGCCATGGGACCGGTATGGTCCAGCGTGCGTTCGATGGGGAAGATACCGGTGTAGGGCACCAGGCCTTTGGTGGGCTTGAGACCGTAGCAGCCGCTCCAGGAGCCCGGCATGCGGATGGAGCCGCCCTGGTCTCCCCCCAGGGCCATGTCTGCTTCCCCTTTCATGACGACAACGGCGCTGCCGTTGGACGATGAGCCCGCCATATAGCCTGCTTTGTAGGGGTTCTCCGGCTGGGGTTCCGGATAGCCGGTACAGCCGCCGCCATCGAAGCAGAAAGCCGGCACCGCGGTCTTGCCGATGATGTGCGCGCCGGCATCCAGCAAGCGCGTGACCACGGTCGCATCCTCCCGCGGCACGTAGCCTTCCATGATCGGGGAACCGTTGAGCATGGGAATGCCCGCCACCAGCACGTTGTCCTTGATGCCAATGGTGCGACCGGCCAGAGGCCCCTCGTCCGCACCGGGAATGGAGCACTTCCATGCCCAGCCGTTGCCGGGATTTTGATCACCCACGGGCCGATAACCCACCGATGCGCGGGGATACTTCACAGGCAACAGCTCATCCGCGTACTCGTCAATGCGTGCGTAGGCGGCCAGGCTGGCCGCCACGGCGGGCTCATACTCCGCCAGTTCTTCAGGCGAGAGGTTGAAACCGAATGCGTCGGAAATGGCTTCCAGGGTGAACTGATCGGGCAGTTTGACGGACATGATGGGACCTCCTAAGGATGACGTGAGCCAGGACCCAGGGGACAGAACCGGATGGAACCGCCGTCGAGCCGTGCTTCCACCACTTGAACGGCATCCGCCCCCGGCCGGAATTCGGTCAGCAGGTAATGCGCCAACGGCGCCTCAATGCGATGCCGCATGGCCCGGCGCAGCGAACGGGCGCCGAACTTGCGGTCGAAACCCTCCGTCGCAATGCGGTGCCGCACCTCCGACTGTAGACGCAGCTCCACGTTATGCCTGCGCAGCCGACGGTTGAGCCGGGCGGTTTCCAAATCCACCAACCGTTCCACCACCACGCCCTGCATCCAGTTGAACACGGTGATGGTGTCGATACGGTTGACGAATTCCGGGGTGAAACGCCGGAGCAGCTCGCGCTCCATAAGCTGATCGCGTTTCTCCCGTTGGCGGGCCGGGGTCATGGGCAGAAGGCGGCGCGGCAGGCGGAGACGACGTTCCTCGAAGTTCTGCAGGCGCCGCGCGCCCAGATTGCTGGTCATGAACACCAGCGCGTTACGGAAACTGTAGGTTCGTTCGCCGGAGGCCACGGTCAGCATGCCGTTGTCGAACACATTCAACAGGGCCTGCACCACCTCATCCGAGGCTTTCTCCAGCTCATCGAACAGGACGATACCTGGCTTCCCCAGGCTGCCCTCGATGAGCTCCTGGTTCAGGATGGTGGTGCCTTCCTTGCTGCCCACGTAGCCGGGCGGCGCCCCAGTGAGCGCAGCGGCGTAGTGCTCCTGGGACAAGGTGTTCATATCCACGCGGCAGAACGCGTCGGCGTCGCCGTGCAGCGCCCGGGCCAGGGCGCGCACCAGCTCGGTCTTGCCGACCCCGGTCGGCCCGAGGAACAGCGCCGTGTGCAGGGGCCGGCGCGGATCGGCGATGTCAGCTCGCACGATGTGCAGCATCCGTTCCAGCGCATCCACCGCCGCCTCCTGGCCGAGAATCTCGCCACGCACCGAGCGCATGATCGCAGCGACGTCAAAGCGATAGCGGCTATCCAGACCGTCCGGCTCCATCGGCTTCACGGATACCACTTCGCCGGCGTTGTCCTCGGCCAGCCGCTGCTCTTCCAGACGGCGACGACTGGTTTCGTCCAGCATTTCGTTGAGAAAGGGCATGAGTGGGATCCCCAGTGAGCCCGGTGGCGGGCCCCGCAGGGCCCACCACCGGCTTGCGAGCCGTCAACGCTATTCCGCCGCCTCGTCTTCCTTGGCGTCGTACGGCAGATCCTTCACTGGCGCGCTGGCCACACCTACCTTGCTGCGGGTGATCTTTTCCACGTCCTCCCGCGCCTTCTCGGCATCGTTCACCCAGGTGCGATAGAACTCGAAGGGGCATTCCGCCAGGCCCTTGTCGCCGTCACCGGAGTCATGCATGCCGGTGTAACCCCGGTGCAGCAGCTTGAACAGGTGGTTCTGGGACTGATCGTTCTCCCGCGCATCGCGAATGGCCGAGACGGAGAACTGCGCATACTGGATCCCGTTTTCCTCAGTACCGCATTCACCCAGCGTGCGACCGTCGAAACCGATGAGGGCGGAATGGCCGAAGTAGCTGTACACCCCGTCGAAGCCGGTGGCGTTGGCCACGGCCACGTAGGTGTTATTGGCCCAGGCCATACACTTGGACATGTTGATCTGCTGTTCCTTGGCCGGGTACATATAGCCCTGGCAGCGGACGATGAGTTCCGCCCCGCGCATCGCGCAGTCCCGCCAGATCTCCGGGTAATTGCCGTCATCGCAGATGATCAGGCTCAACTTCAGGCCCTTCGGTCCTTCGCTGACGTAGGTGCGATCGCCCGGATACCAGCCCTCGATCGGGCACCAGGGAATGCACTTGCGGTACTTCTGAACGATCTCGCCCTTGTTATTCATGAGGATCAGCGTGTTGTAAGGCGCCTTCTTGGGGTGCTCCTCGTGGCGCTCGCCGGTGAGCGAGAACACACCCCAGACGTTGGCCTTGCGGCAGGCACGGGCGAAAATCTCGGTTTCGTCACCGGGTATGGTGGCCGCCGTGGCGTACATTTCATCCGGGTCGTACATGATCCCCATGGTGCTGTACTCGGGGAAAATGACCAGATCGAGTCCGGGCAGGCCCACCTTCATGCCCTCGATCATGTCTGCGATCTTCTGGGCGTTATCGAGCACTTCGGCCTTGGTGTGCAGGCGCGGCATCTTGTAGTTGACGACCGCAACACCCACCGTGTCCTTGCTGCTGGAAATATCACCGTGACGCATGATGCAACTCCTCGTATATCGACTATCGACAGGATTGAAAGCGATTGCACTGCGCGTCCGTGCGGCAACCGTCGGCCCGGAGAGGAACCGCGGCATGGAGCCCCTCCCGTTGTGGTTGGCAGCCTTCGCCCCATGGACGCGGCCACATCAAACCGGTATCATTCGCCGTCTCGATTGAGACAAAGCGCCCGTAGCTCAGCTGGATAGAGTGTCGGCCTCCGAAGCCGAAGGTCGCAGGTTCGAATCCTGCCGGGCGCGCCATTTCCCCCTCCCCCGCATCACCATCGCTACACCGACAGGTAGCGGCTGATCTTGTCCGCATCGCATTCCGCCCGACTTACCTCGTGCACCAGCCGCCCTGACTCCAGTACCAGCAGCCGGTCGGCGATATCCAGGGTGAAACTCAGCACCTGCTCCGAGACCAGAATGGTGATCTCGCGCAGGCGCCGGATCTCGTTCAGTGTCTGGGCGATTTCCTTGATGATGGAGGGCTGGATGCCCTCGGTGGGCTCATCCAGCAGCAGCACCTTGGGATCGGATACCAGTGCGCGGGCAATGGCCAGCTGCTGCTGCTGACCCCCGGAGAGATTTCCGCCCTTGCGGTGACGCATCTCATGCAGCACGGGGAACAGCGAGAAGATCTCGTCGGGAACGGCTTTCGTCCTGGCCGTTTCCAACCCCGCCTGGATGTTCTCCATCACCGTCAGCGTGGGGAAGATCATCCGTCCCTGGGGCACATAGGCCAGCCCCGCGGCCACACGGGCGTGGCTCGGCAGGCCGACAAGCTCCTGCCCGTCGAGCTTCACGCTGCCCGCCCCACCCTTGAGGATGCCGATCAGGGTCTTGAACAACGTGGTCTTGCCCATGCCGTTGCGCCCCATCACGGCCACCGTCTCATTGCGCTTGACGCTGAGATCGACGCCGTGGATCACCTCACTCTGCCCGTAACTGACTCTCAAGCCGCTGACTTCCAGCATGGTGTCTTCCCCGTGTTAGTGGCCCAGGTAGACGTCAATCACGCGCTTGTCGGACTGCACGCTATCCATGTCACCCTCGGCCAGAATCTGCCCTTGGTGCAGCACAGTGACCTTGCGTGCGATGCGCTTGACGAAGTTCATGTCGTGCTCAATTACGATGACCGAGCGACCCTCGGTGATCGTGTTCAGCAGTTCCGCGGTCTGCTCGCGCTCTTTCACGCTCATGCCCGCCACCGGCTCGTCCAGCATCAACAGCTCCGGGTCCTGCATCAGCAGCATCCCGATCTCCAGCCACTGCTTCTGCCCATGACTGAGTAGCCCGGCCTCCTTGTCGAGCATGTCCTTGACGAAGGTGGATTCGGCGACCTCGTCGATCTTCTCCAGTACCCGGCGGTCACGCTTGAACGCCAACGCGCCCCACACGCCGCGCCCTTCCGGATAGGACACCTCCAGGTTTTCCCGCACGGTGAGGCTCTCGTAGATGGACGGGGTCTGGAACTTGCGCCCCACACCGGCCCAGACGATGCGGTGTTCCGGCAAGGCGGTCAGCTCCTGGCCCTTGAACTTGATGGACCCGGCACTGGCCTTGGTCTTGCCGCAGATGAGATCCAGCAGCGTGGTCTTCCCCGCCCCGTTGGGGCCGATGACCACCCGCAGTTCCTTGTAGTCCATGTAGAAGTTGAGCCCGTCGATGGCCTTGAATCCGTCGAAAGACACGGTCAAGTCCTCCACCGCGAGGAGAAAATTCGTATTGGTGGTCATGAACGCACCTCCTGGGTGGACAGCGATCCATCGGCGTCGGGCTCGCCCTGGGAAGGACGGTTACTCGCGCCGACAGAGGTCGTGCCGCGGGGCGGCGAGGGCGTGGATGACGGGTGCTCCTCCGTGCGCCTGAGATACGCACGCAGTCGCCGGGTAAGGTTCTCCTGCAGCCCCGCCAGCCCGTAGGGCATGAACAGCACCACGACGATGAACACCGAACCGATCAGGAACAGCCAAAGCTGCGGATAGGCCTCGGCGAACATGACCTTGGCGAACCCGACGATCAGCGCCCCGTAAACGGCGCCCAGCAGCGAAAGGCGCCCACCCACCGCCGCGAAGATCACGAACTCGATGGACGGCACAATCCCGACGAAGGAGGCGGACATGAACCCTTCCTGCAGGGTGAACATGGCCCCGCCGATGCCGGAGAAGACCCCCGCCACGCAAAAGATGAACACCTTGAAATTAGCCACGTCGTAGCCGGAAAAGCGCACCCTGTCCTCCCGGTCACGCATGGCCACGAGAATGCGGCCGTATTTGGTGGAAAGCAGCCACTTACCCACCAAGATCACGCCGATCAACAGCACTGCGGTTGCGTAATACAGTGTCACCTGCGCACTATCAGTATGGATGTCCCAACCCTTCAGGGTGCGCAGGTCTGTGATACCGTTCGCGCCGCCGGTGAAGCCCTGCTGGCCGATGATCAAAATGGTCGTGATCACGGCAATGGCCTGGGTAATGATGGCGAAGTACACGCCGCTCACCCGCCGCTTGAACATGGCGATGCCGATGAGATAGGCCAGGGCGGCTGGCAACAGCAGGATCGCGAATACCGTGAACGTGAGGCTGTGGAACGGCTCCCAGAACCAGGGCAGTTCGGTGATGCGGTTCCAGCGCATGAAGTCCGGCAGCCCGTCGGAGGCCTCCAGCTTCATGTACATGGCCATGGCGTAGCCACCCAGACCGAAAAACACGCCCTGCCCCAGGCTGAGAATGCCGCCGTAGCCCCAGCACAGCACCAGCCCGGCGGCGACAAAACCGAAGGCCAGGAAGCGGCCCGCCAGCGAGAGCTGATCCACGTTCATGGCGGCAGGAAAGACCAGCAGCAGCAGGGCCGCGAACACCAGCAGGCCCAGCAGCCCGCTACGTCCACCAATGAAATCCGGTAATTTGTTCATCATGCGTATCTCCTGGGCGCGCCGCGGCTAGCGGCGCACCTTGCTGGCGAAGAGGCCTTCCGGGCGAAGCATGAGGATGCCGATCACCACGAGCAGGGTGAGGACCTTCGCCATGGACCCACTGATGAAGAACTCGAGAATCGACTGGCCCTGGGCGATGGAGAACGCCGAGGCCATCGTTCCCAGCAAGCTGCCCGCACCGCCGAACACCACCACGAGGAAGGTATCCACTATGTAGAGTGCGCCACTGGTGGGACCGGTGGACGAGATGGTGGTGAAGGCCGCACCGGCGATACCGGCAATGCCACAGCCCACGGCGAACGTGAGTCGGTCCACTGACCGGGTGTTGATGCCAACGGCGCCGCTCATCTCACGGTTGGATACGGTGCAGCGCACCCGCAGGCCCCAGCGCGAGCGATACATCATCCAGGCAACGCCGGCGGTCACGAACAGGGTAAGCACCATGATGGCGATGCCGTTGATGGGAATGTCGATCATCAGCGTCGGCTGATAGGACCCCTGCAGCCAACTGGGCAGTCGCACGCTGACCTCGCGCGCGCCGAAGATGGAGCGGAACGCCTGCTGCATGATCAGCGCCAGTCCCCAGGTCGCCAGCAGCGTATCCAGAGGCCGATGATAGAGGTGGCGAATCAGCACCGCCTCCACGATCCAGCCGACGATAAAGGCCATGAGAAAGGCCGCGGGCACCGCGATGAAGACGTAGTAATCCAGAAACCAGGGCGCCTGGCTCACCACCAGGGTGGAGATGAAGTACGTGGTGTAGGCACCGATCACCATGAACTCCCCATGGGCCATGTTGATCACGCGCATCTGGCCGTAGATGATTGCCAGCCCCAGGGCCATCAGCAGTAGCACGCTGAACAGGCTCAGCCCCGCGAAGCCCTGCATGGCGAAAATCGCCAGTAATTCTTCTGTGGTGAAATCACCCATGGTTCAGTCCCCCATCGGGCCGAGTCCGTTGGCGCCCAAGCATGGTTGGAAGGAGAGGGCCGGGGGCTGGCACAGCAACCCCCGGCCGGCCGGACGTGGGGCTAATCAGTAACCCTCAGGGAAGGGATCCGGCTCAATCAGGTCGTCGGACTCCCACACCACCGTGGCCTGACCGTCGGCGTTCCACTTGCCGATGCGGGCACGGGTCCAGAGATGGCGGTTTTCATGCACGCGCACATACCCTTCCGGTGCGTTATGCAGTTCGATACCCGCCAGGTTGTCGTTCACCGCATCCACATCGAAGCTGCCGGCGCGTTCCACGGCGGCCTTCCAGATCCACGGGCCCAGGTAGGCAGCCTGCGTGTTGTCACCGATCACGCTGTCCGAGCCGTGCATTTCCTTGAACGCGGCCACGAACGCTTCGTTGTTTTCGTTCTCCAGGCTCATGAAATACTTGTAGGCGGAGTAGAAGCCCTCCACGTTCTCGCCCCCGATGCCAAGCACCTCGTCCTCACTGGTGGCCAGCGACAACAGCAAGGTATTGGAACCATTCAGGCCCGAGGCGTTGAGCTGACGAAAGAAGGCCACGTTACTGCCGCCCACCACGGTGGAGACGATGGCGTCAGGCCGACGCAGACGAACGCGGTTAACCGCGGAGCCGAATGAGGTGTGGCCCAGGGCGTAGTAATCCTCGCCCACCACTTCACCACCCAGCACTTCCTCGATGTGGGTACGGGCAATGTTGTTGGTGGTTCGCGGCCAGACGTAATCGGAACCAATCAGATAAAAAGTCTCGGCGCCCTTTTCCTCTGCCAGCCAGTTGAGTGCCGCGATGGTCTGCTGCGTGGCTTCCTGCCCCGTGTAAACCACATTCGGGGATTGCTCCATGCCCTCGTAGAAGGTGGGATAGAACAGCAGGCCGTTCTCACGCTCGATCACCGGCAGCATGGCCTGACGTGAGGCGGACGTATAGCCGCCGAAGATCGTGGCCACATTATCCTGCCGCAGGAGCTTGCGCGCCCGGTCGGCGAAGGTGGGCCAGTCGGAGGCGCCATCCTCCAGCACGTACTCGATCTGGCGGCCGAGTACACCGCCTTCTTCGTTGATCTGCGCGATCGCGAGCCTGAAGGCCTCCACCGCGCCCATTTCACTGATCGCCATGGTGCCGGTCAGTGACTGCAAAATACCAACGGTCACCGTGTCATCGGTCACCGCCAGCCCGGTTGTGTTGACCTGGTCTGTGGGATAGTCCTGGTTCGCGTATGCTCCGGCAGAGCCTGCGAGCACGCCCACGGAAAGCGCCAGTGCCATCCCTCGACCGGCCAGAAAACGGCGAACACCTTGTGTCATCACGTCATTCACTCCAGCAGCCAGAAGAAAAAAAGTTGCATGAGAAGAATTGCAATGGCCATGCCAGAACACCTGAATAACGCGTAGTTTTTTGTTTTATAAAGAAATATGACAAACAATCGCAGCCACAGGGTTACCGCCATGCCCCGCGATTTCTGCACCATAGAGAGGCAAAACAGCGGCAAATGCCCCGTTCGGGGTCATGCGCTCTACATGACAAGAACTTACAAAGGGTCGCCGAATGTGCACATGAAACGCGACAAAAATCGATAGCCTGCTAACATTGACCGTCCACAACACGATGACTAGGAGGAGCCCCGCACATGCAGGCCCCACAAGATCGATTGATGCCCGAACTGTTTCAGCTGGCCATGTCCGAAGAGGCGCAACCGCTGCTGGACGCCGTGCGCAAGCACATCCGCGAGAACGTGGACCCGATCACCGAAGAGTTTTTCGCCCTGGAGAAGGAGAAGAGCGACCGGTGGTCCTGGCACCCGCGCCAGCTGGAACTGCTGGACAGCGCCAAGAACGCCGCCAAGGCCAACGGCCTGTGGAATTTTTTCCTGCCGGACAACGAATACGGCAGCGGGCTGACCAATCTGGATTACGCCTACATCGCCGCTGAGCTGGGCAAATCACCGCTGGCCTCCGAGTCGCTGAACTGCAGCGCCCCGGACACCGGCAACATGGAAGTGCTGGAACGCGTGGGCACACCCGAACAGAAGAAGCAGTGGCTGGAGCCTCTGCTGAACGGGGAAATCCGCTCGGCTTATGCCATGACCGAGCCCGACCTGCCCTCATCGGACGCACGCAACATCCGCACCTCGGCGGTGCTGGATGGCGACGAATGGGTGATCAACGGCGAGAAGTTCTACATCTCCGGCGCCGGTGATCCCCGCTGCAAGATCATGATCGTGATGGTGAAAACGGACCCGAACGCGCCGTCGCACAAGCAGCAGTCGCAGATCCTGGTGCCGGTCGACACCCCGGGGGTGGAAATCCTGGAAGGGATGCAGGTGTTCGGGAAGGATCACGCGCCCCGCGGCCACATGCACATCCGTTTCACCAATGTGCGCGTACCGAAGGAGAACATCCTGCTGGGCGCAGGCCGCGGCTTCGAGATCTCCCAGCTGCGCCTGGGCCCGGGCCGTATTCACCACTGCATGCGCTCCATCGGCAAAGCCGAAGTGGCGCTGGAACTGATGGTGAAGCGCGCCGCCACCCGCGAAGCGTTCGGCAAGCCCATTGCCAAGCTGGGCGGCAACCTGGAAATCATCTCCCGCGCCCGCATCGAGATCGACGCCATGCGCCTAATGGTGTTGCAGGCCGCCAAAGCCATGGATGTGCTGGGCAACAAGGAAGCACGGGTCTATGTGAGCGCCGTCAAGGCCATGGTGCCGGAGAAGGTCTGCACCATCATCGACCAGGCCATTCAGATACATGGCGCCGCCGGCATTTCCCAGTGGTCCATCCTGCCGGAGCTGTACACGGATATGCGCCATCTGCGCTTTGCCGACGGCCCGGACGAAGTGCACCACATGGTAGTGGGTCGCGCCGAGTTGCAACAATACGACCTCTGGTAGCCTCGAACGGGCAACCGCAGCAACACATCTCTGCAGCGATGGCGGCCCCCGTCGCCATCGCTTTTTCTCCGTAGGCTTGCATTTCCGCTGCACCACCCCTCCAATGGGCTAACAGGCCGAAACGCCCACTGAGGACGGTATCCATGACCCCGAACACCCCCGCCCAGACAGCTGAGGAGCAAGCCCGCAAGAAACAAGGCTTACGCCTGTTCGACCGCTCCGAAATCCCCCTGACAGTCTATGCGGTGATCATCGTCACCATGGCTCTGCTGTGGATTTTCCAGGCCATCCATCCGGACCTGACCCTGGGCCTGTTCACGGAACTCCTCGGCGCTGCTTTCACCCTGTTCATCATCGACACGCTGCTGGTGCGCTCCAAGACCAAGCGCTGGAAAGTCGTACGCGAACACATGGATTATCTTATCGCCCGCAACATCAACCGGCTGCGGGACGGGCTCTCGGTGCGCGCCCTCGGCTTTGAGCCGGACATTCCCGCCGGCATGTCCCGGGCTCAGCAACTCGCCGCGATCCGGGCCCAGCGCGCGACACTGCTGGACGCCGTGGAAACGGATAGCGCCGAGCAGCTGATTCCCCGACTGGCGGAGGCCAGCCTGTTCAGCGACAACACCTATGCCTATCTGAACGAGAAGGCCGAGGATCTCTGGGACATCCTCAACATGAAATACTCCGAATACATGGACCCGGAACTGGTCTCATCGCTGATGCGGCTGCACACCCACCTCAAGGATACGTGCGCCCACCTACGACAGTACCAAAAAGCCGAGCAATTCCCCGCCGACGCCATCTACTACCAGCAGATCGGCCGCCTCGGGGCCAGCGTCAGCCTGCTGGAGATCGTCTCCATTACCAACGCCCTGAAGCGCGACGGCTACTCAGAACCGGCCAACCTCACGGGCCACGCGGATACAGACCCACAACCGGCCTGATAGGGGCAAGGGCAACTCAGAGCTCAGAGCGGGCCGTGGTCACGCGTATGGCGCCAGTAGCCCCGGAAACGCTCCAACGCTTCGTCCATCTCCTGGTCACTGAGCAGCGCCGGCTCCCCAATGCTCAACGCCTGACCGTAGCAGCGCGCCAGTAGTTCCACTTCCATGGCGAGTTCCATGGCCCCGGAGACGGTATCTGCCAAGGCCACCTGGCCGTGATTCGCCAACAGGCAGGCATTGCGGTTGCGCAGGGCCTCTGCCACGTGATCCGCCAGGGTTTTCGTGCCGAAGGTGGCATAGGGCGCGCATGGTATGTCATGGCCGCCGGCCACCGCCACCATGTAGTGGAACGACGGTATCGGCCGACGCAGGCATGCCACGGTGGTGGCCCAGGGCGAATGCACATGCACCACCGCGCCGGCATCCGGGCGCTGCCGGTAGATGGCCGCATGAAAGGCCCATTCACTGGAGGGCTGACGGGCACCGTGGCCGTTCCCGTTGAAGTCCGTTTCTACGAAACCGGCGTCCGTGATGGCGTCGAACTGTGAGCCGGAGGCGCTAATCAGCATACCGTCGCCGTGGCGTGCACTGAGATTGCCCGAACGCCCCTGGTTGAGCCCGCAGCGATTGATTTCGCGGGCGGCATCCACCAATTCCCGGCACTTCGCTGACGCGTCCATTCTCCCCTCCCACCGATGCACCCGGGACTGGAAACGACGGGTTCACAGCAGATTTCAGCAACGTGGCGTTGCTCTCATCAAGGCCGATTATCGCAGATTGCCAGCCTGGAGCCCCAGACGTATGGGCCGGCTGGAAGCTGGTTGGTGTGGCGTCGCCGGCAACTGCCTCCGCGGAAGGCAGGCTCATCCACCCGCACACCACCCTGAACGGCATCTAAAGCTCAGCTGCCGGCGTCAGATCTAGCAGCCCGGTGGCAATGGCCAGCGCCAGGGCCCAGACATAGAAGGAGAACACCTTCAGGCTCGGCCAGAAGGTCACGGCGATGGGAACCAGCGTACCCACGTGCACCACCAGGGCGAAGAGGATCATCTCCGGGCTCTCCGGCGGGGGCAGGGTTTCCCCTCGGGCAATGAGCCAGTGCTCGGTCAGCACCCTATGGGCGGTGGAACTGACGGGCAGGAACATGAAAATGCCCTGAATCACACCGAGCAGGGCAGCAATCCACAAAGCCATGGGGGCAGGGTCTCTCGACGGCGCGGCAACGGACTTCTTCGACCGTTGCCGGGCGTGCAGATCAAGGGAGCTGGGCTAGAATGAAACCGCTATCTCACTGGCAACCAGGATCTTATGTGCGGCCGATTCGTAAGCAAGACCGATGCGGCCATGGAGCAGGCATTCAATGTGCTTCCCCGTCAGTGGTCGCGGGACTGGGTCAAGTACAACGTCGCGCCCACGCAGAAAGTGCCTGTCATCCGGCTCACCGAGGCGCAGCGTGAAGGGGTGATGCTCCGCTGGGGGCTTGTCCCGGCGTGGGCCAAAGGGCAGCCGACGCAGTACAGCACCATCAACGCCCGTGCCGAGACCATTCAAACAGCCGCGACGTACCGGGGCCCGTGGAAACACGGCCAGCGCTGCATCATCCCCGCGGTGGGCTTCTACGAGTGGCGACAACTCGCAGGCCGGAGGCAACCGTACTTCATCCAACTCGCCGGCAGGGCGTCGTTCGGATTCTGCGGCCTGTGGGAGTCATCGACGGCGCTGGATGGAAGCGTGCTGGAGTCGTGCACGATCATCACCGTTCCGGCCAACCCCATGGTCGCGCAGATTCATGCCAAGGGGCGTATGCCGGCAATGGTGACTCCGGAGCAGTGCGGTGCCTGGCTTGAAGGCTCCAGCAGCGATGCCTGGTCGGTTCTGGCACCCTTCCCCGCCGAACTGATGGACGCTTACCCGGTCAGCACCCGCGTGAATACCCCCCGGAACGACGATCCCGAGCTTCTGGAACCCATCGCGTAGGCACCTGCTTCGCAAGATGCCGAGTCTCTATGCCGGTCCTGTCGATGACCGGGCACGGGCGGAACCCCCTTCACCCGGGCGGTAATCCATCGTTGGATTCGGTGCCGAGGATCCGTTGACCCACAGGGCCCGACATGACCGTTCCACACGCCGAACGGTGTGTTCTTCCGGCGGCTCTACGCAGCGAGGTTTGCGCTTCCTACACTGCGCACAGCGGTCGGCGGGATGCTTGCTCTTAGGGTGAACCCGATATCAAGCGCAGCGGCGGCCGGCTGCCCCGGGCCCATGCTTGGCCTGCCACTCGCATCCAGAGAAGACAGGGACATTCCCATGAGCAACGAATTCAACTACAAGCGGCTCGACCGCAACGACGCGGCCCTCTTGCTGGTGGATCACCAGTCCGGGCTGATCTCGCTGGTGCAGGACTTCTCCCCGGGAGAGTTCAAGAACAACGTCCTGGCCACCGCCGCCTGCGGGGACTACTTTGGCCTCTGGTGAAATTCTAGGGGCATCTGCGGTGATTGTTCCGCCTCCATTCTTAACCAGGCGGGCGCCACAGTCTCACTGGAGGCAAACAATGATGCTCGGCTGCTGGTACGCAGCGGCGAGCCAATCGGCGAACCGGTTGCCGGCTACGGCCCGTTCGTCATGAATCACCAGCACGAGGTGGAACGTGCCCTGGCCGACTTCCGCCGCAATCGGCTGGCCAAGACTGCCGCGTCGTAACGCGACGCGGCACGGACTGGCGTGTGAGGCGCAGAGCGCGAAACGGGGTGGGACGACTTCTACACTCCCTATGAGCGGGATCTTGACCTGCCGCGGAGCATCGATTCGAGGCCAACTGGCAGTGGAGAGTGCTATGTCAGGCGCTGGTCTGGATGAACTCTTACATCAGTCCGAAGACGCCCTACGACGGGGTGACTGGGCCTCGGCCCGCAACGCCTTCAAGGAAGTATTGAAAGCCCGGGACAGCGCCGAGGTCTACGAAGGCCTGAGTTGGGCGGCGCTGGCCATGGACGCGGGCGAGGAGGCCCTATGGGCGCGACGAAACGCCTATCGGCTGTACCGGGAACAGGACGACCCGGTGAGCGCCGCGCGCATGGCCATGTGGGCCGGAAAGGACCACGAAGACTTTCGCGGTGAACTGGCCGTGGCCCGTGGCTGGCGGCAGCGTGCCCACCGCCTTCTCAAGGGCCAGCCAACAGCGCCGGAACATGGTTGGCTAGCCCTGTTTGATTGCTGGGCGTCCCTGACTGACGGCGAGGATCCCGAGCAAGTCTGGCACTGCACCCGGATGGCCCTGGACGTCTCGGAGGCCTGTGATGACCCTGATCTCGGCGTCCTGGCCCTCGCCATGCAAGGCTTGGCCATGGTCAGTGATGGCAGCGTTGATGATGGCATGCAGCGACTTGATGAGGCAGCCGCCGCGGTGCTTGCCGGAGAGTTGCGCGAGCCGATCTGGGAACTACCCGTCCTCTGCTGGCTGATCTTCGCCTGCGAACGGGCCCGCGATTTCGGGCGCGCCGCCGAGTGGTGCGAGATAATGCGGAACGCCGCGGAGCGCCTGGCGCACACGGCCAGCCAGGGGGTTTGTCGCGCCCATTACGCTACGCTCCTGACCTGCCGTGGCCGTTGGCAGGAGGCGGAATCCACCCTGAGCGAGGCTGCGGCCTGTTTCCAGGCCAGTTGGCCTCCCCAAACCGCCGAAACGACCATACGCCTGGGGGATTTGCGTCGACGTCAAGGATGTCTGGACGAAGCTGAAGCGCTGATGCGACCGTTCCACTGGCATCCACTGGCGATGCTTGGTCTGGCGGAGGTTGCTCTGGATCGCGGCCACCTGGAGGACGCTGCCGAACGGATCGCGACCTATCTGCGCCATCTCCCTTCCAGCAATCGCCTGAGTCGTGCAACGGCGCTGGAGCTGCAAGTGCGCATCGACACCGCTTCCGGTGACCACGTGCGTGCCACCCAGGCCGTCGAGGAACTCAAGGCCATCGCGTCGGTCGCGGGTACCGGGCCTCTCCAGGCGGCGGCGGACTTCGCAGCCGGCGCCCTGGCCCGGGCAAGGGGTGATCCGCAGCATGCCTCCGCCTGCCTTGAAGACGCCGTGGTCGCCTATGAACAGGCCGGAATGCCCTTTGAGGCCGCGCGTGTACGACTGGAACTCGCCGCGGTCCTCTCCGCCCTGGAACGCCCGGACCGTGCCCGGGCCGAGACCGTCAGAGCACGGCGTACCCTGAAACGCCTGGGCGCCCGCGGCTGGCGTGAGCAGACCAGTACTTCCGGGTCGCCACTGCTCACGCCTCGACAGGTGGAGATCCTTCGGCTGGTCGGGCAGGGCATAAGCGATGCGGAGATTGCTTCCGCGCTGGGCATCAGCGCGCATACCGTGCACCGGCACGTTGCCAACATTCTGTTGCGCCTGGACGCGCCGACGCGCGCCGCGGCCGCGAAACAGGCTGCCACCGCCGGCCTCATCTAACCCACCCATGGCCCGAACAGGCCATTCCTTGAATTGTGCGGCATGGCCCGTCTGCGCGAAGCGCCGGGGTGCACTTTATCGCTAGCCTCCGGTTCAACGACTTCCGGTTCAACCGAAGCCGTTGCTCTGCAACCGTTATCCGAGGAGGAGGTTCAGCATGATTCTTGTCACAGGTGCAACCGGAACCATCGGTTCCGAATTGCTGCAAGAGCTGGTGAGGCAGGGTGAACCCGTGCGCGCAGCGGTTCATATCCGACCGCTGGATGTCGATGGCGTGGAGACCTGCAGTATCGACTACGACCGCCCCGGGACGCTGCCGCCAGCGCTGGAAGGCGTGGACACCCTGTTTCTCCTCTCCCAGGAGGTGGTCCATGAAAAACCGATGGTGGACGCCGCCAAGGAAGCCGGAGTCAGGCGCGTGGTCTACATCTCTTCCTTCAAGGCGGATACCGATACCTTCATCGTCGGCCAGCTGCACCGGGAGGTCGAGCAGCACATACAGGGCAGTGGCATGGCCTGGACATTTCTGCGCCCCAATTATCTGATGCAGAACTTTGTCACACTAATGGGCGATGACATCCGTAACGAGGATGCCTTCTACGACTCCATCGGCGATGCCCGGGTGAGCCGGGTCGACGCCCGCGACGTCAGTCAGGTGGCCGCACGGGTATTGACCCGGCCGGGCCACGAGAATCGCGCCTATGACCTGAGCGGACCCGAGGCGCTAAGCCATCATCAAGCGGAGGAGGCACTTTCAGACGCGCTTGGGCGACCCATCCGGTACGTGGAACTCGACGACGACAGCTTCCGCCGCCGGCTGATCTCCCAGGGCATTCCCGAAGATTTCGCCGGCTTTCTCGAAGACGTTAACCGTCGCAACCGCAACGGCGAAACCCACGACGACACGCTGACGGACCATGTCCAGAACATTCTGGGTCGGGAGCCGACATCGTTCTCGCAGTTCTGTCGCGATTACGCGCCAAGCCTTGGAGGGAACTAAGCTTGGACCGAAATTTCCGATGATTCCGCGGAGACGAGGGGTGGAAGTGCGCTGACGGGGCATCTCATCAGTCTCACCCTATCCCCTCGCTCCGGCTATCACCGGCTACCGGAATCCCTCAGGTAAGCCAGCTGAAGCGTGACCTTGGCTTTCTACATCTATAGGTCAACACCGTTAACGGTCGCCGCAAGAAGTCGCCATTCTCCGAAACTCTGAAGCCCTCCTTCGATGGCAAGGGAGCGGAGTAGAACACCGTCACCCACGGCCTCCCAGATCTGCTCTACGGTGGTTTCGCGAGTACCACTGGACAGTTCGTATGACCTAGAAATGGTGAAACGACAGGCCTCAAAAGTCCCCGCGGGTACGGTTACAGTCTCGCGACCGTCGTAGGTCACTGTCTGGGTGAACAGCGAGTCGTGATACCCCTCGTCCAGACCCTGATCAACATAACGGTGCACATACTCTTGCTCGTATGAGTCTCCGGGTGAGAGGTCATACCGATGGAGTTCGTAGGGGTCATAGATCTCGGCGCTTGTGGAGACCAGGCCACCGGTATCATTGATGCCGATGTTGATTTCACCCAGTGTTCGCACGTGCCCTGCTGTTGTATCGACGTCGAAGTAGAAGCGGGAATCTCCCGCATCCGGCTCCATTTCTTGTTCAAAAGTCTCACCGTCCAGTTCATAAACCATGGTTGCGCTGCTGGCCATGCTGTACGCAACTTCCGTGGCAACCTGACCGGTAGGTTCAAAAACCGAGGTACCCAACACGGTGACCTGAAATTCAACGAGCCCGACAATTTGAGCGTCAATATTAAAGGGGCCATCCGGGAGCGATTCGTCCCGCTCAAAATGGAGCTCGGTTTCGTAGATCGCGGTGCTCGTGGTACCGGACTGATACAAGGCGTCGTTCAGGCACGCACGGGCAGACGCTCCAGTGGGTCCACCCACATTGGTAGAGTCTTCCCTCGTCCCATCGGCTGAACCAGCGCCATTGCCGGATGAGCTGGATCCACCAATGCACCCGGCAAGGGCGAAGCCACAGAGAAGCGAAGATACCGCAGCACAGCCTGCTTTCGTGACCATCGCTCAATCCTCCGCGGATTCAGCCGCTGCCCACCCCGTATTAGCCTGGACATTCGGCCTGTTAACCAAAAGCGTTTGGTCAAAACTCTGGGAGTATAGTCGGCCTTTACCAGAAAACTACGCGGCCGTTTAGGCTGCGCGCGCTATCCCACTACTGTGGAGATTCAGGCCAATGAATGAACCCAGCGCGCGTTTCCGGGAGATCTTCTTCAAGGTCTGCGAAGGCCTGCCCCGGCAGGGACCCGGCAACCGTGCTTGCGCCGCCAGGGCACTCGGACTTTGCCGGGAATTGCAGGAACGCCCGGCGATACTGGACCTGGGGTGCGGTGTCGGCGAACAGACTGTTCATCTCGCGGAGATGACCTCGGGCAGTATCCTGGCAATCGACAGCCACCGGCCGAGCATCGACCGGCTGCAGGCCACAGCGGCGGAGCGCGGACTGACACAGCGCGTGAGCGCGGTGGTTGGCGACATGGCCCGGTTGGAGCAACAGCCGGAGAGTTTCGACCTTGTGTGGTCCGAAGGGGCGCTTTACAGCATCGGCCTGCGAAAGGCGCTTCAAATCTGCCACGGCCTGCTGCGCCCTGGCGGCTACCTTGCGTTCACCGATGCGGTGTGGCGCAAGGACAACCCGCCTCCCGTCGTCAAAGCCGCTTTTGACTCGGACTATCCGACGATGGGAACGCTGGACGACGATATGGCGGCCATACGCGATAGTGGCTTCGAGCTCGTCGGCCACTTCACCCTGCCCGATGAAGCCTGGTGGAGCGACTTCTACACGCCCATGGAGACGCGCATTGCAGAATTGCGCGACAAGTATGCTGATGACGCGGAAGCGCTGGCCGCACTCGACCGGATCGCCGAAGAGCCCGAGATGCACCGCCGCCATTCCGAGTACTACGCGTACGAATTCTTCGTGGCACGGCGTCCCTTCCACAGTCGTGACCGGAGAGGCGTTCCGTCGCGAGGCCATGCCGAAACGTAGAGCGTCCGGCAGCCGTTGAGCAGGCGGTGCATTCCACGCACTTCACCAGGCTGATTATCCTCACGCCCGGCGCCTCCTTAAAGGGACGTACGGGGTTTCCGGTAGGTGGTCTACCGGTTTCTCGCGATGCGCCCGTTTCCCTCCCCATCTACCTTGGAAAGCCTGCTTGCCCGGCTTTTTCCTGACCTAAGCCAAAGCACGAAGGGAGGTGCGCGATGATTGAACATGACAAGACCAGGCGCTGTAGTGCAACGGCCATTGTACTCTCGCTGCTGCTGTGCGGCCTGTGGGTGACACAAGCCCTAGCCGACTCCGACAAGGCCTTCATCGTCCATACCGACGCCGAGAATCTAGAATGGGGGCCCTGCCCGGACTACTTCCCCAATGGATGCGGGCTGGCGGTACTGCAAGGCGATCCCGCAGAGCACAACGCCGACGTCCTGCTGCGTGTTCCGGGCAACAGCACGATTCCGCACCATTGGCACACCTCCGCCGAACGTATGATCCTTGTGGCGGGCACCTTCGAGGTCGACTACGACGGGCAGGATCCGGTTGTCATGCGCGCCGGCACCTACGCATACGGACCACCGCGCCTGCCACACGTTGCCCATTGCCGCTCGGAAGAAGAATGCCTGCTTTTCATTGCCTTCGAAAAGCCGGTAGACGCAATCGAGGGCACCCCGGATTAAACATGTCCCGCTGCGCGCCGGGTATAACGCCGCCGGGCGCGCAGCAGCCGCTTAAGGAAGCGCTGATGGCTGTTGTCCGTGCCTCCACAGATCGCAGACGCCCATGCCCCTGCTTTTCTCGGCAACAGTGAACCATGGCCGGTTACCGCCCGGCGATGCAATTCAGACGCGCCTCGAGAAAGTCCGCTTCGATGCCAACAAGTAAGCGCACCACCCCGCTCGAGACCGCCGAGCGGCTTTTCTACGTGGAAGTTGGCCGCGCCACCGGCATCGACCGTGTCGTCGCCGAGACCGGCGTTGCCCCGATGACGCTATACAACCACTTCCCTTCGAAGGATGCGCCGGCCGGTGCTGTCTGCCACCTTCGCTCTGGTGGTCACGGCGCTTTCGTTCCTGTATCCCCGGGCACGGAGTGACGCCGAGCAACTGAAGCAGTGAAAGTTCGCCGTCGGAACCTTACACTGGCATTGAAGGTCGTTGATCGGGGGAGCACTATAGCGGCCAAACCATCGGTTTCCTATCCGCCCGAATCCATACGGAACTGCCCACCAGGGTCGCAACCGTGTCTCTCCGTGGAGCCTGGATAACGCATCACACCGGAACGGGTTTGCTGTTGCCAAGCCCCATCACACAGGATGCCCCCTATGCTCAGGTGCCTGCTCTACTGCTGTGTGGTTCTGATATTGATGACCTCGCCGGTGCCGGGGCAGCTACACGCATCGGATGCTGATCCGTCGAGTTGGACGGTTGAGTTGGAAACCGGCGCCCTCTGGTTCAGCCGCAATCGCGCCCGCATACCATCGGATACCGGTACGACGGTTGACCTGCGGGATCTGACGGGAAGCGGCGGCGATCCCTATGTACGCCTGTATGTGGCCTATGAGTTCAACGAACGGCACAGTGTTCGGCTCAACCTGGCGCCGATCAGGGAAACGGGAACCGGCACCCTCGACCGGACAGTGCAGTTCGACGGCGAACAGTTCGAGGCGGATACGCCGACCCGCGCCAGTTACAAGTTCAACACCTACCGGCTGACCTATCGCTGGATGTTCCACCGCAGTGGGGACTGGGATCTCGGGCTGGGCGCCGCACTCCTGGTCAGGGATGCTCATATCGCGTTGCGCCAAGACAATGTGCGCGCGAAAAAGACCGATCTCGGATTCGTGCCGTTGCTACATCTGTATGGCGCTTATCACTTAACCGATCGGACATCACTGGTGCTCGATTTCGAGGGGGCGGCCGCGCCACAGGGGCGTGCGGCTGACCTTGCCATCCAGTTGCGGCACGAACTGCCCACCGGCTGGCATGTCTACGGGGGGTATCGCACGATGGAAGGCGGTGCCGATAACAGCAGTGTCTACACCTTTGCCTGGTTGCATCACGCCACGGTTGGCGTTGGCTACCGTTTTTGAGGTCGCACCCGGGCTAAGGACGGGCGTTGGCCACTAGGGGAACACTGTTCTATTCCCATGATGTTCTGCGGAGCCAACCGCGTGCGCTGCAAGGTGGCGTTCGCAGGCAGCCGACACAACGCGGTGTCAGCTGCCCATCGCCTGATTCAGGGTGCGATGGCGCACCCTGCCCGGTAATGTCAGCCGGCCGTGCTGTAGTATTCCAGCTCCGGCTTGCCGGCCAGCAGGCCCCGCAGATCCACGCCCATCTCCTTCATATGCGCCCGGTGCGCATCCAGCGCTGCCTGGTCGTCGTATTGCTCGTAGATCATCACCAGATCGCCATCTTCCTGCCCCTGGTGCACGGCATAGGCGTGATTTGCCGGTTCGGTGCGGACTTTCTCGGCGATGCCCTGCATACGCTCAGCCAGTTCCGCGCCTTTGCCTTCGACGGCCCTGAGTTTGGCAACGATTGCCAGCATGGTGTTCTCCTCGCTCGTTGTGAAAAGTTCGTCTTTGCTTGCCGTCGCCAGGTCTTGAGGTGCGGCACGGGATTATTAGTAAGCTAATGACTTTCCCGGCAAGCTGCAACACCGCTTACGCTGTTGGGTAGAAGTCGGCCCGTGCCCTCCCGGGCTAAAGGCCACGCAAAACCACCACTCCGGAGACTAGCACGCCATGATTCTGCGGGATTCCATCGAGATCGATGCCGAGCCGGAGGATGTGTTCGCCTTTTTTGATGACATGGACAACGCCCGTTACCTGGCATGGCATCCGGATCACAAGGTGCTCCGCTGGACGCACGGGCGTGGGCTCAGCGTGGGCCACCGGGTGTACTTCGAAGAGGTCATTGCCGGCAAGCTATTGAAAAAAGAGGTGGTCTACACCCGCGTTGACGGTGGTCGGCATATCGAATTCGCCCCCGCCCACTGGCTGATGCGGCTGGTGATTCCGCGCATGGTGTTCCGGTTGGAAGACGCGGACGGCGGTCGCTACCGGTTCGTCGCCGAGATCGCGGTTCGCGTGGGGCCCATCGGCGCACGTCTGAACAAGCGGCAATTCGACGCGGTGCGGGAGCATATGCGGGTGGAGGGGCTGAATCTCAAACGTTTTGTGGAGGAGAGGAGAGCCGCTCGACAGGCTGGCCACAGCGGTGCTCCACCGGTTTGAAGCGCCGAGGGAAACACCCGCTCCTCAATCGGCCTTGCCACTGGCCCGTAGCCGCTCCGGGTTCACCGCCAGCACCAGCACGGCCGCACCGATGAATACCAGCGGCCAGACCGCTGATGCGACACCCACGGCCACGGTGAGTGCCCCTACCAGCAGCCGTCCCGGACGGATGAACGGCTTGTTCCAGAGCAGGGCCACCAAGGCGGCCGTGATCAGTCCGATCGCAATGTCCATGCCGGCTTCGTCCCCGTGCGCTACCCTGGCGTCGGTGGGAACATTGTACATGCAATCACCACCGGGGCGGCGGCATGGCGGAACGAACCCCCATCCTCAACGGGATAGCTGGCAATGGCGTCTACCGGCAACAGGTAGATGGTGACCTGTTCACGGGCTAACGCCGGCCCGGGCCAGCAGCGCATGTACGGCCTGCAACAGCGTCTCCGCACCACTGGCGAAGCCGCGGGCACACCAGCCCGTGTTGTTGGGCAACCGGCTGCAGGCCAGATCCACTTGGTCGCTGCGGTGGCGATACCCCTTGAGCGCCGTGGTCTCACCCGCACGTCCCAGCAGGAAGATACCGCACTGACAGGACATCCCTTCCGGTAAACGGTGGCGGCGGAAATCCTCGCTGCCGGCCGCCAGCGCGTCGCGCACCAGCAGACGGCCGTCCGGAGCACGCATTTCCACCGTATTGCTGAACTGGACGGGTGGGCGGCCGGAACCCGCAGGGTCGTAGGGGTAGAAGGCATCCACCACCACAGCGCCTGCTTCCGGTTCCAGCGTGATACTGGTGCGGTTACGGGAGTGGCTGTCCGGAAACAGGATCAGCGGGCGCGGCAGATACTCGAGCCAGCCGCCGGAGGCGACCGAAAGACGCACGTCCTGGGCTGCGCGGCCACCGCGCATGCTGTGGATCTTGTTGGACGATTGGGTGGTCAATCGCGCCTGGGCCCCAGGGCCCAACCCGACATCCAGGCGGATATTGTCGCCTTCCACCAGACCCCCGCCCAGGGCCTGCAGGCAGAGGTCCGCCCTCGCGGCCCGGGCAACGGCCCGGTGCACCCGCGTGATGTGGTAGGGGAAGCGCAGCAGCTGTTCAGCGAGAAAGGTTTCCCCGTTGGGGCTGCGGGCAAAGCGCAGCCGAGACAGCGACGGCGCGTTGAGCAGCCGGGGATCAAGTGCCATGTTCACCGGAACAAGGTCTCCTTCACCAGCACGTCGATCAGTTCATCCACCCCCGTGCCGCGATGGCAGTCGGTGAGCACCACCGGCCGGCCGTCACGGACCGTTCGCGCATCCGTCATCATCTGATCCAGGTCCACGCGCACATGGGGCGCCAGATCGGCCTTGTTGACCACCAGCAGATTGGAACGCAGTACGCCGGGGCCACGCTTGCGCGGGATATCATCGCCGCCGGCCACATCGATGACGAACATCCAGTAATCCACCAGATCGAAGGAGAACGTGGAGGCCAGGTTGTCGCCACCGCTTTCCACCAGAATCAGGTCCAGATCCGGGAAATCCGCTTCCAGGCGCTCGGCGGCCTCGATGTTGAGCGTGGGATCCTCCCGAATCACGGTATGCGGGCAGGCGCCGGTTTCCACTGCCAGGACTCGCTCCGGCGGCAGCAGGCCACTGTTGCGGATGCGGTCGGCGTCTTCCTTGGTGACCAGGTCGTTGGTGATGACCGCCACCTGATAGCCACGTTCCTGCAGCCTGGGCAGCAGCACCTCGATCAACGAAGTCTTCCCAGAGCCAACCGGCCCACCGATGCCCACCCGGGCAGGACCCGGGGCGGCCTCGGGCTGTTCGATATCAGCAAGTACACTGGCCATGATCACCTCAGCATGTAGCGCTGGCCCAGCGGCACCTCTGCCACGGGCTCGCAGGTGGCAAGTTCGCCATCGGCGTAGACGTTAAAGGTTTCCGGATCCACATGGATCTCGGGGCAGGCGGTGTTGTGCAGCATGTCGGCCTTGCCAATGGTGCGGGTGTTGCGCACGCCCACCAGGCGTTTCTCCAGGCCCAACCGGCCGCGGATGTCGGCATCCAGCGCTGCCTGGGCGACGAAGTTCACCCCCAGCGCGCCGGGGTTCTTGCCGAAGGCGCCCCATTGGGGGCGCTGAATCAACGGCTCACAGGTCATCAGCGAGGCGGCGCTGTCCCCCATGGAGCCCCAGGCAATGAAGCCGCCCTTGACGATGATTTCCGGCTTGCTGCCAAAGAAGGCCGGCTTCCAAAGCACGATGTCCGCCAGCTTGCCCGGTTCCAGCGAGCCCACCTCGTGATCCAGGCCGAAGGCGCGCGCCGGGTTCAGCGTGTACTTGGCGATGTAGCGCTTGATGCGCTCGTTGTCGCCACGCGCGGTACGCTCTTCCGACAGGCGGCCACGCTGCACCCGCATCTTGCTGGCAAGCTGCCAGGTGCGGCAGATCACTTCGTTGATCCGGCCCATGCCCTGGCTGTCCGAGCCCAGCATGGAAATCGCTCCCAGGTCATGCAGCACGTCCTCGGCGGCGATGGTGCCGGCCCGCACGCGGGACTCTGCGAAGGCGACATCCTCCGGGACCGCCGGGTTCAGGTGGTGACACACCATGATCATGTCCAGGTGTTCGTCGAAGGTGTTCACCGTGTAGGGGTTGGTGGGATTGGTGGAGGACGGCAGGCAGTGGGATTCGCCGACGATGCGGATGATGTCCGGCGCATGGCCGCCGCCGGCCCCTTCCACGTGGTACATGTGGATGGTGCGGCCCTTGATGGCGCCCAGTGAATCCTCCACGAAACCGCTTTCATTGAGTGTGTCGGTGTGCAGGGCGACCTGGAAATCCATGGCGTCGGCCACACTCAGGCAGCAATCGATGGCCGCCGGCATGGCGCCCCAGTCCTCATGGATTTTAAGGCCCATGCACCCGGCCTCGATCTGGTCTTCCAGCGAGCGGGGCTGGGACGAGTTGCCGCGACCCAGGAAGCCGAAATTCATCGGCCACTGTTCCGCCGCCTGGAGCATGCGCGCCACATTCCATGGGCCGCCGCTGTCGATGCCCACAGTAATGGGGCCGAGGGAGCCACCCAGCATGGTAGTGATTCCGGAAGCAAAAGCGTGGTTCACGAGCTGGGCGCTGTCGAAATGCACATGGCAGTCGATGCCGCCGGGCGTGGCAATCATGCCTTCGGCGTCGCGCACCGTAGTGGAGGCGCCGCAGATCAGGTTCGGATGGACGCCGTCCATGATGGCCGGGTTGCCGGCCTTTCCAATACCGACGATGCGGCCGTTCTTGATGCCGATATCCCCCTTGATGATGCCCAGCACAGGATCGATCACCAGGGCATTGCACAGCAGCATGTCCAGGGACCCGTCGGCGCTGCTGTAGCCGGACATGAGCCCCAGGCCGTCGCGCAGGGTCTTGCCGCCGCCATGCAGGCATTCGTCGCCCGGAAAGGCATGGTCATGTTCCACCTCAGCCAGCAGTTCGGTGTCCCCCAGGCGAACGCAGTCGCCGGTGGTGGGGCCGAACATGGCTGCGTAATCGCGCCGTGACATTATCATTGGATCAGGCTCCCTTGAATCCGGCGGCGCGGGCACGTTCCAGCGCTGCCTGTTTGACCTCGTCCGAACGCGTCGACCCCTCGGTCAAGCCGTTCAGGCCCCGTATTTCCGCATCCCCGCCAAAGGCCACCAATTCCACCTCGATGGCGTCTCCCGGCTCGAACCGCACCGCCGTGCCGGCCGCAATATCCAGGTGCATGCCGAAGGTAGTGGCGCGGTCGAAGTCCAGTTCCCTGTTCGCCTCGAAGAAATGGAAATGGCTGCCCACCTGGATCGGCCGGTCACCCGTGTTGGTGACCATGACGCGGGCGCGGCTTCGGCCGGCATTCAATTCAATATCACCGTCGGCGGGCAGGATGGCGCCGGGTTCCACCGGGTGTTCGATCTTCTTCTCGCCCGGGCGGATCGGCTCATGCACGGTGATCAGCTTGGTGCCGTCGGGGAAGGTGCCCTCCACCTGCAGCATGGGCATCATCTCCGCCACACCAGGCATCACGTCATCGGTGGTGAGAATGCGGGAACCGGCACCGATCAGTTCGGCCACGCTGCGGCCTTCCCGCGCGCCCTCGATCATCTCGTCCGAGATCAGGGCCACCGCCTCGGGGTAATTCAGCAGCAGGCCCTTGGCGCGGCGCTTGCGGGCGATTTCGGCCGCCGTGTAGATCGTGAGCCGTTCAAGTTCGGTGGGTGTAAGAAGCATGGCAAAGGTCTCCGATCAATTTGAAAACAGCCGCTCGTGCTGGGATTCATGGCAAATGGCCGCCAGGTCGTGCCTGGGCGTGAAACTGGTGGCCTCGTCCGCCTCTGGCGGCGGCGGGTCGGTGAGTTCGGCGATCAACGGACCAGCCCGCGCCAGGATGCGCTGGGCGTCCACATGCCCTACCAGACCAAGGCGTACGGCAGCCCCCAGAAGGCCGGAACAGCAGGTGTAGGCGGAAAGCACAGCCGACTCCTCGGCACTCAAACCCAGACCGGCACAGAGCATGCCGTGCACCACGGCCAGGTGCCCGAGCACATCTCCGCTGCGCTGGCGGCGGCGGTAGTCAGCCGCTCCAGGTGTTGCGAGCTTCTCGTGGGCCAGTAGCAGCGCCCCGCCTGCCCGCCGGGAACCCAGGCGCTGCTCTTCCGGCAGGGTCATGGCCTCAAGCAGCTGGTCGAGTTCAGCGATGGCGGCCGGATCCGTGGACTGTTCATGCGCTGCATGGACGAAGGCACGGTCGGCGGTGGCCCAGCGATTGCGGAGCTGCAGTTCCAGGAACTCCGCGAGTTCGTTACTGGAGCCCACCCAGGCCTCGTTAAAGGCACCTTCCAATCCCCAGGAGAAGGACACGGCGCCGGACGGGAAGAAGGTGTCTCCATGCTGCAGCAGGAGAAACAGATGCGCGGGCGCGGTCATGCGTCCACCCGACTGACGCCGCCACCCTCCAGCAAGGGCTGTAGCCTTGCGAGCATGTCGTCCACCTCGCCGGTTGCGGCGATGTGCAGCACCTGGCCCTCGAAGCGCACGCGCCAATGCATATTGCCGGCGAAGTAGCCCAGTTCCAGGGCCGTGGCGCTGTCCGCTGCCCGCAGACTGAGCCAGGTTTCCGCTTCCTGGCGGACCACCACGGCACGGGTATCCCCCAACATCAGCACCGCCCCGTCAAACAGCCGCTGCTCCCGGGGCAACGCAATGCGGCATTCCGTACCGTGATCGGTGTTGGCGCGAAGGCGGCGGCGCGCCATGTCCTCGCGACCGAGAAACAGCGTCTCCACGCCATGCGCATGCTCCAGCGCGTGAATGCGCTCAGCCACCGGCACCTCCTGCGCATCAGCCACGATGCTGGTGACTGTGATCGCCCGCCCCTCGACCGTCATTCCGGAACCTCCTGACTGCATGAAACCGTGTGCGGCGGACTCGTTCCGCGGCACCAACGCACAACAGCCAAGCAAACATCGGGCCATATCCCAGCATCGGAGCACTCTGGGGATGAATCAGCGCTTCCCTAAGCGGGCACCGCCTTGGTGCGCACCGTTTTGCCGCACCGGGATGACCACCAGGGACTGGCGCGCGCCCCGTCCTGGTGCAAGCGCACATCGGCGGCGCACCGCCATGACGCAGTAACGGTGCATGGCCTTCGGCCGAATCCTGGGAGCCACCTACCGAGTGCTTCCTTAAGGGCGGGCACGGAACCTGCTGAAGTGTCATGCCATAAGCGGACAGGCGCTCCACCGCCGCCTGCATGACACCAATCATGGAGACGCTTTGATAAACCGAGTAGACACCGCTCAGTGCACGCTCCGCGGACTGCCAAGCCTGGGGCTGATCTGTCTGACCACACAAGCTACAGCCGCGGACGCCGGGAGAATTCCGGCGCGCCGACTACTACGTGGAATCCAATCCGGATCTGGATCCGGAAACCGCGATCAGCGGCAACCTCAATCTGGAGCAGCACCTGCTGGACCGGCAGGCCTGGGTCAGCGTGGGCGTATTCCACCGGAAACCCGCCTGACGCCCAACGCGGGCAATGTGTTTGGCTCTGACCGGGGCGACGATTTCGCCTGGCGCACCGGCCGCAGTCTCATGGAAACGCTGGAAGTCGAACTCTGACTGGTAGTGTTTCCGGCCCGCGGCCGGATCGGCACCTTCCGCTACGCGGAAGGGCCCCTAAGCGCTGCGTTCCGCGCTGGCACCAGAATCACCACCCGGTGGATGAGCCAAGTGATCACCGGGAGGGCCCTGAGGTGTTCAACAACAAGCGTCCGCCGGGGAGGCGCGCCCTATGCGGGTAGGGCCCTACGCTGCTCGCCGGAGAGCCGGTCGGCGGCATCCAGCGTGTTCTGCAGCAGACAGGCAACGGTCATGGGACCGACACCGCCCGGCACCGGCGTGATATGCCCGGCCCGTGCAGCGGCCGAGGTGAATTCCACATCCCCAACCAGGCGCCCGTCAGCCTGCCGGTTGATGCCCACATCCAGCACCGTGGCACCGGGCTTGATCCACTCCCCTTGCACCAGCCCCGGGCGGCCGGCCGCGGCAATGACGATATCCGCGGCGCGGACCTCTGCCTCCAGCGCCGTTGTGAAGCGGTGGCAGACCGTTACCGTAGCACCGGCCAGCAACAATTCCAGCGCCATGGGCCGTCCAACGATGTTGGATGCACCAACCACGACCGCCCGCACACCCTTGATCGGCACCCGGTATGCATCCAGAAGGTGCATGCACCCCATTGGCGTGCAGGGGCGCAGTGCCGGCTGGCGCGCCGCCAGCCGGCCCAGATTCCAGGGGTGAAACCCGTCCACGTCCTTGGCCGGATCGATGCGCTCGATCACCGCATCCGCCGACAGGCCTGCCGGCAACGGGAGTTGGACCAGGATGCCGTGAATCGCCGGGTCGCGGTTGAGCCGGTCGATGACCCACAGCAGCTCCGCCTGGCTGGTGTCCGCCGCCAGGCGGTATTCCCGCGACACCAGGCCCGCGGCCTCGCAGGCACGGAGCTTGTTGCGCACATAGACCGCGGATGCAGCATCGTCTCCCACCAGCACCACAGCCAGACCCGGCGCCGTAAGACCGGCATCCAGCCGCGCCCGGACCCGTTCGGCCGCTTCGTCACGTAGTCGGCGCGCCACCGCACGCCCATCCATCAGGACGGCTTTCTGCTCCTGCATGCTCCGTCTCCCGCTAGCGTTCAGCCCCCGGCACCCAACTGGTGCCGGCAAGCGGAACCCGGGCCATGGCGGCCGCCTCCACAGTCAGCGCCACCAGGTCTTCGGGTTCCAGATTGAGCAGATGGGATTTGCCGCAGGCCCGGGCCATGGTCTGGGCCTCCAGGGTCAGCACGCGCAGGTAGTTGGCCAAGCGGCGACCGCCGTCCACCGGGTCGAGCCGCGCCGCGAGATCCGGATCCTGGGTGGAGATGCCGGCCGGGCACTGACCGGCCTGGTAGTCGTCGTAGAACCCGGCGGCGGACCCCATGCGGCGGTAGTCCGCGTCATAGCGCGGATCGTTGCAGCCCAGCGCGATCAGCGCCGCGGTGCCGATGGCCACCGCATCGGCGCCAAGCGCCATGGCCTTGGCCACGTCCGCGCCATTGCGGATACCGCCGGAGACAATCAGCTGCACCTCCCGATGCATGCCCATTTCCTGCAGCGCCTGGACAGCCTGGGGAATAGCCGCCAGCGTGGGAATGCCCACGTGCTCGATGAACACCTCCTGGGTGGCAGCGGTGCCCCCCTGCATACCGTCCACCACGATGACATCAGCACCGGCCTTCACCGCCAGTTTCACATCGTAGTAGGTGCGGCTGGCACCGACCTTGATGTAGATGGGCACCTGCCAGTCGGTGATCTCCCGGAGTTCCAGAATCTTGATCGCCAGGTCATCGGGTCCGGTCCAGTCCGGGTGCCGGCAGGCACTGCGCTGATCCACGCCCACGGGCAGTGTGCGCATGCCGGCGACGCGGTCGGTGACTTTCTGCCCCAGCAGCATGCCGCCGCCGCCCGGCTTCGCCCCCTGCCCAAGCACCACTTCGATGGCGTCCGCCTTACGCAGATCATCCGGGTTCATGCCGTAGCGCGACGGCAGATACTGGTAGACCAGGGTCTTCGACTGACCACGCTCCTCGGCGGTCATGCCGCCATCACCGGTGGTGGTGCTGGTGCCCACCT